>NC_010407.1:2606916-2932780 GCF_000069225.1 Clavibacter sepedonicus | reverse complement strand
ACTACATCGCCAAGGAGGGGTCGAACTCGACCATGGCGACGATGGCGTTCATGCAGCAGGTGATCCAGGAGTCGTTCCGCTCGTCGTTCGGGCGGCCGGGCGACTTCTCCATCCGCGCCTTCCTCCGCGCGAAGGGCGCGCGGGCGCTCTTCCTCGAGTACGACATCGCCTCGGGCAGCACGCTCGCACCGGTGTTCACGACCATGCTCGACGTCGCGATGAAGGAGGCCATGTCCCGACGCCGCGCGGGCGGGCGCGTGTTCTTCGTGCTCGACGAGTTCGCGCTGCTCCCCGAGCTGACGCACCTCTCCGACGGCGTGAACTTCGGCCGGTCGCTCGGGCTGCGGTTCATCGTCGGCACCCAGAACGTCAAGCAGGTGCAGGAGATGTACGGGCCGGAGATGGCCGCGTCGGTGCTGTCGGCGTTCGGATCCGTGTTCGCGTTCCGCCTCTACGACGGGGACTCGCGACGCTTCGTCGGCGACCGCTTCGGCGCGAACCGCAAGCTGACGCGCTTCGACGCGTCCGTGCGCGGGTCGGGACTCCGCGAGGAGGTCATCACAGGGGCGGTGGTCGAGGACTGGGACCTGTCGAGCCTCGGCGTGGGGACCTGCATCGCGGCCATTCCGGACGGCCCGCCGGTGTCCGGTTCCGGTTCGCGGCGCCGTCGGCGTAGGCGTCGCCCACGTCGCGGGAGGACCGCGGGGCAGAGCTCCGGCGAGCCGCACCGCGCCGTCGGTAGCATCGCCAGCCGGGGTGCGCGCCTGAGCATGCGCGACGCATCGGAGCAGGCCCACGACAGAGAAGGAGGACCCATGCACGTCGTCCCGCTCGGGTACATCGGCGAATTCGAGGGCAAGCCGAACCTCGCACTGCTGGATCCGCTCACGTCGAAGACCAGGCACCACACGCTCGCGCCGGAGACGGCCCAGCTGCTGCGGTCGATCGACCCGACCCTGTCCGACCAGGATCTCGACGAGCAGGAGCGCCGTCTCCTCGTGGGGTACGCGAAGCTCGGCATCGTCGCCCTCATCGGCGACGACGCACCTCTCTTGGCCCTGGACGTCATACCCGTGCCGCGCGTGGACATCATCCTCGATGAGGTGCTCGACGACGGATACCGCTTCAGCTCGGGATCCGACGAGCCGTTCGAGCTGACCGAGTATGGCGCCAGGTTCCTCACCAAAGCCGACGGCCGACGCACGCTCGGGGAGATCGCGGAGGCGACGCGCGACGAGGCCCTCGCGGACGAGGCCGACCGCGCCGCGATCGAGGAGGGCGTGGCGCGCACCGGGCAGTCGTTCGAGCGCTTCCTGATGGACGAGGCCTACCGCCTCATCGCCGCCCTCCAGGGTCGCGTGGCCGTGACGTTCGAGGCGACCGAGCGAACGTGAAGGGCCGCCGGGTGCTGGGCGGCGTCCTGGTAGGAGGAGTCGCCTTCATCGGCGCCGCGGGCATCCCCTCTCATGCCGACGGAACGGATCCGAACGCGCTGCTGGACAGCGTCGAGGCAGCAGCCGTGACGCCCGTCGAGAGACGCGAGGAGCAGGAGGAGCGGATCGAAGCCGCGCGCGATTCCACCCGGGGCGATGCGTCGGCTCTCCGAAGCGACCTGCCCCATCCGCACGATCTCCCCGGGGACGGAACGAGATCGGTTGCCGTGACGTCAGCGGGCGCGCGCGCGCGGGAAGCACAGATGGACCAACCGAAGACGGCCCCGCGACGGCGAGCGCAGGGGACTCGCCACCTCCGCGGACACGCCCCACCGGACCGCCGGCGGCGATCATCCGACGTGCGACGCCAGCCGCGACACGGCTCGGGCGGGGCGCCGGTCACCGTGATGCGCCCGGAGGACGCGGACGGTGACCAGGCATGGTGCACGGGCCCGGAGCCAGAGCTGATCGGAGCGGGCTCGGTTCGGCCGGTCCGTCGAGCCGCCCTCGTCTCCACGACGAGGTGCGGTGAGGTGAGGTGCGGCGCAGCCCATCCGTCCCGGTCGGCGCCTCGTACTACGCGACGACCGCGTCCCCCGCGTGGACCCGGATCGCCTCGCGGATGGTGTCCGCGTGCGCGTAGATCTCGTCGAGCGATCCGATCGGGTGCCGCGTCTCGACCTTGTGCGCGTCGAAGAGCCCGAGGTACTTCTGCTTCTTGCCGTTGAAGTGGAGGCGGGCGATGGGCTTGCGGTTGTTGTCGTCGAGGAGGATCGCGAGGTACGACTTGGCGTCGCGGTGGACGACGCGCTGCGGCTTCACCTCGCTGCACGTGATCGCCTTGACGATCTGGTAGCCCTCGAGCTCCTCCAGGGTGGTCTCGATCTCGGTGTCCCGGTCGAGGTCGGCCTCGACGACCTCCTCGCTCGTGATCGCGTCGGCCGACGGCGCGGTCGGCGCCGACGGGAACGCGGGCGCCCCCAGAGCCGTCTTCAGACGGTCGTTCACTTGCTCGTTGAGGTACTGCTTCGAGGCCTTTCCCACGAGCGTCGTGAACTGCTCGCGGACCTTCTCCGTGAAGGATCCCTCGTACACGCGGCGGGTGAGGAGCTTCACCCATTCCGGGGTCGGCTCGCGGAACTCGGCGGCGATCGCCCGCTTCAACGCCCCGACGTACTTGAGCTCGCCCGCGGCGCTGATGATCGAGTCGAGGTCGAACACGTCCTTGGTGAGCTTCATCAGCTCGGGCAGCAGCGTCTCGTCGATGTCCGCGAGGTCGAGCACCAGGAACGGCTTCTCGTCCATCCGGTTCGGCGCGTCGAGGTCCGTGTAAAAGTGGTAGACCTCACCGTTCGTGAGCACCGCGATGCGCGCGTTGGTGACGGCGAAGTAGCGGAAGAGCTGCGAGGCGTGCTCGATCTTGAGCGGCTCCGTCGACTTCTTGCACTCGATGAGGATCTGCACCTCGCCGTCGCGCATGATCGCGTAGTCGATCTTCTCGCCCTTCTTGAGGCCGAGGTCCGCCGTGAACTCCGGGACCACCTCGAGCGGGTTGAAGACGTCGTATCCGAGGATCGTCGAGATGAACGGCATGATGAACGCGTTCTTCGTCGCCTCCTCCGTCTGGATGGCCTCGCGCTGGTTGCGGACCTTCAGGGCCAGGGCGGCCAGTCGTTCGGCGAATTCCACGGGGACTCCCTCGTCTCGGTGATGCCGACGATACGGATGTCGACGCGTGCTCATGGAGATGCCGGTGCCCCCATTTCGGGTCGGGTGGCCGACTGCTACCGTGACCGCATGGCCAGCCGAGACGTGCGCGAGGAGCTCGCCGCGTTCGTCGCCGAGCGGGACTGGGCGCAGTTCCACACGCCGGAGAACCTCGCGAAGAGCATCGCGATCGAGGCGGGCGAGCTGCTCGAGTGCTACCAGTGGGATGCGGACGGCGACCCGGAGCAGGTGAAGGCCGAGCTGGCCGACGTCCTCACGTACTGCCTGCTCCTCGCCGAACGACTCGGCCTCGATCCCGACGAGATCGTGCAGGACAAGCTGGCCGTCACGCAGGCCAAGTACCCCGTCGACAGAGCGCGCGGCCGCAGCACCCGGTATGACGCACTTTGACGTCCGTCGCGTCGCGCTCTCCGGCGATGCGGTCGCGCGGTGGGGAGCGGAGCATCCGCGCAACTCGAACTGGCCCGTGGTCTACGTCCTCGACGGTCCGCCCTCCGGTCAGCGGGCGAGAGGTCGCGTGCGCGACGACCTCTACGTGGGGGAATCGCTGCGGGCCGCCGCGCGCCTCGCCCAACATCTCAAGTCCGACGCGCGCGGACATCTGGCGACCGCCCGGGTGATCGTCGGCGAGAACTTCAACAAGTCCGTGTGCCTCGACTTCGAGTCGCGGCTCATCAACCTCTTCTCCGGCGACGGCGCGTATACCGTCCTGAATCGCAACATCGGGATCACGAACGCGGACTACTACGACCGCGTCACCTACACCGCGGAGTTCGAGCGCGTCTTCGAGAAGCTGAGATCCGAGGGGCTGTTCCAGCGCTCCATCGCGGAGATCGAGAACGACGACCTCTTCAAGCTGTCCCCGTTCAAGGCGCTCTCGCCCGACCAGGAGGTCGCGCTGGAGCAGGTCCTCGAGAGTCTGGTGACGGACCGGCAGGCGGGCAAGGAGAGCACGACGGTGATCCAGGGCGAGCCCGGCACCGGCAAGACCGTGGTGGGGATCTACCTGCTCAAGCTGATCGCGGACATCGGTCGGCTCCCGGTCGACGACGTGCTCGACAGTGATTCCCTGTTCGCCGACTTCTTCCTCGGCGAGAATCGCGACGCGCTCCAGGGGATGAGGACCGGGTTCGTCATCCCGCAGCAGTCCCTGCGCGAGAGCGTGAAGAAGGTCTTCACCCGGACCCCCGGATTGCAGGGCGTCGAGGTCCTGACGCCCTTCCAGGTCGGCGAGAGCGCCGGACGCTTCGACCTCCTGATCGTCGATGAGGCGCATCGCCTGAACCGCCGGGCGAACCAGGCGTCGGGCCCGCTGAACCGCAAGTTCGAGGACATCACGGTCGCCCTCTTCGGGGAAGACGACAAGCAGAGGACGCAGCTCGACTGGATCCGGGCGAAGAGCATCCACCAGATCCTCATGATCGATCCCGCGCAGAGCGTCAGGCCCGCCGACCTCGGCGCGTCCACCATCGACGGCGTCATCGCGGAGGCGCGACGCGATCGGCGCTGGCAGCCGCTCATGTCGCAGATGCGCGTGAGAGCGGGGACGGATTACATCGGGTACATCCGCCGCGTCCTCGGCGCGACGCCGAGTCCGCGTCCGGAGAAGCCGCTGACCGCGGACGCTCTCGGCGACTACGAGCTCCGCATGTTCGACGATGTCGGTGACATGCACGCGGCCATCCGCGACCGCGATCGGGAGCACGGGCTCGCGCGCATGGTCGCGGGCTTCGCGTGGGAGTGGGTGTCGAGGAAGGACCCCCACGCCTTCGACATCGAGATCGGTGCGTACCGTGCGCGATGGAACAGCACCCAGCGCGACTGGATCGCGTCGGCGAATGCACTGGAGGAAGTGGGGTCGATCCACACCGTGCAGGGATACGACCTCAACTACGCCGGCGTGATCATCGGCCCGGACCTCCGCTACGACCCCGAGGCCGGCCGCCTGTTCATGGATCGGGACTCCTACTTCGACAAGAAGGGCCAGGAGAACAACCCGACGCTCGGCATCACCTTCTCCGACGACGACCTGCGCCTGCTCATCAGCAACGTCTACGCGGTGCTCATGACGCGGGGCATCCGCGGGACCTTCGTGCACGTGATCGATCCCGCGCTATGCGAGCACATGCAGCGCCTTCTCCCTCGCGGTTCGTGATCGCGGCCGCAGCGCGGCTCCTCGCGGTGGACGGCCTGCTCGGGCTCCATCGCCGCACCCGAGAATGAGTAGTCCGCGCGGCCGCACCGGATCGGCATCACCGCCGAGAGGAGCCCGGGACCTGCGCGACGAGAACCGCGGCACGCGGAGCCGGACCCTCGACACCGTGGAAGCAGACGCCGATGAGTGCATCCGTCTCCCCTCCCGTCCCCCTCTCCGTCCTCGACCTGGTCCCCGTCTCCGCCGGGTCGTCGTCCGCCCAGGCGGCCCGCGACAGCGTGGACCTGGCCGTCCGCACGGAGGCGATCGGCCACGCGCGGTAGTCGTCGGCCGGCGAGAGTGCCCGCGTCGCCGGATCCCGCGGCCTGCCCTTCGGCGCCGACTACCACTCGACGCCGTGGGGCGTCCTCGATGCCGTCGCGGTGTATCGCGAGCACTTCGTGCCCGGCGTGGTCGCGGCCCCGCACGTGATCGTCTCGGCCGGCGTGCTCGTGGCCGGCACCGATGCGGAGGGCCGGCGCCTCGCCTCCGGGTTCGCGCGCTGGGTGCTCTCCATCCGCTCGGGCTGCGGGGCGATCCCCTACCCGGCACCGGACGACGAGGCCGCCGCGCTCGCGCAGGTGCAGGACCGCCTCGACACGCACATCGTCGCGGATCCCGCAACGGTCACCCGGAAGCTGGAGACGCTCCGGCGCGTCACGGCCGCAGACGAGCTGCTGATCACGACGACCGCCCACGATCACGCCGCCCGGGTCCGCTCCTACGAGCTGCTCGCGGAGGCGTGGGGCTCGCGCGGCCTCTGAGCAGTTCCACGCCGGTGCACGGCATCAGCGCGGGTCCCCGTCCCTCTCCGCCTCCCGCCGCTTCCGCTCGATGGCGTCGCGGTACTTCTGCATGGTCCGTTCCCCGGCGCGGCGGCGGATCTCCTCCACATCGGGCGCGAAGGTCTCGCGGGTCATGTTCTTCAGCTCGACGTACTTCCTGTCGAACTCGTCCTGGGTCATCCCGGGCTCCCACGAGCGACCGATGGCGATCCCGACCGCGGATGCCAGCTCCCACGCCGCTCCTACCGCCGCCCATGACGAGCGAGCCGCTCATGAGCCAACCGAGGGCCACGACTCCGAGCAGCGCGACCAACGGGGGCACCAGCGCGAAGTCCCACCCGCCCGGCGACGAGAGGTTCCGCCGCCGGGCGAAGGGATCCTCGACCAGGACCTCGATCAGCGCTCCGACACCGACGGCTACGGCCGCGAGCGCCACCAGGTCCCCGACACCCGTCGACGGAACGGCAGGGAGGAGTGTGGCGACCCAGAGAAGCCCGAGGACGAACGGTGCCTTGATGACCCCGAGGACGAGATGCCCCGACAGGGGCGCCCACAGACCCGGAGGCTCCCAGGAGTGGGGGTTCCGCGGTCGTTCGTCTGTCATGCCCGTGCCCTTCTCCTCATACCGATCACCCGAAGCAGTCAGCGATGGCTCGCTCGATGCCCGCCGTCGAAGGAAGATCTCGCGTCCTCGTTCGAGCCGATAACCCTGCCGATCGGAACGCCGTACCGCACGATCGATCCGCCGATTTCTGTCGCAGAGGCGAATCGGTCGACAGCCAGTTGTGCTTCCTCATGAGGTGGCGAGCACGGCGAGCGATTCACGAAGGCTTGAGAAGCGATGTTGACCACCACACACGGCTCTCCCACGGAGGTACTGATGACTCGCGCCGATGCCCCGTTCGCTCAGGCGGCCAAGCCATCGGCATGCCCGGTCGGTCGGCGAGAACGGGTGGCCGATTCGGCATGCTGCCCAGCGGTTCCCGCCCTTGCCCGCTACTGCGTCGAGATGAGCACGCGGGCACCATGCTCAAAATGCTAATGCGCCCATCTCGGGCGAAGCATCGGCTGTCACGGAAGCGTCAGCAACCGCCGGGCTCGTCGCCTCCCGCCTGGCGCCGCTTCCGCTCGATCGCATCCCGGTACCTCTGCATACTCCGCTCCCCTGCGCGGCGGCGGATCTCCTCGACATCGTCGGCGAAGGTCTCCTTCGTCATCTCCTGGAGCTCGACCCACTTCGCATCGTGCTCCGCCTGGGTCATGCCGGGCTCCCACGGACGCAGCCACGCGATCTCCACGGCCTCGACGAGCGCCCACGCCCCGGCGAGGGCAAGGCCGCCGGCGAGTGCCCCGGTCACCGACCAGCCCAAGAGGACTATTGGCGGGAGGGCGGCGAGCGCCGGCACGAGGGCGAAATCCCACCCACCCGGCGACGACAGCCGACGTGCGCGTGAGAAACGGTCCTCGACCAGGACCTCGACCAGTCCCGCCGCGATGGTCGCCGCCGCCACGCCGGCGACCATGCCGCCGAAGCTCACGTCGGCGTCGAAAAAGAATGTCGTGAGAAGCCATAGGGCCAGTAGGACCCCCGGCGCTTTGAGGACCCCGAACAGTAGGTGTCCGGACATCGCGGCACCGAACCCGGGCGGTTCCCACGTCTCTGAGTTGCGTGCTCGTTCGTTGCCCATTTGGCTGCCCTCCAGATTCATGTGAAGCAATCCGCGATGACACCGTCGATGCCCAGAAGACCCTCCAGCACCTGAGCGGCGTCTTCTCCCTCGGTCACACCGAAGTCGCCTCGCCTGATGGCGGCCGCGATGGCGCGGACAGAGCCGTAGATGGCGCGTGCATCCTTGATCCAGCCGATGACCTTCCCGACGGGAACGCCATATTGCACGATCAGCCCGACGATGTCAGTCGCACAAGCGACCCAGTTGACGGCCAGTTCGATGCGCGGGCCAGTCGTGGACGCGCGAGGGCCTCCCGAGTCCCGTGCGAAGAGAGCTGTACTGAGGACAGGGCTGTCAGAGGCAACGCTCGAGCCCTCGTAGGCACCGCCGCTTCGCGCCTTGATCTCGGCGTCAAGCCTGTCAGCGTAGTTCGGAGTCGTCCGAGGGTCGGCCTGCTTCAGATCCTCGGGGAGGGACTCCAGAAGCGACAGCATCTGACCAAGTTGATCGTCCTGAGCATCAGACGTCGCTCGGGACGCACTGACCGCCTTGGTGCTGGTGCCGAGAAGCGCAGTCGTCGTCGATGGGACAAAGGTGCGACCGCGCCGCACCGGTCGCATGAGGGGTCGGAGTCGCCATCAGGGCCGCCGAAGCCGTCACGCTGATCGTCGTGACGACGGCGCCCGCAACCAAGCGCGCTCTCGTCCGCCTGCCACTGTTCATCTGCCAATTCCTCCCGCCTGCGGACACCGCTGCCCTGCTCGCGTAGCAGGATGCCGAAGAACAGCCGTGCGAAAAGCACACATTGCACAGGTTGCCCGCCCTCAACGGCGACCTCGCCCCTGCCCCCCCCTCAATCAGCACACCGCCCCGCTTCACACCCCCGACACGGCACTCTGCACATGGCGCCCTCGGCGTGCGGATCCCTACGCTGTGGCACCCCGTCGCCACACCCGAGGAGACTCCATGGCATCCACCGCACCCGACGACTACGCACTCGCGCGGGTCCCGCAGGAGGCGCGCTACCACTGGTTCCCGATCGCCACGCAGCGGGTCGGCCAGCTCTCGGCGCTGAGCGCCTTCGTCGTCGCCGCCACGCTCGGCTTCAGCATGAGCTTCTGGGACGCCTTCTGGGCGATCACCATCGGCGCCGTGATCCTCGAGGTCGTCTGCATCTTCACCGGTCTCATCGGGATGCGCGAGGGTCTCAACACCTCGGTGCTGTCGCGCTGGACGGGCTTCGGGCACAACGGGTCGGCGCTCATCGGCCTGGCCGTCGGCATCAGCCTCATCGGCTGGTTCGGGATCCAGTCGGGCGTCTCCGCGTCGGGCCTCAACTCGATCATGCCGTGGCTCCCGGTGTGGGCCTGGTCGCTCGCGTTCGGCCTCATCATCACCGCGGTCGTGATGCTCGGCTTCCACGGGATGCAGTGGGTCGCGAACGTCGCCGTGCCCCTCTTCCTGCTGCTGGTCGGCTGGGCCGTCGTCATCGAGCTGCAGAAGCACGACATCTCGGAGCTCGTGACGCAGTCGGCTCCGGGGCCGCAGATGTCGATCATCGCGGGCGCGTCGATCGTGGCCGGCGGATTCATCGTCGGCGCGCTCATCTCGCCCGACCAGACGCGCTACAACCGGTCGGCCGCGGACGTCGTGAAGCAGACGATCGTGAGCATCACGGTCGGCGAGTACCTCACGGGCCTGTCCGGCGTGCTGCTCGCGCACGCTGTGCGCACGGCCGACGTGTCGGCCATCATCCTGTCGTCGGTCGGCTGGGTGGGCGTGCTCGTGATCCTGCTGGGCACCATCAAGATCAACGACTGGAACCTCTACTCGTCGGGCCTCGGGATCGTGAACTTCATCGACACGGTGTTCGGGCGGCGCGTGAACCGGGCGCTCGTCACGGTCGTGGTCGGCGTGCTCGCGGCGGCCGGGATCCTCGGGCAGTTCACCGCGTTCCTCACCCTGCTGGGCGTGGCGTTCCCGCCCATCGTGGGGATCATGATCGCCGAGTACTTCGTCGTGAAGAACTGGCGGCCGGCGCTCGACGCGTCGCGCGAGAACGGCGCGCTGCCGGCCAGCGCACCGCGCTGGGTCCCCGTGAGCCTCGCGATCTGGGTCGTCTCGGCGCTCGTCGGCTACTTCGCCACCTTCGGCCTCGGCAGCCTCAACGCCGTCATCACGGCCTTCGTGCTCTACGCGGTGCTCGGCAAGGCCGGGTTGATCCGCGGCGTCGGGGAGGTGTGCACCGAGGCGGTGGCGCAGCCCGCCCCCGGCGTCGCGGCGCCGGATGCGGCGACCGCGGGGAAGGTGGCGACCCGATGAGGATCGGCATCGACGTCGGCGGCACCAACACGGACGCCGTGCTCATGGACGGCGACCGCGTGGTCGTCGGCATCAAGTCCTCGACCACGCAGGACGTGACGAGCGGCATCGTCGGCGCGCTCGCGGAGCTCGACCGGCAGCACCCGTTCGATCCCGCTGGCATCGACGCGGTCATGATCGGCACGACCCACTTCATCAACGCGCTCGTCGAGGCCAGGCGGCTGGCACCCACGGCGGCCGTGCGGCTCGCGCTGCCGGCCACCGCCTCGCTGCCGCCCTTCGTCGACTGGCCCGAGGAGCTCGTGGCCGCGGTGCGCGGCACGGGCTACCTCGCGCACGGCGGCCACGAGTTCGACGGGCGGGTCATCGCGCCGCTCGACCACGACGAGCTCAAGCGGCACGCGGCCGACATCGCCGCGCGCAGGCTCCGGTCCGTGGCGATCTCCAGCGTCTTCGCGCCCGTGAACAGCGAGTTCGAGGTGGAGGCGGCCGCGGTGCTCGCCGCCGAGCTGGGGCCGGACGTCGCGATCTCGCTCTCGCACGAGATCGGCCGCATCGGCCTGCTGGAGCGCGAGAACGCGACGATCATCAATGCGCCGCTGCGCGAGCTGGCCGACCAGATCGTGGGCGGGCTCGAGCGCGCGGTGCGTGGGCACGGGATCACCGCTCCCCTCTACCTGTCACAGAACGACGGCACGCTCATGGGCGTGGACTTCGCGCGCCGCTACCCGGTCGCGACCTTCGCCAGCGGCCCCACCAATTCGATGCGCGGCGCCGCCCTGCTCTCCGGACTCGGCACGTGCGCGGTCGTCGACATCGGCGGCACCACGAGCGACGTGGGCGTGCTCGCCGGCGGGTTCCCGCGGGAGGCCACTGCGGAGATCAGCGTGGCCGGCGTCCGCACGAACTTCCGCATGCCGGACGTGCTCTCCATCGGCATCGGCGGCGGATCCCTGGTGCGCGGCGACGGCGACCTGGTCGGCCCCGACTCGGTCGGCTACGAGCTCGGCCGCCGCGCCCTCGTCTTCGGCGGCGACACCCTCACGACCACGGACATCGCGGTCGCGGCGGTGGCCGAGCGGATCCAGCGCGTGCAGCGCATCCTGCAGGTCGACCTCCAGGACGCAAAGACGCGCCTCGCCCTGCACCTCGCCTGCCGCACGGTGCTGGCGGCGGGCGCGTAGGGCCGGGCGTCAGGAGGCCGGCACAGCCTCCGCCCCGTCGAGCGCGCGGCTGGCGCGATACTCCTCGGCCGCCGGGTGCAGGGCGAACTCGACGATCTCCACCGCGTGCGCCTTCAGGGCGTCGAGCACCTCGTCGGGCGTGACGTAGAAGAACTCGCGTCGGAGGTTGATCCGGTTCACGCGGTGGTCCGCGAAGGTCCGGTGCAACATGGCCTCGACACCCACCGCGTCGTCGGCGAAGAACAGCGCGTGGACGTCGAAGCGGAACGGCACGGACGCGTCGCCGAGCTCGACCACCCGGTCCATCGGCTCGAGCCGCCGGGTCATGCCGATCTTCACCATGCGCTCCCCGAACGCCCCGACGTTGGAGATCACGTAGACGTATCCGGCGCGCACGTTCGCCGCCCGGTAGTCCACCTCCACGAGCGCGCGGTCGACGTCCTCGATCCGGTCCCGCATGCGCGCCGCGCCCTCGAGGTCGCCCTTGTTCTCCAGCGCCGCCAGGGTCGCGGCGTAGTGGGCGCGCTCCTTGTCGAGGCGGTCGTGCTCGGCCTGCAGCTCGGCGGACGCCTTCGCCTGCTCGCGGAGCTCCGCCCGGCGCTCGCGCTCCATCTCCTTCTCGGCCTGCAGCACGCGCAGGTGCGCGCTCGCGAGCTGCAGCTCCTCGAGACGCAGCTCGTGGTACCCGTCCTCGATGCGCAGGTCGATCATCGTGCCGCTCCGGGCGATCTGCTCCGCCGCCTTGGTCAGCCGGTTCTGCGCGACGTGCAGGTTGCCCGCCTTCGTCGCCTTCACGGCGTTCTCCGCCTCGGCGTTGTAGGCGCGCAGCAGCACCTTCGACATGTCACTCACGAACCGCCGCCCCTGCGCCTCGGACCCGTTGAACGTGAACCCGGACGTGGCGGTCACGGCCCGCTTGTCCCGGACCGCGTTCTTGATCGTGTACCGCAGCGCCTCCAGGCGCGACGCGAGCTCGGCTGAGGACTCCGCCGGATGGTCGTAGTCGAACAGGCCGACGCCCTGCAGCTCCGCCGTCGTGGTCACGTCGACGAGCTCGGCGCGGGCCGCTGCGAGCTCGGCGTCGAGGGCGCGACGGGTCTCGATCCGCTCGTGCACGGCCTCGTCCACGGCGTGGAGTTCGGCCTCGGCCCGCAGGCGCGCCGCTCGGGCGTCCGCCTCGGCACGGTCGCGCACCGCTCCCGCATCGGCCTCCGCCCGTCGGCGCTCGGCCCCGGCCTCCGCCAGCATCCGATCGCGCTCCTCGCGCGCCGCCGCGACCAGCGCGGACGCGGCCTCGGCACCGGTCCGCCGGGCGGCCTCGGCCTCCGCCTCGGCACGCTGGCGGTAGTCGTCCACCTCGGCGTACTCGCGCATGCCGTGCCGCCGGACCAGGTCCTCCAGCTGGGCGATGTGCGCCTCAGCGGCCGCCGCGCGCTCCCGGGCCTCGCGCTTCGAGAGGCGGTCGACGGGCGGCGCGGCGGGCGCGACCGGCACCGGCTCCGGCTCCGTCGGGGTGACCTCGGGCTTCGGCTGCACGTGCTCGGTCCACTGCGCGCCGTCCCACCAGCGGACGTAGCGGGGATCCTGGTCGTCGTACCAGCCGGCGGCAGCGCTCATCCCCTCAGGCTAGGCAGCCGCCCCCGCTGCCAGGAGCCCCCGTTCGAGGCGACGACCGCGCCCCATGTGGACGCTCGCCCGCTCCGCCCGGCCACCGCGCCTACCGTCGAGACCACCGCTCTCCCGCCGCACGCGCGGCCAGGCGCACCCCGGCCCGACGCAGGTGCGCCCCGGCGGATCCACCACGACACGCACGAGAGGCACGCCCACATGACCGACACCACCCGCATGATCCCCTGGGATGGCACGCTCGACGAGCGCGCGGCCCAGGCCCTCGAGGCGCCAGGCGGCCTCGTGGTCGCCGCCACGAAGGTCGGCTACATCCTCATGACGACCGACGGCGTCGGCCTCGAGCGCAAGTTCGACGCCAAGCAGCGCAACCGCGACAAGCCGGGCGTGGTGCTCTGCACGAGCATCGAGCAGCTGGAGCAGCTCGCGGTGCTGAACGACGAGATCCTCGCCTTCTACCAGGAGCACTGGGACGCCGACGTGCTCCTCGGCTGCATCCTCCCGTGGCGCGAGGACGCGAAGCACCTCATCCCCGACGAGGTCGCGGGCGAGCTCGCGATGGACCGCCGCGGCACGAGCTGCTTCGTGATCCGCTTCGGCCGCCCCGCCGAGCAGCTCGCCGAGCGCCTGTGGGCGAGCGGCCGCCTGTCGTTCGCGAGCTCCGCCAACCCGTCGGGCAAGGGCAACCGCGGGCGCGTCGAGGGCATCGGGGAGCGCATCGAGCAGCAGGCCGACGTCATCGTGGCGGCAGACGACTACGTCGCCTCCATCCAGCCGGGCCTCGACGAGACGAGCCGCCACGAGCAGGGAGTCATGGTGTCCATGGTCGACGCGTCCGGCGCGCTCATCCCCGAGCAGCGCGGCGAGCGCTCGGTCACCCCGAACCCGACGCTCATCCGCCGCGGTCTCGCGGTGGACGTCATCATGTCGGCGCTCGCCCGGTCGTTCCCGTCGTGGGACTACCGCCACGGCGAGTACTACTGATCCCGTCCGGATCAGCACCCGAGGGGGGGCCCGCGGAGCACGTCTCCGCGGGCCCTCCCGCATGTGCGCGCCTTGATCCGTGGTGCGCCCCTCCAATTCCTTAGGTGAGGAGACGGCGCCGCATTCCGTCGCGATATGCCGACCGTGGTCGCCCGCACGCTCCGGAAACAGCGCCGCCGACACCCGTCGGACGAGACGGAATGCGCGCGATGAGGGCGCGCGGACGTATCAGGAGACGACCTGCCCGTGGATTGTCGGACAATTCCGTCGCCGATTCACGGACGATGTCGGATTTTGCGGACGGAACAGGTATCGTGGCCCCCGTCGCATCATCTGATGCATCATCTGCAATGAGAGGAACAGACGTGGCTCGCAAGGTTGTCACCACGCTCGTCGACGACATCGACGGCGTCGTCATCGAAGAGGGAAAGGGCGAGACCGTCCCGTTCGCGCTCGACGGCGTGAATTACGAGATCGATCTCAGCGACGCCAACGCCGCGAAGCTCCGCGAGGCGCTCGACACGTACGTCGACCGCGCCCGCCGCGTCGGCCGTGCATCCACCGGCCGTTCGACCGGCACGCGCCGCTCCTCCTCCAGCGCCCCCAAGGAGGACCTCGGTGCCGCCCGCGAGTGGCTGCGCGAGCACGGCCACAAGGTCTCCGAGCGCGGCCGCATCTCCGCCGACCTGCTCGAGGAGTACCGCGCCAACAAGTAGGCGACACGACGCGCGCATCGCGCGCAGCACGTGCGAAGAGGGCCGATCCGCCAGCGGATCGGCCCTCTTCGTCGTCCCACGGGTGCCCCGTAATGAATTACGCAGCCCCGGAATAACGGGGCGGGGGGCGCGCGGCGCGCCGGGTGTCACGCGCGCGTCACGCCCGTGTCGCGGGTCGGTCGCGGGGGCGCGAGCACGCTTGCCGGGAAGAAGGAGCACCGTGCCGAAACACCTCGCATCACCCGAGACCACAATTCCCGCCCGCCGTCCGGGACGCCGCATCCGGGCGCGCGTCCTCGCCTCCGCGGGAGCTGCGCTCATCGCGCTCGTCGCCGTCGTCGGCATGACCGGGCAGGTGCAGTCCGCATCCGCCGCCGTCTCCCCCACGACCACGTCCCAGTGCAACGACACCCCGAACGGCGGAGGCGACCAGGTCGAATGCGACGTGACGGTCGTCAACGAATTGAACGTCGCCTCGCAGACGGGATCCTCGACGGTCACCACCCGCGTATGCGCCGGCGCCGCGGGAGCGGCCCCCCCTCTGCAACACCACCGTGTCGCAGCGCGACGGGATCATCATCACCGCCGTCGAGCAGTGCAACGGCGTCGCCAACGGCGGCGGCAGCAATGTCATCTGCAACGTCGACATCACCAACAACATCGTCGGCGAGAGCACAACCACGCCCGCCACGGTGAACCAGTGCATCGGCTCCGCGACCGACGGCGCCGCGGGCGGCACCGCCTGCTCGCCCGTCTCCGACACGACGGGCGCCGACGTCACGCAGTGCAACGGCTCCGGCAACGGCGGCGGCGGCGGCGGCGCGACCGTCACCTGCGCCACGAACATCAGCAACTTCGTCACCGCGGTCGTGACGCCGACTCCGACGGCGACAGCGACGCCCACCGCGACCCCCACGGTCGAGCCCACCACGCCCGCTCCGACGCCCACGGTGCCGACGCCCACCCCGACGGCGCCCACCCCCACCCCGACGGTCCCGACGCCGACGCCCACCGCGCCGACCCCGACGCCCACGGCACCGACGCCCACCCCGACGGTCCCCACGCCCACCGCAACGGCTCCGACGCCCACGCCCACGGCGCCCACCCCGACGCCCACCGCGCCGACCCCGACGCCGACGGCGCCGACGCCCACCCCGACGGTCCGGACGCCGACTGCCACCGCGCCGACCCCGACGCCGACCGTCCCGACGCCCACCGCCACGGCCCCGACGCCCACGCCGACGGTCGGCACGCCGACCCCGACCGCGGGCACGCCCACGCCGACCGCCGGGACGCCCCGACCGACCAGCACCACCGCGGCCCCGATCGTCCCCGGCGGCACGACGCCCGGCGGATCGCTGCCGGTGACGGGCTACGACCCCACGCCCACCATCGGCTGGGGCCTCGCCGCCCTGGTCCTGGGTGCGCTCGGGATGGGATGGAACGCCCGACGCCGGTCCGCCCAGCGGTAGCCGCCCAGCGGTAGCCGCCCAGCGGATCGCATGACGAAGAGCCCGACGACGCGTCGTCGGGCTCTCCGTCACGCGTAGCCCCAAAAGCACTCCCATGGTGGGCTTTCGCGTCCCAACGGATACGGTGGCCGCGATGGGGGGTGCAGGATGCATGAGCGAGACGACGGCGGATCCTTCCGCCCGGCGCGCCTCCCACCCGCCTCCGCCCGCCCTCCCGCCGGCCCCGCGGCTCACGCCGTAGCGCCGTCGTGATCCGCGTCGACGTGCTCGGCGGCTTCCGCGTCGCGGGCCTGGGCGCCGATGCGGCATCCGCCTCGACCGGGCCCGATCCGGCCGGAGCCGCCCTCTCCGACGGCACCAGGCGGCTCATCGCCGCGCTCGCGATCCGCGCCCGCCCCGCAGACCGGAGCACCCTCGCCAGCCAGCTGTGGCCCGATGCGCTGGACGGCCGCGCCGCGTCGAGCCTCCGCTCGGCCATCGCCCGCCTCGGCGACGGGGGTCGCGAGATCGTCGGCTCGGCACCCGGCGGGCTCGTGCTGCACGACGCGGTCGCCGTCGACCTCAGGACCGCCCGCGCGACGGCCGCCCGCCTGCTCGAGCCGAGGCAGGAGGAACCGGACGACGCGGACATCTCCCCTGCGGCGGTCGCCCTCTTCAGCGCCGACCTCCTGCCCGACTGGTTCGACGCCTGGCTGGAGCCCGCGGCCGAGGAGTGGCGGCACCTGCGCGTCAACGCGCTCGAGGCCCAGTCGCAGGCGCTCCTCGCCCGGTCGCGCCTGCACGAGGCGGCCGCGGCGGCACGTCGGGCGATCGACGTAGATCCGCTCCGCGAGACCGCGCAGCGCTGCCTCATCGCCGTGCACGTCGCCGCGGGCAACCGGTCCGACGCCATCCGCGCCTACGAGATCTACCGCACGCGCCTCGACCGCGAGGTGGGCCTGGAGCCGACCGCGATGCTCACCGACCTCGTGTCCGGCCTGCGCGCCCGGCCCGCCGCCCGCCGCGACGGCTGACCGCCGGCACCTCCGCCCGTCAGGCCTCCCGGCCGTCGTCGACCGACCCGCCTGCCGCGACGCCCCCGAGCCGCTCCCAGAGGAACGCGTGGATGAGCGACTGCAGCCGCGCCGTCGCGGGGTTGTCCGCGGATCCGCCGTGGCCGCCCGCCGTGTTCTCGTAGTACCAGGCGTCCTCGACCCCGGTCTCGTGCAGCAGCGCGACCATCTTCCGGGCCTGCACCGGGCCGACGCGGTCATCGCTCGTGGCCGCGTAGACCAGCGTCGGCGGGTACTCGACCCCGGCGCGGACGTTGTGGTACGGCGAGAACGTCCGGATGAAGTCCCAGTCGGACGGCACGTCCGGGTCCCCGTACTCGGCGATCCACGACGCCCCGGCCGACAGCCGCGTGTACCGCCGCATGTCGAGCAGCGGCACGCCGCAGACCACGGCGCCGAACAGCTCCGGGTAGGTCGTGAGCATGTTGCCGACCAGCAGCCCGCCGTTGCTCCGGCCCTCGCAGCCGAGGCGAGCGGGCACGGTCACGCCGCGGGTCACCAGGTCGCGCGCGACGGCCGCGAAGTCCTCGTACGCGCGATGGCGGTCCTTCCGCAGCGCAGCGCGGTGCCAGGCCGGCCCGTACTCGCCGCCGCCGCGGATGTTGGCAAGCACGTACACGCCGCCGCGCGCCAGCCAGCCGCGCCCCCTGACGCCGCTGTACGACGGCAGCAGGCTGTTCTCGAAGCCGCCGTAGCCGGACAGCAGCGTGGCCGCGGATCCGTCGAGCGGCAGGTCGCGCGGCCCCACCTGGAAGTACGGCAAGCGCGTGCCGTCGTCCGAGACGGCGAAGTGCTGCTGCACCTCGAGCCCCTCGGCGTCGAACGTGGCCGGCTGCTCCTTCACGGGTCGTGGCGCGCCCTCGCCGACCACACCGTGCAGCAGCGTCGGCGGCGTGAGGAACCCGGTCACGGCGAGCCAGTACTCGTCGGTGTCGCGGTCGGTCGCGACGACGGAGACGGAGGCGAACGGCGTCCCCACGCGCACGTCCTCCTCGCGCCAGCCGCCCGATCCGTCGGCGGTCGGCGGGGTCAGGACGCGGATCCGGCTCGCCACGTCCTCGAGCAGCGTCAGCACGAGGTGCCCCGCGGTCCAGGCCCAGTCCTCGAGGCTGCGCGAGGAGGTCGGCGCGAAGAGCACCGCGAGCTCACGGGATCCGGCGAGGAAGTCGTCGAGGCGCGCCGCCAGCAGCGATCCCGCGGGGTGCACGACGCCGCCCATCGCCATGTCGGTGCGCGGTCGCAGCACGAGCCACTCGCGGTGCAGGTCGACGTCCACGTCCTCGGGCACCTCGATCGACACCGTGCCCGCGGCCGTCAGCAGCAGCGTGCGCGACGTGAAGAAGTCGGGCACCTCGCGCACCACGTCGCGCTCGAATCCGGGCGTGGGGTCGTGCGTCACGTGCACGAGCATGTCGGTGGGTGCGACCGCGTGCACCTCCGGCGCGTCCGCCAGCGCCTGCCCGCGGCTCCAGCGGCGGGCGGTCCGGGCGTACGAGCTCTCGGTGAGGCTGCCCGGCCCGAAGTCGGTGCCGACGAAGACCGTGTCGCGGTCGATCCACGACACCATCGTCTTCGCGACCGGCACCTCGAAGCCGCCCTCGACGAAGCGCCCCGTGGTCAGGTCGAGCTCGCGGACCGCGACCGCGTCCCCGCCGTCGGGCGACAGCGACACGAGCGCCCGGTCGCGCGCCGGCGACAGCAGCTGCGCGCGGGAGAACTGCCAGGGGATCCCCTCGGCCTCGCCCAGCGCGTCCAGGTCGAGCAGCACCTCCCACTCGGGCGCGGGCGCCTGGTACTCGTCCAGCGTCGTGCGGCGCCAGAGCCCCTGGACGTGCTCGGCGTCGCGCCAGAGGTTGTAGAGGTGCTCCCCGTGACGGGTCACGTACGGGATCCGCTCGTCGGACTCGAGCACCTCGAGCAGCTCGGTCGTGAGCCCGGCCCGGGATGCCTCCGGCGACCGCCCGAGCGTGCGCTCGTTCTCGGCGCGGACCCACGCGAGAGCGCGGTCGCCGTGGATCTCCTCCAGCCAGAGGAACGGGTCGTCGGGGGCGTCGGATGCGCGAGCGTCGGCGGTCATCCCCTCAGCCTACGGAGGGGCCGGCCGCCCCGATCAGGCCGCCGGCGCCAGGAACTCGTCCCATCCGGGCGCGGGCCGCTCCATCCCGCTGACCACCCAGCCGCTCCCCTGCGGCGCCCGCGGCGGCGTGCGCAGCGTCCAGCCCATCTCCTCGGGCGTGCGGTCGCTCTTGCGGTTGTTGCACGACAGGCAGCAGGCCACGAGGTTCTCCCACGTGTCCTTGCCGCCGCGGGAGCGCGGGAGGACGTGGTCGATGGTGGTCGCGTTCCGGGCGCAGTACGCGCACCGGCCCCCGTCGCGTCGCAGCACCCCGCGGCGCGAGACGGGCACGCGGCGCGCGTGCGGGATCCGCACGTACCGCGTGAGCAGGATCACGGACGGGCGTCCCCACGCGCCGCCGTTCCCGAGGATCGGGTGCTCCTCGTCCTGGGCGAGCATGGTGGCCTTGCCGCTCAGCACGAGCACCAGGGCCCGCTTGAACGACACGACGGCGAGCGGCTCGAAGCCCGCGTTGAGTACCAGTGTGCGCACGACATCCCTCTCAGACCGGCCTGGACGGCTTCCAGGAATCCGAATGAGGCGTCCCGCCCCCGCAGAACACGCGAAGGCACCGCCGAGTGCTCGGCGATGCCTTCTAGGAGAGCGGGTGACCGCTCGGGTGGACCAGGTGGATGCCCACCCGGGGATGGTGCCGATGGCCGTGGCGCACGTGCGCATCCATGGTGCGGATGTCAGGTGCGGTGGTCATCGGGGCTCCCGGGCGGGTCGAGGGACGTCTCACCGGCCAGGGTAGCCCAGCACCCCTCGTTTGTCCCGGGGAATGCGAGAGGCCGGCGGCGCATCCCACAGGATGCGTGCCGCCGGCCTCTCGGGTCGAGCTGGTGCCGGTCGTCAGCCCAGGAGGCGGACGAAGTGCACGTTGGTGCTCCAGATCGGGCGCTCCTTGACCTGGTCGCCCGGCTTGGGCGCGTCGATGAAGATGCCGTTGCCGGTGTAGATGCCGTCGTGGCTGAAGTCGTTCCAGACCACGATATCGCCGGGGCGGGCGTCTTCGCGCGACACCACGGTGCCGGCGTTGTGCTGCGCCCGCACGGAGTGCGGCAGGTTGAGGCCGAACTGGGCGAAGACGTACTTGACGAGGCCCGAGCAGTCGAAACCGGCCGGGGTCTCACCGCCGAAGACGTAAGGGACGTCGATGTATTGGCGAGCGACGGCGGCGACGCCGCTGGCCGAGGTGCCCTGGTAGATCGGGTTCTGCGCGAGCTGGTTGGCGGATGCGCCCGTGTAGCTCGTGGCCGAGGACGCGAGCTGCGTGCGGCGCTGCTCGGCGAGGGCGGCGCGCGCGGCGGCGGCCTTCTGCGCGTTGAGGTCGGCGACGGAGGTGGCGGTGAAGCCCTCCTCCTCGACGGGGGCGGACGACGCGTTGTGGGCGGTGACGACCTGCGCGTTGGCGGCCGTGTAGTCCTGCAGCGAGGTGCCCTCGGCGGAGGAGGTGTGCTCGAGCGAGGTCCCGGCGGCGTAGGCCGGGATGGCCATGACGCCGACGAGGCCGGTGACGAAGGTCATCACGACGGCGTTGGCGGCCTTCGTGCGGCGCGAGCGGCCTGCGGGCGTCGGAGCCGGGCTCAGGCGCGGTGCGGGGGCCTGCAGCGTGCGGGTCGCGGAGTCGCGACGCGGGCGGACGGCCTTCGCGGTCTCGGCGGCGCGGAGCTCGCGGCGGGTGGGCAGACGATCCATCCCGGGTGCGGGCGGTCGAGTCGGGTCGGACGGGTTCCCGACGGAACCGCTGATGTCACCATGGGCCAAGTTGTCAACCTCCTGCGTCTCGACGCCGGACATGCTGGCGCCCCGTCCCTCCAAGGTCGTCGAGGGCTACTCATGCAGGGGACGGGTGTCGAGACGCCCTGCACCGGGCCCGGAACCTCTGTGGTGGTCGGTCGGGCCTGTTCGAGAGTAAGGGACGCGCACCCGTTTGTCATCCTGAGGGACCATATTTCTAACGAATCCATAACGGCGGACGTCATCCTCACGACGGATGCGGGACAGAACCCCCGGTGAGCGCGGCGCGCCCCGCTCGTGTGCCCCGTCCGGGGGTGGTCCTGGGGATCCGCCCACCGTCGACGTCGAGGAGCCCGGCGCCAGCGTCGGCCTCGGCGCCGGCCTCAGCGCTCGATGAAGATGTGTCCCGCGACCTCGAGCGGCAGCTCGAGCCCGGGCCCCGCGCCGTCCACCCGCACCAGGACGTAGGCGCCCTCGCGGGAGAAGGACCCGGTCGCGCCCGGCAGCACGCCGGCCTGCTTGAGCTGCGAGAGGAGCTCGGGGTCGAACTGCACGGGCTCGCCCAGCCGGCGGATCACCCCGCGCGCGGGAGCGTCCTCGGTCGTGCCGAGCGACGCCTCCACGATGCTCACGACGCCGGCCATGAACGCGACGGCGGGCGAGTCGCCCAGCTCGTCGAGCCCGGGGATGGGGTTGCCGTACGGCGACTCGGTGGGGTGCCCGAGCAGGTCGAGGATCTTCCGCTCCACCTGCTCGCTCATCACGTGCTCCCAGCGGCAGGCCTCGTCGTGGACGAACTCCCACTCGAGGCCGATCACGTCGCTGAGGAGGCGCTCGGCGAGGCGGTGCTTGCGCATCACGTGGACGGCCTTGCTGCGCCCCTCCGGGGTGAGCTCCAGGTGGCGGTCACCGCTGACGATCACGAGGCCGTCGCGCTCCATGCGCGCCACGGTCTGCGAGACGGTGGGGCCCGAGTGCCCGAGGCGCTCGGAGATGCGCGCCCGCAGGGGGACGATGGCCTCCTCCTCGAGGTCGAGGATGGTGCGGAGGTACATCTCCGTCGTGTCCACGAGATCAGTCATCGGGCCTCCCTTGCGCCAGGGACCAGCCTACTTCCCCGGGTGCCGGATGACCGGCGCGGTCCGGGACGGCCCGGGGCGGCGGCGGACGGCCCCCTACCATTGCCGCATGCCAGCCACGACGATCCCCACCGAACTGCTGCCCCTCGACGGACGATTCGGCTGCGGCCCGTCCAAGGTCCGACAGGCGCAGCTCGACCACCTCGCGCTGGCCGGGGCGCAGATCCTCGGCACGTCCCACCGCCAGGCGCCCGTGAAGGACATGGTCGGACGCGTCCGCGCCGGGCTCTCCCGGCTCTTCCGCCTCCCCGACGGCTACGAGGTCGTCCTCGGCAACGGCGGCTCGACCGCGTTCTGGGACGCCGCGGCCTTCTCCCTCATCGAGCGCCGCAGCCAGAACCTCGTGTTCGGCGAGTTCGGGGGCAAGTTCGCGAAGGCCGCCACGGCGCCCTTCCTCGAGGCGCCCGACGTGATCCGCGCCGAGCCCGGCAGCCGCGCCTCCGCGAACCCGGTGGAGGGCGTCGACGTCTACGCGTGGCCGCACAACGAGACCTCGACCGGCGTCATGGCGCCCGTCACGCGCGTCCACGGCGACGAGGGCGCCCTCACCGTCGTCGACGCGACGAGCGCGGCCGGGGGCATCGACTTCGACGCCGCGCAGGCCGACGTCTACTACTTCGCCCCGCAGAAGAACCTCGCGAGCGACGGCGGCGTCTGGCTCGCGCTCTTCTCCCCCGCGGCCCTCGAGCGCGTGGAGCGCATCGCCGCGTCCGGCCGGTGGATCCCCGAGTTCCTCAGCCTGAAGAACGCCGTCGACAACTCGCGCCTGGACCAGACGCTGAACACCCCGGCGCTCGCCACGCTCCTCATGCTCGAGGACCAGCTGGACTGGATCGAGCGCGCCGGCGGGCTGGCGTGGGCGGATGCGCGCACGCGCGAGTCGTCCTCCGTCCTCTACGACTGGGCGGAGCGCGCGGAGTACGCGCGGCCGTTCGTGACGGATCCCGCGCACCGCTCGCAGGTGGTGGTGACCATGGACTTCGACGACTCGATCGACGCCGCCGGGGTCGCCAAGACGCTCCGCGCCAACGGCATCGTCGACACGGAGCCGTACCGGAAGCTCGGGCGCAACCAGCTGCGGGTGGCGACCTTCACGGCCATCGAGCCGGACGACGTGCGCGCCCTGGTGCGCTGCATCGAGTTCGTGGTGGAGCAGGGCGCGGGCTGATCACGCCCCGGAGACGATGACGGCGGCGGCCCCCGAGGGGACCGCCGCCGTCGTCATGCGGCATGAGGGTCAGCGATCGGCACCGTCGAAGCTCGTGTCGTCGTCATCGTCATCGTCATCGTCGTCATCGTCATCGTCGTCGTCGTCGTCGTGATCGTCCGAGGCCGGGGCCTCGAAGTCGACACCGTCGAGGACGTCGTCCGTGTCCTCCGCGTCCTCCGCGGGGTCGTCGTCGTCGTCCTCGGCGCCCTCCGCCGCGAGGCGCTCGGCCTCCTGCTCGGCCTCGACGCCGGCGAGCCGGTCGGACCACGGAAGCCACTCGGGTGAGAGCAGCGCGCCCTCGCCGGGCATCAGCTCGGCCTCGAGCACGGTCGGGGCCGCGTCGTCGACCCGGGCCAGCGTCACGGTCCAGAACCAGCCGGGGTAGCCGGGCATCGTGTTCGCGAAGAGCAGCGACAGCACGCGGTCTCCCTCGACGATCGACCCGGCCGGCTCGCCGACGGTGTCGGCCGGCGTGATCTCGAGCAGGGCGGCACGCGCGAGGTCCACGGCCGCGAGGAGCTCGGCGTCGGGCACGGCCGGCTCGGCGGGCGCGGCGACCTCCGTCGCGGGGGCGGTGACCTCCCCGGTCGCGTCCGCCACCGTGACGTCGGCCGCGGTCACGTCGGTCACGTCGGCCGCGGTCACGTCGTCGTCCGTCGCGGCGGCATCCGCCGTCGTCTCGTCCGTCATCGTCACCTCGTCTTCCCGCGGCTCAGGCATCGAGCTCCTCCGCGACCCGGCGCAGCAGCGCCGCGATCTTCCGACCGTGGGCCTCGTCGGGGTAGCGGCCTCGCTTGAGGCCGGTGCCGATCCCGTCGAGCACCTTCACGAGGTCCTCGACGATGACGGCCATGTCGTCGGCGGGCTTGCGGGACATGCGGGCCAGCGAGGGCGGGGCGTCGAGGATCCGCGCGGAGAGGGCCTGCGCGCCGCGCTTGCCGTCCGCGATGCCGAACTCCAGCCGGGTGCCGGCCTTCACGCCGGCGACGCCCGAGGGCAGGGCCGACGCGTGCAGGAAGACCTCCTGGCCGTCGTCCGAGCTGATGAACCCGAACCCCTTGTCCTCGTCGTAGAACTTCACCTTGCCGGTGGGCATGCGATCCTCTTCCCTCGCCCCGGAGGGGCTCGATGTGCTGGTGGGCGGTCCAGTCTATTCGCCGGGTCCCGCCCGACGCGCCCGGGTGCACGCCACGGCGTAGTCTGAGCGGATGGCATCCGAGACCGCACCGAGCGAGGGACGGGTCGAGCGCATCCTCGCCTACATGCTCGCCGGCATCCTCCTGATCGCCGTGCTGAGCATCCTCGCGATCCTGCTGGCGCCGCTCATCGCCGTCGACGCGTCGCAGTACAGCACCCCGATGTGGCAGGTCATCCTGCTGCTCCCGGCCGTGGGGATCCCCATCGCCGCGCTCCTCTTCATCGCGATCCTGATCATCAGCGTCCGTCGCCGTCGTCGCATGGACGGCACGTCCCGCTAGCGGGACGACCATGACCGACGCCCTCGTGCTCGCGGCCCGCCTCCGCGCGCTCGGCGACGCATCGCTCGCCGCCCTCGTCCGCGACCGCGGCATCGACGCCGCGCGCATCGCCGACCTCTTCGACCTCGCGGACGCCCTGCTCAGCCCGGACGCCGTCGCGGGCGCGCTGGAGCAGCTCGACCGCACGGCGCTGGCCGTCCTCGCGGTCGCCGCAGAGGAGGGGGCTCCCACGAGGCCCGTCCCCCTCGACGCGATCCGTGACTCGCTGGCCCGCCGCTCGGGCGAGGACCCGCTGGATCCCGCGGGTCTGACGGGCGCCGCCCGCCGCGCCGCGGACACGCTCCTCGCCTCGCTCGGCGACGCGGGCCTCACGACGCATCAGGAGGTCGCGGTCGCCCTCGCGGCATGGCCGGCTGCCGGCCTGCCCGGGACGGACGAGCTGGCGCGGTTGACACCGCCCGCCCCGCTCGCCGCCGTGCCGCGCGTCGACCCCGAGGAGGTCGACGCGCACGCGGGCGAGAGCGCCTTCCGCTCGGTCGTCGCCGTCGCCGCCCTCATCGACGAGCTGACGCGCGAGCCGGCACGCGAGCTGAGCCGCGGCGGCATGTCCCTGCCCGACGCCCGCCGCCTGGCGGGCGCGCTCGGCGTCGACCTCGACGACGTCCCCGTCTACCTGTCGCTCGCTGGCCGCGCGGCGCTCGTGGCCCGGTCCGGCCGCACCTGGTCGGCTGCGGCGGCATCGGCCGCGTGGTCGGGTCGACCGACCGTGGAGCGGTGGGAGTCGCTCTCCGCGGCCTGGCTGGACGCGCTGGCGCCCGCCACCCGCGTCATCCTCGCCGAGCGCACCGACGCGTCCTGGGGAGCGGGCCTCGTCGACAGCGTCCTCTGGCGCTTCCCCGGCGGATCCGCCTGGATCGGCGAGCGCATCACCGCCTTCACGCGCGACGCCGGGCTCCTCGGCATCACGACGGGCGACGTCCCCAGCTCCGCGGGCCGCGCGCTCCTCACGACGGGATCCGCGGCCGCGGCCGCCGCCCTCGCGCCGCACCTGCCCGCCGAGGTCGACCGGGTCTACCTGCAGCACGACCTCACGGTCGTCTCGCCCGGCCCGCTCGACGCCGCGGTCGAGTCGCGCCTCCTCTCCGTCGCCGACGCGGAGGGGCGGGGACTGGCGGCCACGTACCGGATCTCCGCGGCGTCCGTCACGCGGGCCCTCGCGTCCGGGGCGACGGTCGAGGGCATCCGCTCCTTGCTCGCGGAGGTCGCTCTGACCGGCATCCCGCAGCCCCTCGACTACCTCATCGACGAGGCCGCCGCGCGCTTCGGCCGCCTCCGCGTCCGCCCGGCGTCGCCCTCCGACGCGGCCCCGGACGCCCGGACCGCGGTCGTCTCCGAGGACGGGCCGCTGCTCGCCACCCTCCTGGTCGACCGCGACCTCGCGCCGCTCCGGCTCGTGCGCGCGGGCGACTCCGTGCTCACCTCCGCCGCGTCGCCCGACGCCGTCGAGCGCGCGCTCGCGGCCGCCCGGCTCGCCCCTGTCCGAGAGGACGCCGAGGGGCGCCGCCTCGCGCCCGCCCCGCCGACCACCCCGACGCCGCATGCCGACGCGCATCCCGAGCCCGACGCGGCGGACGCCCTCGTGTCCCGCGTCCGCGCGGCGGACGGCCCCGACGACGGCGCTGCCTGGACGACGCGCCAGCTCGAGGTGGCGATCCGCGCCAAGGCCGCGCTCCACGTCCGCGTGCGCATGCCGGACGGCCGCGAGGTGGATCACGTGCTCGAGCCCTCCAGCGTGGCCGGCGGCCGGCTGCGCGCCCGCGACCGCGTCGCCGACGTCGAGCGCACCCTGCCCCTTTCCAGCATCGTCGCCGTCTCGCCCGGGCCGGCGACCGCGTGAGCGCGCCTAGGCTGGCGGGCATGCCCGACGGCCCCCTCATCGTCCAGAGCGACCGCACCGTCCTCCTCGAGGTCGCCCACGCAGACGCCGAGGACGCGCGCCACGACCTCGCCGTCTTCGCCGAGCTGGAGCGCGCACCGGAGCACATCCACACGTACCGGATCACCCGGCTCGGCCTCTGGAACGCGCGCGCGGCCGGCCACACGGCCGAGGACATGCTCGCGACGCTCGAGCGCTACTCCCGCTTCCCCGTGCCGCAGTCGGTGACGGTGGACGTGACGGACACCGTCGGCCGCTACGGCCGCCTGGTCATCGGGCGCGACGCCGACGGCGAGCTGCAGATCTCGAGCACGGAATCCGCGGTCCTCTCCGAGGTCGCGAGCTCCCGCCGCATCGCGCCGCTGCTCACCGAGCGCGTGGACGCGACGACCTACCGCGTGCAGGCCTGGGCGCGCGGGCAGCTCAAGCAGGAGCTCGTGAAGATCGGCTGGCCCGCCGAGGACCTGGCCGGCTACACGCCCGGCACGCCCCACGACATGGCGCTCGTGGAGGACGGCTGGACGCTGCGCGGCTACCAGAACGACGCGGTCGACCACTTCCTCGACGGGGGATCCGGCGTGGTCGTCCTCCCCTGCGGCGCCGGCAAGACGCTCGTCGGCGCGGCCGCCATGGCCCGGGCGAAGACCACGACCCTGATCCTCGTCACGAACACGGTGTCGGCCCGCCAGTGGCGCTCCGAGCTCCTCAAGCGCACGACGCTCACCGAGGACGAGATCGGCGAGTACTCGGGCCAGTCGCGCGAGGTCAAGCCCGTCACCATCGCGACCTACCAGATCCTCACCGCCAAGAGGAAGGGCGAGTACGCCCACCTCGCGCTCCTCGACGCGCTCGACTGGGGCCTCGTGGTCTACGACGAGGTGCACCTGCTGCCCGCTCCCGTCTTCAAGCTGACCGCGGATCTCCAGGCCCGCCGCCGCCTCGGCCTCACCGCCACGCTCGTACGGGAGGACGGCCGCGAGGGCGACGTCTTCAGCCTCATCGGCCCCAAGCGGTTCGACGCGCCGTGGAAGGAGATCGAGGCGCAGGGCTTCATCTCCCCCGCCGAGTGCTTCGAGGTGCGCATCGATCTGCCCGACGACGAGCGGCTCGTCTACGCCGCGGCCGCGGACGACGAGCGCTACCGCCTCGCCGCCACCGCGCCCGCGAAGCTCGACGTGACGCGCGCCCTGGTCGAGCGGCACCGCGGCGAGAGCATCCTCGTCATCGGCCAGTACCTGGAGCAGATCGACGAGCTCTCCGAGGCGCTCGGCGCCCCGAAGCTCACGGGCGCGACGCCCGTCGCCGAGCGCGAGCGGCTGTATCAGGCGTTCCGCGACGGCACCGAGAGGGTCCTCGTCGTGAGCAAGGTCGCCAACTTCTCGGTGGACCTGCCGGACGCCACCGTCGCGATCCAGGTGTCCGGCTCGTTCGGCTCCCGGCAGGAGGAGGCCCAGCGCCTCGGCCGCCTGCTCCGCCCCGAGGCGTCCGGGCTGTCCGCGAGCTTCTACACGCTCGTCTCCCGCGACACCGTCGACCAGGACTTCGCCCAGAACCGCCAGCGCTTCCTGGCCGAGCAGGGCTACAGCTACACGATCCTCGACGCGGCCGGCATCGCCGCCTGACCCCCAGACCGCACGCGCGCGACAGCCCGGCTCGCACGTCCAGGTGGCTCCCAGCGAGCGCGCAGATACTTCATCCCATGAGCGATGGCCCGAAGATCCTTATCGTCGATGACGAGCCCAACATCCGCGACCTGCTGACCACGAGCCTCCGGTTCGCCGGGTTCGCGGTCCGCGCCGTCGGCAACGGCGCCCAGGCCATCTCGGCCGTCCTCGAGGAGGAGCCCGACCTCATCATCCTCGACGTGATGCTGCCGGACATGAACGGCTTCGGCGTCACCAAGCGCCTGCGGGCCGCCGGGTACACGGCGCCCATCCTCTTCCTCACGGCGAAGGACGACACCGAGGACAAGATCACGGGCCTCACCGTCGGCGGCGACGACTACGTCACCAAGCCGTTCAGCCTCGACGAGATCGTTGCGCGCATCAAGGCCATCCTGCGCCGCACGATGCACGCCGACGAGGACGCGATCATCCGCGCGGGCGAGCTCACGATGGACCAGGACACGCACGAGGTCCTCGTCGGCGAGGAGCCCATCGAGCTGAGCCCCACCGAGTTCAAGCTCCTGCGCTACCTCATGCTCAACCCGAACCGCGTCCTGTCGAAGGCCCAGATCCTCGACCACGTGTGGGAGTACGACTTCAACGGCGACGCCGGCATCGTCGAGTCGTACATCTCCTACCTGCGCCGCAAGCTCGACCAGCACTCCTCGGAGCCCGTCATCCAGACCAAGCGCGGCTTCGGCTACATGCTCAAGGCCGCCAAGTCCTGACCCTCGGGGGCCCCTGAGGGGTCCGCTCGATCCGAACGGCCGGTCGCTCCACGAGCGCCCGGCCGTTCGCACATGCTGGGTCGCCTATCCTCATGATTCAGGTCAGCGAGACGGGAACACGAGGTGCGGCCAGTGCACGACTACGTGTCGGACAAGTGGAACAACGTCTCCCTGCGCACCAAGATCACGAGCGTCACGGTGCTCCTGCTCCTGCTGGGCCTCCTCGTCTCGGGCGCCGGCACCATGTACCTGCTGCGGCAGCAGATGGTGAGCCAGCTCGACGCGCAGCTCCGGGTCACCATCACGCAGCTCCCGAAGGTGCTCAACACCGACGCGACGATGCCGGACACCTTCACGCAGGACGACGTGGCCACCGCGGATCCCGCCTGGTTCGTCGTGCTGCTCGACGCCCAGGGCGACGTCCTCGCCGACAACTGGACGGGCGACTCCGCCGAGCACCCGCGCGTCTTCGGCCTCGACCTGGCGCGCGCCTCCCAGATCAACAACGAGATCGTCGTCTTCTCGGACAACTCCGGCAAGAAGGCGTGGCACGGCATCGTCCGGGTGTCGCAGAACGCCTCGCCGGACGCCATGGAGTACTCGACCCTCGTCGTCGCCCGGCCGCTCGAGCAGGTCGACGACCTCGTCGCCACGTACATCGTGATCTTCGCGAGCTTCGGCCTCGCCGTGGTCGTCCTCGGCGCCGCGGTGACCCGCATGCTGGTGACCAGCACGTTCGGCCCCCTGCGCGAGGTCGAGCGCACCGCGGCCGCGATCGCGGGCGGCGACTTCAGCCAGCGCCTCGGAGGCGCCACCCCGAACACCGAGGTCGGTCGCCTGAACCGCTCCCTCAACATGATGCTCAGCCGGATCGACCGCGCCTTCGCCGACCGCGCCAAGACCATCGACCAGATGCGGCGCTTCGTCGGCGACGCCAGCCACGAGCTCCGCACGCCCCTCGTCTCGGTGCGCGGCTACGCCGAGCTGTACCGGATGGGGGCGCTGCAGACGCCCGAGGACGTCTCGCAGGCCATGGAGCGCATCGAGAAGGAGGCCATCCGCATGGGCGGGCTCGTGGAGGACCTCCTGGAGCTCGCGCGGCTCGACGAGACGAAGCCACTGCAGCTCGCGCCGGTGGACCTCTACCCCATCGCCCGCGACGCCGCCCTCGACGCGATGGCCTCCTCCCAGACCCGCACCGTCACGGCGCTGCCGCCCGTCCTTGTGAACCCGGTCGGCCCGATGCTCGACGCCGACGGCCTCGAGTCCACCCAGGACCTGTCGCCGGAGGCGCCGCGCGGCTCTGGGACGACGGCGGGCAACGACGCGACCGGCCCCATCGCCTTCGCCGGCGCCACGCTCTCCCGGTTCCGTGCCCGCCGCTCGCGCCGCCCCGGAGAGACCTCGACGGATGCCCTCTCCCCCGCCCGCCCCGGCGATGACGACGCGCGCGTCCCCGCCGAGGGCTTCGCCATGGTCCAGGCGGAGGAGAACAAGATCCGGCAGGTGGTGACCAACCTCATCGGCAACGCGGTGCGGTTCACTCCCGCGGGCAGCCCGATCGAGCTGGCCACCGTCGTGGACGAGGCCGCGCGGGAGGCGCGCATCGAGGTGCGCGACCACGGGGACGGCGTGCCCCCGCAGATCCGGGAGAAGATCTTCCAGCGCTTCTGGCGCGCCGACACGTCGCGCACGCGCGAGACCGGCGGCAGCGGGCTCGGCCTCGCCATCGTGTCGGCCATCGTCGCCGCGCACCGCGGACGGGTCGACGTCGTCGAGACGGAGGGCGGCGGGGCGACCTTCCGCGTGATCCTGCCCCTCCTCCCCAGCGCGGAGAACCCCGCGACCTCCACGCCCAGCGTCCCGCCGGCCCCCGCATCCTGATCGCCGCGTAGCCTCCGCCCGTCCCACGACGAGAAGGAGGAGACGCATGACGAGGTACCAGGTGGACAGCGAGGCCGTCCTGTCGGCCACCGCGGCCGTCCAGGGCAGCATCGGCCGCATCCAGGCGGAGGTGGCGGGCCTGCACGGCCAGCTCGCCGAGCTGCAGGGGTCGTGGTCCGGCAGCGCGGCGACGGCGTTCCAGGGCGTGGTCGCCGAGTGGAAGGGCACGCAGCAGCGCGTCGAGGAGGCGCTGGCGAGCATCAACCAGGCGTTGAGCGCCGCCGCCCGTCAGTACGCGGAGGTGGAGGAGGGCAACGCCCGCATGTTCGCGCACTAGCTGCACCCGTCATCCGGCCTCGCGGTCGGACGACCGGAGCACGACGAAGCGGGCGGCCCCGGTGAGGGACCGCCCGCTTCGTCGTGCTGTCGGTGCTGTTCGTGCTGGTGGGCGGGGCGCTTCCGCCCCGCCCGGTCGGACTAGAAGTCCATGCCACCCGTGGGGTCGCCGGCCGGGGCCGGGTTCTTCTCGGGCTTGTCGGCGACGACGGCCTCGGTCGTGAGGAACAGACCCGCGATGGAGGCGGCGTTCAGCAGAGCCGAGCGCGTGACCTTCACCGGGTCGTTGATCCCCGCGGCGAGCATGTCGACGTACTCACCCGTGGCGGCGTTGAGGCCGTGACCCGAGGGGAGGTTGCGGACGCGCTCGGCCACGACGCCCGGCTCGAGGCCCGCGTTGAGGGCGATCTGCTTGAGCGGAGCGTCGACCGCGACGCGGACGATGTTCGCGCCCGTCGCCTCGTCGCCCTCGAGCTGCAGCTTCTCGAACGCGAGCTTGCCGGCCTGGATGAGGGCGACGCCACCACCGGCGACGATGCCCTCCTCGACGGCGGCCTTCGCGTTGCGGACGGCGTCCTCGATGCGGTGCTTGCGCTCCTTGAGCTCCACCTCGGTCGCGGCGCCGGCCTTGATGACGGCCACGCCGCCGGCCAGCTTCGCGAGGCGCTCCTGGAGCTTCTCGCGGTCGTAGTCGCTGTCCGTGTTGCCGATCTCGTTGCGGATCTGCTGCACGCGGGCCGCGATCTCGGTGGCGTCGCCGCCACCCTCGACGATCGTGGTCTCGTCCTTGGTGATGACGACCTTGCGGGCCGTGCCGAGCAGGTCGAGGGTGACGTTCTCGAGCTTGAGGCCGACCTCCTCGGCGATGACCTGGCCACCGGTGAGGATGGCGATGTCCTGCAGCTGCGCCTTGCGACGGTCGCCGAAGCCGGGGGCCTTGACGGCGACCGACTTGAAGATGCCGCGGATCTTGTTGACGACGAGCGTGGCCAGGGCCTCGCCGTCGACGTCCTCGGCGATGATGAGGAGCTGCTTGCCCGACTGGATGACCTTGTCGACGATCGGCAGCAGATCCTTAATGTTCGAGATCTTCGAGTTGACGATCAGGATGTACGCGTCCTCGAACACGGCCTCCTGGCGCTCCGGGTCGGTGACGAAGTACTGCGACAGGTAGCCCTTGTCGAAGCGCATGCCCTCGGTGAGCTCGAGCTCGGTGCCGAAGGTGTTGGACTCCTCGACGGTGACCACGCCCTCCTTGCCGACCTTGTCGATCGCCTCGGCGATGATGGCGCCGATGGTGGAGTCGCCGGCGGAGATGGACGCGGTGGCGGCGATCTCCTCCTTCGTCTCGATCTCCTTCGCGGCGGCCTTGAGCTCCTCCGTGACGGCCGCGACGGCCTTCTCGATGCCGCGCTTGAGGCTGATGGGGTCGGCGCCCGCGGCGACGTTGCGGAGGCCCTCGCGGACCAGGGCCTGCGCGAGGACGGTCGCGGTGGTCGTGCCGTCACCGGCGACGTCGTCGGTCTTCTTGGCGACCTCCTTGACGAGCTCCGCGCCGATCTTCTCGAACGGGTCGTCGAGCTCGATCTCTTTGGCAATCGACACGCCGTCGTTCGTGATGGTGGGGGCGCCCCACTTCTTCTCCAGGACGACGTTGCGGCCACGCGGGCCGAGGGTCACGCGGACCGCGTCGGCCAGGATGTTCAGGCCGCGCTCGAGGCCGCGGCGGGCTTCTTCGTCAAAAGCGATGATTTTAGCCATGTGTATCTCTCGTCCCTCCCGGACGTCAGGAAAAAGCAGTCGTCTAGCACTCCCCGTGAGGGAGTGCCAGGGACGATTCTGGCACTCGCCCTACGGGAGTGCAAGCGAGCCGCTCACAGGCACGACCCCGGCATGGACAGGACGACGCCGCCCCCCGGACGGGCGGCGGCGTCGTGGTGGGCAGCTCGCTAGGCCAGCGTGACGTTCTCCGCCTGCAGGCCCTTGGAGCCCTGCCCGATCTCGAAGGCGACGCGCTGCCCCTCCTCCAGGACCTTGTAGCCGGACATCTCGATCGCCGAGTAGTGGACGAAGACGTCCTGCTGGGCAGGACCGCCCTCGACGGCGTCCACGGTGATGAACCCGAACCCCTTCTCCCCGTTGAACCACTTCACGGTGCCGTTGGCCATGTGCTTCTCCATGTGCGAATGCGCGGTGTCGGGAGCGCGGTGCCGCCACCCCCGGGTCGACCGCGGAGCCCTGCATCGGCCCCGCGCCACGCCCTCGGGACGTACGGCGCACAGCACCTGGTACGCGGCGGGCGTGCGACCAGGCAGCACGATAGACAGAGCGGACGCTGCGCCGCCGGGTTACTCCACGGGCACGGGCGCGGCGGCCGAATGCCGGGGGCCGATGCGGAGGCGGTTCAGCGCTTGGCTGCGTAGTCCGCGCCGAGCACGGCCGTGAGCTTCGACGCCTGGGCGGCCGGCACGCCCGCCGCCGGTCGGAACTGGTCGGACTGGGCGACCTCGCCCACGCCCAGCTGCGCGACGAGGCCGCGAGCGGCGCCCTCGTCCGCGGCGTCGTAGTAGTAGACGGTCGTGGTGGCGATGTCGGTGGAGCTGGCGTTCAAGCGCGATCCGATCGCCCAGCCGCTCGACTGGAGCATGGTGGCCGCGCGGGCGGACAGACCCGAGGTCCTCGTGCCGTTGAGGACCGTCACGACCATGCCGGGGACGGTGGTGGGAGCGACGGTCGGCTCCTCCGTGGGCGCCGCCTCCTCGGAGGATCCCCCGCTCGGGATGATGTCGGTGAACGAGACGCGGTCGTCGATGACGAAGAGCCCGACGACACCGAGGCCCACGAGCAGGCCGGTCGCGAGCGCCGCCCAGGCGAAGGCGCGGAGGCGGTGGTGGCGCGGTCGGGGCGCGCGATGCGCGCCGACGCGGCTCAGGTCGCCGGGGACCTCGTCGAAGCGGTCGGGAGCGTGGGAGAGCATGCGGGTCTCGTGTTTCCTCGGTGGGGCGCGGGGTCAGCGTGCGGTCGGTCGATGCGGGAGACCGGTGGGCAGGGCGCGGGCCGCGCGCGCGGCGGCGCGCGTCTCGCGGAGGCGCAGGAGGCGCCCCACGAGCAGCGGGTCGTAGGCGAGGGCCTGGCGCGTCTCGAGCAGCGAACCGAGCAGCTGGTAGTAGCGCGTGGCGGAGAGGCCGAAGGTGTGGCGGATGGCCTCCTCCTTCGCCCCGGCATGCCGCGTCCAGTCCCGCTCGAAGTCGAGGACGGCGCGGTCGCGCGCGTCGAGCTCGACGGCGGGATGCGGCCCGGTCGTCGGAGCGGTGGCGGGGCTGGTCTCGCGCTGGTCCACGGCATGCTCCTTCCCCGACATCCACCACATACTAGGTGCGCCTCGCTGAGCACCTGGCGCAGGCCCCCGGAGTGTCCCCGCAGCTCGACGGCAGGGCGGGTGCCGCCTCTCATCCGCTCGCATGCCGGGCCGGATCTTCCCCCGGATGCAGGAATCGACGAGGCCCCGGAGCGGTTGACCATGGAGGCGCGCTGGGATGCCGCCCCTAGGATCGACCAGCGAGAAAGGACCCGCACCATGGCCTACGAGATCGAGAAGACCGACGACGAGTGGCGCCAGGAGCTCTCCCCGGAGGAGTACGCGGTGCTGCGCCAGCAGGCCACCGAGCGCCCCTGGACCGGTGAGCTGCTGGACGAGGAGCGCACCGGCGTCTACGGCTGCAAGGCCTGCGGCGCCGAGCTCTTCACGAGCGACACCAAGTTCGACTCCCACTGCGGGTGGCCGAGCTTCTACGCGCCGAAGGAGAGCGACGCCGTCAAGCTGTACACCGACACGAGCCTCGGCATGAAGCGCGTCGAGGTCGTCTGCGCCCGCTGCGGATCGCACCTCGGGCATGTCTTCGACGACGCGCCGCAGACGCCCACCGGCGACCGGTTCTGCATGAACTCGGTCTCCATGTCGTTCCGCACCGCGGAGTGACCGACGTGCCGCGGCATCGGGCGGGCGGTACCGCCGACCCGTCCGAGCCCGGCACACACGCGCGCGAGCGACCCGTGCTGGAGGCGCTCCGCGGTCGGCGCTCGCGTTCGTCCGTGGGCGCCGCGTCTCCGACGCACGAGGAGCTCGTCCCGCTCGTCGCAGCGACCTCGCGGCTGGCGGACCACGGCGCGCTCCGGCCATGGCGGATCATCGAGATCCGCGGAGGAGCACGTGATCGCCTCGGCGCGGCGATGGACGAGGCCGCGGGCGATCCCGGATCGGGCAAGCACCGCAAGAAGACCCATCGCGCGAGCCTCCTCGTCGCCGTCGTGGTGTGCCGCACCCCGAGCCGCAAGGTGCCGGAGTGGGAGCAGGAGGCGGTCGCCGCCGGTGTCGCGCACGCCCTCACACTCCTGCTCGAGGAGCAGGGCTGGGGCGTGTTCTGGCGCACCGGCAGCCTGACGCGCAGCGAACCCGTGCGACGGATGCACGGCCTGCGCGACGGCGAGGACCTGCTCGGCTGGCTCTACGTCGGCGATGCGGTCGCCGACGACAAGGGACCCCGTCCGACCGTGGACGGCGAGCGGATGATCACCGTCCTCGAGTGAGGCGCGGCGTCGAGAGCCGGCCACGGGACTCGAACCCGTAACCGCCGCATTACAAGTGCGGTGCGCTACCAATTGCGCCAGGCCGGCCGACGGACCTCGCGGACCGTCGACCCATCATACGAGCCGCGCTACGGCGCGGTGGTCGGCGTCTCGCTGGGCGAGGGCGTCGGCGTGGGAGTCGTCGTGGCGTCCTGGCCGGCGGCCTGGAGCACGAACGCGGCGAACGCCTTCGCGTCGTCGGGCTGGCCCGTGTACTGGCGGTCGCCCACCACGATGATCGGCGCGCCCACCACCTTGTCGACGTTCGAGTCGGGGATGTCGCCGTCCAGGACGCGGTCGGTCGCGGCGTTGACCCACGACTGGAACCGCTGGTCGGAGATGCACTTCGCGACGTCGGACGAGCCGGCGCCCGCCTGCCCGGCGAGCTCGACGATGCGGTCGTCGCTGAGGCCCGTGCTCTGCTCGGCCGGCTGCTCGGCGAACAGCGCCGAGTTGAAGGCCCAGAAGTCGTCGGGTGCGGTGTCGGCGACGCACGCGGCCGCGTTGGCCGCTCGCAGCGAGTAGGCCTGCGACTTGCTGGTGAGGATCGCCACCGGGTGGATCTCGACGGTGGCCGCGCCGGACTGGAGCCAGCCTTCCATCTGCGCGCCGTTCGTGTCCTGGAACTCCTTGCACGCGGTGCAGAGGTAGTCGACGTAGACGCGGATGTGGGCGACGCCCGCGGCCTGCGACTCGGTCGGCACGGGATCCTGCTCGGGGTCGAGGGCCTGCGTGGGGGACGCGGCGAGGTCCTTGCCGATGAGGATGCCGTCGCTCGCCATGTTCTGGGGCCCGGGCCCCGCGGGCCGCGCGCCCTGGACGACGATGAGGCCGACTACGACGACCACGGCGACGAGGGCCGCGGCGATGCCGCCGCGGATCGCGTACCGGCCCACGACGTCGCGGCGGCGCTGCTTCATCCGGTTGAGCCGCGCCTTCTCGCGCGCGGCCTCGCGGCGTCGTCGGTGACCGCCGTGCGGTTCGTGCGCGGGCGGCGTGCCGCTCATGGATCCTCGCTCAAGGGATGGGAGTCGGGTGCGGGCGGGCTCCCGGACGACCTCAGGACTCTAGGCGGCCAGTCTGGGAAAGCGGTGACGCGGCGGGCGCGGGTACATCGCCGCAGGAGACGATACAGGCCCGCGACACCCCGTCCTCGGGTGGGGAATAGCCGCCGATCCGCATCATGCCGGGCTTCCCGCCCACAGACCCGCGTGCAATACTCAACGGGTGGTCGTCGTCGCCCACAGCGATGAGCCATATGCATCACATCCATCACCACGGATCGTCGGGCACGTACCTGCCCGTGAAGGAGAACACCGAAATGGCATCAGTAACTTTCGACAAGGCCACGCGCCTCTACCCGGGCTCGACGCGCCCCGCGGTCGACCAGATCGACCTGGAGGTCGCCGACGGCGAGTTCCTCGTCCTCGTCGGCCCCTCCGGCTGCGGCAAGTCGACCACCCTCCGCATGCTCGCGGGCCTCGAGGAGGTCAACGACGGCAACATCTTCATCGGCGACCGCAACGTCACGGACGTCCCGCCGAAGGACCGCGACATCGCGATGGTCTTCCAGAACTACGCGTTGTACCCGCACATGACGGTGGCCGAGAACATGGGCTTCGCGCTCAAGATCGCCGGCGTCGGCAAGGACGAGCGCGCCACCCGCGTCCTCGAGGCAGCCAAGCTGCTCGACCTCGAGCCGTACCTCAGCCGCAAGCCGAAGGCCCTCTCCGGCGGCCAGCGCCAGCGCGTCGCCATGGGCCGCGCCATCGTGCGCCAGCCCCAGGTGTTCCTCATGGACGAGCCGCTGTCGAACCTCGACGCCAAGCTCCGCGTCCAGACCCGCACGCAAATCGCGTCGCTCCAGCGCCGCCTCGGCGTCACCACGGTCTACGTCACGCACGACCAGACCGAGGCGCTCACCATGGGCGACCGCATCGCGGTCCTCAAGGACGGCGTCCTCCAGCAGGTCGGCACGCCGCGCGACCTGTACGAGAAGCCGCAGAACGTCTTCGTCGCCGGCTTCATCGGCTCGCCCGCGATGAACCTCTTCACGGCGAACGTTGTCGACGGCGGCGTGCAGTTCGGCACCGCCGTGGTGCCGGTCGAGCGCGACGTCCTCACCAACGCCACCGGCGGAGCGGTCACCATCGGCGTGGGTCCCGAGGACGTCGTCGTCAGCACCTCGCAGGGCCAGGGCCTCTCGGTCACGGTCGACCTCGTCGAGGAGCTCGGCGCGGACGGCTACCTCTACGGCCACACCGACATCGAGGGCAAGCGCACCGACCTCGTCGCGCGCGTCGACGGCCGCCTGCACCCGAACGCCGGCGACACCGTCTTCATCACGCCGCAGCCCGGCCACCTCCACGCCTTCGACGCCGAGAGCGGCCTCCGCCTCAACGCGCCGGTCGCCGCGGGCTGATCGAGCCGTCCCACCACCGCTGCCGCGGTCCCCTTCGCTCCCCTCGCCGGGAGCGCCGGGGCCGCGGCAGCAGCGTTTCCGGGGTCGGGTAGGGTCGCAGCATGGCCGGATCCCTGAACATCACCGCGGCGACGGTCGACCCCGCGCTCCTCGACCTGCCCTGGCAGCTGCCGCTCGACGAGTGGCCGTCCTCGGCCATCGCGACCCTCCCCAAGGGCATCTCCCGCCACCTCGTGCGCTTCGCGAACCTCTCCGGCTACGTCATCGCCATCAAGGAGACGACGGACGAGATGGCCCGCGGCGAGTACGACATGCTGCGGACGCTGCAGCGGCTCGAGATCCCCTGCGTCGAGCCCGTCGCCGTGATCATGAACCGCACCGACGAGGACGGCGACCCGCTCAAGTCGGTGCTCGTCACCCGGCACCTCAAGTTCTCGCTCCCCTACCGGGCGCTCTTCTCGCAGCAGCTGCGGCCGGACACGGCGACGCGCCTCGTCGACGCCCTGGCCGTCCTGCTCGTGCGGCTCCACATGATCGGCTTCTTCTGGGGTGACGTCTCGCTCTCGAACACGCTCTTCCGCCGGGACGCGGGCGCGTTCGCCGCCTACCTCGTGGACGCGGAGACCGGCAAGCTCTTCAACGGCGGCCTCTCCAACGGCCAGCGCGAGAACGACCTCGAGATCGCCCGTGTCAACATCGCCGGCGAGCTCATGGACCTCGAGGCCGGCGGGCGCATCGAGGAGGGCCTCGACCCGCTCGAGACGAGCACGCGGATCGTCGCGCAGTACCGCACGCTCTGGAAGGAGCTCACCGGCCGCGAGGAGTTCCCCACCTCGGAGCGCTGGCGCATCAACGAGCGCGTCGACCGCCTCAACGACCTCGGCTTCGACATCGAGGAGCTCGCGATCCGGACGACCGCGGAGGGCTCGCAGGTGCGGATCCAGCCCAAGGTCGTCGACGCCGGGCACCACCAGCGCCGACTTCTGCGCCTCACGGGCGTGGACGCGCAGGAGAACCAGGCGCGTCGGCTGCTGAACGACCTCGACTCGTACACCGCGGCGGCCGACAAGCAGGACCTCGACGAGGAGATGGTCGCGCACGAGTGGCTGGCGCGCGTGTTCGAGCCCGTAGTGCGGGCAATCCCCCGGGACCTCCGCGGCAAGCTCGAGCCGGCCGAGGTGTTCCACCAGCTGCTCGAGCACCGCTGGTACATGTCGCAGAAGACGAACCGCGACATCCCGCTCGCCGAGGCCGTGACCGCGTACGTGCAGGACATCCTCCGGCACCGCCGCGACGAGGCGACGGTCATCGACCCGCCGACCGAGTCGATCGGCGTGATCGAGGACGAGTCGGAGGTGCCGATCACCGAGGCCGAGGCCGCGGAGGACTGGCGCACCAAGGTCTGACCGCCGGGCCCCTGCGGCCTCGACGACGAAGGAGCCGGGACCATGGGGTCCCGGCTCCTTTGTGCGTGCGACGTGCTACTTCCGGCGCGCGGCGGCCCGCAGCTTGCCGATCTCGTAGAGCGTGACGCTCGCGGCGATGCCGGCGTTGAGCGACTCGGTGGATGCGCCGATCGGGATGGAGACGATGGTGTCGCAGGTCTCGGTGACGAGGCGAGACAGGCCCTTGCCCTCGGATCCGACGACGACCACGATCGGCCGGTCGGCGAGCGTGAACTCGTGCAGCGACATGTCGCCGCCGCCGTCGAGGCCGACCACGAAGACGCCGCGCTGCTTGAGCGCCTTGAGCGTCTGCGTGAGGTTCGACGCCATGGCGACGGGCGTGCGCGCTGCGGCGCCGGCCGACGTCTTCCACGCGCTGGCGGTGAGGCCGACCGAGCGGCGCTGCGGCACGATCACGCCGTGGCCGCCGAACGCGGCGACCGAGCGGATGATCGCCCCGAGGTTGCGCGGGTCGGTGATGCCGTCGAGCGCGACCATGAGCGGCACCTGGCCGCGCGAGATGGTCTTGTCGAGCAGCTCGATCGCGTCCGCGTACTCGTACGGCGGCACCTTGAGCGCGAGGCCCTGGTGCACGGCGTCGTGGCCGGCGATGCGGTCGAGCTCGGGGCGCATGACCTCGAGCACGGGGATCCCGCGCCCGGTGGCGAGCGACAGCACCTCCTTGACGCGGTCGTCGTACTCGATGCGCGACGCGATGTAGAGCGCGGTCGCGGGGATCTTGGCCCGGAGCGCCTCGACCACCGAGTTGCGGCCGGTGACGACCTCGGACTCGTCCTGCTGCTTCGCGCGGCGGGCGCGCGGGGCGTCGGCGCCGGCGGGGCGGTCAGTCGCGCGGGCGCGGGGCGCCGCGGATCGGGGTGCGGCCGAGCGCTCGGCGCGCTCGTCACGGCCGCGGTTGGCACCCGCGGACGCCGCCTCGTACCGGTCCTTCGCGAGCTTGCGCTTGCCTGCGGGGTGGTACGGCCGGTCCTCGGCCTTGGGCGTGGGCTTCTTGCCCTCGAGGGCCTGCCTGCCCTGCCCTCCGGATCCCTTGAGCGGGCCCTTCTTGGTCTTCCGTACCGCGCCTGAGCGGCTGGGCTTATTCGCCATCGATGCTCCAATGCGACCCGCCAGGCGAGTCCTCTATCGTGATGCCGGCCTCGGCCAGCTCCTGTCTGATGCGGTCGGCGAGGGCGAAGTCCCTGGCCTCCCGCGCGGTCTGTCGCTCGGCGATGCGGTGCTCGACCAGCGCCTGCAGCGCACGGCGCGCGGGCTGGTCGGACGCGGTGCGCCACTCGTCGGCCAGCGGGTCGATCCCGAGCACGGCCACCATCGCGGAGACGTCGGCGCGCAGCGACGCGGCCTCCTGGAGGTCGCCCGCATCGAGGGCGGCGTTGCCCGCGCGCACGGCGTCATGCAGCACGGCGAGGGCCTGCGGCACGCTCAGGTCGTCGTCCATCGCCTCGGCGAACTCGTCGGGCACGGCGGCGGGCGCGCCGTCCGTCGCCGCGGGCTCGGCCTGGAAGCGCGTGCCGGCGAGGCGGCGGGCGCTGCGGTCGAGGAAGGTCTCGATGCGGTCGAGGGCCGCCTCGGCCTCGGCGAGCGCGCCGTCGTGGAACTCGAGGGTCGAGCGGTAGTGCGCGGATCCGAGGAAGTAGCGGACCACGACCGGCCGGGCCGAGGCGAGCAGGTCGGCGGCGAACAGCGAGTTGCCGAGCGACTTGCTCATCTTCTGGCCGGCGACGGCGACGAGCCCGTTGTGCAGCCAGTAGCGCGCGAACGGATCCCCCGCCGCGCGGGACTGCGCGAGCTCGTTCTCATGGTGCGGGAAGCGGAGGTCGAGGCCGCCGCCGTGGATGTCGAACTCGGCGCCGAGGTAGCGCGTGGACATCGCGGAGCACTCGATGTGCCAGCCCGGACGGCCGGCGCCCCACGGCGACGGCCACGACGCGCTCGCGGGCTCACCGGGCTTCGCGCCCTTCCAGAGGGCGAAGTCGCGCACGTCGCGCTTGGCGCGCGGATCCGCGTCGGCGGCGGCCTCCATGTCGGCGGCGCGCTGGCGGGTCAGCTCGCCGTACTCGGGCCAGGACGCGGTGTCGAAGTAGACGTCGCCGGATCCGTCGTCGGCCGGGTACGCGTGCCCGCGCTCGACGAGGCGCCCGATGATGGCCTGCATCTCGCCGATGCTCGCGGTGGCGCGGGGCTCGTAGCTCGGCGGGAGGATCCCGAGGGCCGCGTACGCGCGGGAGAACTCGAGCTCGACGCGGTAGGCGAGCGCCCACCATTCCTCCGTGCCGCCGGCCTCCTGGCCCCGGCGCGCGTTGTCGATCACCTTGTCGTCGATATCCGTCACGTTGCGGACGAGCGTGACGTCGAGCCCGCGGTACGCGAGCCATCGGCGCAGCTGGTCGTACGCGAGCGCGCTCCGGAGGTGTCCGATGTGCGGCGCCGACTGCACGGTGGGACCGCAGACGTAGATGCCGACCCTGCCGTCGACGAGCGGCACGAAGTCCCGGAGGGACTGCGTCCGGGAGTCATGGAGGCGCAGGGTCACAGAGAGATCCTAGTCAGCGCGCATCCGCGCCCCCGCCGGATGACGGGCGGGGACGGCGCCCGACGGCGCCGGCGACGACGCAGTCAGACGCGCTCGACGAGGGCCGTCGCGACCGCCGCGACGCCGTCGCCGCGACCCGTGAAGCCGAGCCCGTCCGTGGTGGTGCCGGCGAGCGAGACGGGCGCGCCCACGGCGGCCGAGAGGATCCGCTCGGCCTCGGCCCGCCGCGGCGACAGCTTGGGGCGGACGGCCATGACCTGCACGGCCACGTTGACGATGCGGTACCCCGCGCCGCGCACGAGCTCCGCCGTCCGCCGCAGGAAGACCTCGCCGTGCGCGCCGTCGAGCTCGGGGTCGTCGGTGCCGAAGACGCCGCCGATGTCCCCGAGGCCCGCGGCGGAGAGGAGCGCGTCGCACATCGCGTGGCTGACCGCGTCGCCGTCGCTGTGTCCGGCGAGACCCGGCTGGCCCGGCCAGTGCAGCCCGGCGAGCCAGAGCGGCTGGGTCGCGTCCGTCGCATGCACGTCGGTGCCGATGCCGGAGCGGAGGCGCGATGCGGCGGATCCGGTGCCCGCATCCCGGGCGACGAGCTCCTCCGCGCGCCGGAGGTCCCACGCGGTGGTGACCTTGAAGGCGAGCGCGTCGCCGGGGATCACGCGGACGCGGCCGCCCGACGCCTGGAACAGGGCGGCGTCGTCCGTGTGCTCAGCGTCGGCGCGGGCGTACGCGGCGTCGAGGGCGGCGCGCGGGAAGCCCTGAGGGGTCTGGACCCCGACCAGGTCGCTGCGGTCGACGGTGCCGAGGCACTCCCCGTCCGGGTCCAGGCGCTTGACCGTGTCGGTGACGGGGAGGCCGGGGACGATGCCTGCACCCTCGGCGCGGACGGCGACGGCCACGGCGGCGAAGAGGGCGGCGGGCGTGAGCGCGCGGGCGGCGTCGTGCACGAGGACCGTGTCGACGGATCCGGCGAGCGCGGCGAGGCCGGCCGCCACCGAGCCCTGCCGGGTGGCTCCCCCGACGACGACCGCGACGGAGCCCCGCGCCACGCCCGCGACGGCGTCCACGACGGCGGTCGTCTCGGCCAGGTGCGTCTCCGGAGCGACGACCACGACGTGCGCCTCCTCCGCCAGGCCGAGGACCGATCCCAGGGAGCGGGCGAGCAGAGTGGCCCCACCGACCTCGACGAGCGCCTTCGGGATCCCGGCCCCGAGCCGCGTGCCGCTGCCCGCGGCCACGACGACGACGCCGAGCCGGGGCCCGTCCTGCGCACCGTCCGCGGGCACGGAGGCGGACGGGACGACGGGGTCGTGGCTCATGCCGTCAGGCTACCGGCGGCGACGTGCGCCCACGGCGGACGGGTCACGAGGCGACGACCTCAGGAGGCGAGGACCTCGTCGAGCAGCGTGGACGCGTGCTCCTCGTCCGTCTTCTCCGCGAGAGCGAGCTCGCCCACGAGGATGCCGCGCGCCTTCTGCAGCATGCTCTTCTCGCCGGCGGACAGGCCGCGGTCCTGGTTGCGGCGCCACAGGTCGCGCACGACCTCGGCCACCTTCAGCACGTCGCCCGACGCGAGCTTCTCGAGGTTCGCCTTGTAGCGCCTCGACCAGTTGGTGGGCTCCTCGGTGAACTCGGCGCGCAGCACCGCGAACACGCTCTCCACGCCCTCGCGCCCGATGACGTCGCGGACACCGACCATGTCGACGTTCTCCGCGGGCACCTCGATCTGCAGGCCGCCCTGGTTGACGTCGAGCTTGAGGTACAGCTTCTCCACGCCCCGGATGACGCGCTTCTTCACCTCGATGATGGTCGCGGCACCGTGATGCGGGTACACGACGGTCTCGCCGACCTCGAAGAGCAATGGGTTCCCCGTTCTGTGGACGTGGTCTCCAGGATACCAGCCGGGTCCCGCGCGCCCTCGGGCGGCCGCGCGCCAGCCGATCCCGTAGGCTGAGCGGGTCAGCTGATCCAGCGCGGACGCCTCCGGACGCCCCGGCGCCGGCCCGCGCGACAACCGGAGGGTCCCGTGAGAGCGCGTACCGCATCGCCCATCGTCCTCGCGGCCCTGATCGCGGTCGGCACGTCGTCGTGCACGTTCATCACGCCCCAGGCCACGCAGATCTCCTACTTCCCGAGTGACGGCTTCGACGCCACGGTCGGCGACATCGAGGTGCGCAACGCGATCCTCCTCACCGAGGGCGGATCGTCGGCCGGCGCGAGCCTCGTGGTGACGCTCGTCAACAACTCCGGCGACAGCCTGCGCGTCGCCTTCCAGCACGAGCTCACCGAGGGCAGCGCGGACCGCGAGACGCGCACCGTCACGGCGGCCCCCGGCCTCACCAAGTTCGGCGCCGAGGACTCCCAGCGCATCACCTTCGACTCGGTCGACCCGACGCCGGGCTCGCTCACCAAGATCTACATCCAGTACGGCGACGCCGAGGGCGTCGAGATGGACGTCCCCGTGCTCAATGGCGACCAGGAGACGTACACGAACCTGGTGCCCGGCGAGACCGGTTCCACCCCGGACACGAAGGTCACCACGACGCCCGGCACCACCGAGGGCGACGAGGGCCTCGAGGACAGCACGAACTAGTCCGCCGGTCGCGCTCGCGGCCTCTCGCGACGAAGGCCGCCCCCCCCAGGGGGACGGGGCCTTTGTCATGCCGGCCGGTCGGCGGCCTACGCCTCGAAGCGGTAGCCCAGCCCGCGGACGGTCACGAGGAGCACGGGGTCGGACGGCTCGCGCTCGATCTTGGAGCGGATCCGCTTGATGTGCACGTCGAGCGTCTTGGTGTCGCCGAAGTAGTCGGACCCCCACACCCGGTCGATGAGCTGGCCGCGCGTGAGGACGCGCCCCGCGTTCCGCAGCAGCAGCTCGAGCAGCTCGAACTCCTTCAGCGGCATCGCGATCTCACGGCCGTCGACCTCGACCGTGTGCCGCTCCACGTCCATGCGCACGGAGCCGACCTCGAGCACGTTGAGCGGCTCGTCGTCGACCTCGACGCGGCGGCGGAGCACCGCGCGGATCCGGGCCAGCAGCTCCCGCGTCGAGTACGGCTTGGTCACGTAGTCGTCGGCGCCCAGCTCGAGGCCCACCACGATGTCCACCTCGGAGTCCTTGGCGGTGAGCATGATGATCGGCACGGCCGAGCGCGTGCGGATCTCCCGGCACACCTCGGTGCCGGGGAGGCCGGGGAGCATGAGGTCGAGAAGGATGAGGTCGGTGCCGTCCTTCTCGAACGCGGCCACCGCGGCGGGGCCGTCCTCGACGACGTCCACCTCGTATCCCTCGCGCTGGAGCAGGAAGGCGAGCGGCTCGCTGAGCGACGCCTCGTCCTCGACGAGCATGATGCGTGTCACGTGGGTTCTCCGATGTCCGTACCGGCGAGCGCCGGGGTCTGCGATGCCTCGGGGAGGCGGATGGTGAAGGTCGAGCCGCGGCCAGGACGGGACCAGACACGTACGTCGCCGCCATGATTCTGCACGACGTGCTTGACGATGCTGAGCCCGAGTCCCGTGCCGCCGGTGTCGCGGGCGCGGGCCTGGTCGACGCGGAAGAAGCGCTCGAAGATCCGGCTCTGCTCGTCCTCCGGGATGCCGATGCCCTGGTCGGCGACCACGACCTCGACGGCGCCGTCGTCGACCATGACGCCGATGCCGACGCGGGATCCGTCGGGCGAGTAGTTCACGGCGTTGCTCAGGAGGTTGGCGACCGCGACCACGAGGAGGGCCTCGTCGCCGTAGACGGTGGAGCGCGACCGCTTGCCCCGGGCGAGCTCGATCCCGCGGAGCTCCGCCCCGAGCCGCACCTGGTCGAGCGCGACGCTGATCACGTGGTCGACGTCGACGGGCTCCGCCTTCTCCAGCGCGTTGGCCGCCTCGAGCCGCGACAGCTCGATGATCTCCTGCGTGATGCGCGCCAGCCGGGCCGACTCCGTGGTGAGCCGGGCCGCGAACCGCCGCACCTGGACGGCGTCGTCGGCGCAGGAGTCGAGCGCCTCCGCGAGGAGCCCGACCGCGCCGATGGGCGTCTTCAGCTCGTGGCTGATGTTCGCCACGAAGTCGCGGCGCACCTGGTCGAGCCGGTGCGACTCGGTGCGGTCCTGCGCGAGGAGCAGGACATAGCGGGTGCCGAGCCGGGCGACGCGGACGTGCATCTGGAACTCCGCAGCGCCGAAGGGCCCGCGTGCGAGCGACACCTCCTCCGCCAGCGGCTCACCGGATCGGCGCACGCGGTCGACCATCGTGACGAGCTCGGGATGCACGAGCGCTTGGTGGAAGACGAGGCCGGAGGAGATGGCGCCGGGCGACGCCTTCATCACGTTGTTGGACGGGTCGAGCACGATGCCCGCCGACTCGAGCGCCTCGAGCACCTCGTCGACGCCGTCGGGGACCACCGGGTTCGTGATCTCGACGGCGCGGTCGCCGCGGTCCGCCGCGTGGTGCAGCAGCCACACGAATCCCGCGCCGACCGCCAATCCGATGAGGAGGCAGACGAGCACCAACGCACCGGTGTCCATGCGCCCACACTAGGAGACGGCATCGGGGTCTCCCGGCCGTCCGACCGCCGCAGAGGCCCCACGGGGCCGCGAATTCAGCTCGTCGGCACCGTGCGTTAACCTCGCATGACCAGAGTCGGAGGACGTGGGCCCGCCACCAGGGCCCGCTCTGCCCGAGAACCACCCCGCCCCTCGCAGCGGGGCGGCCTGAAAGGACGTCCCCCATGCGCGAAGTGTTCCAGCAGGAGCTCCACGAGGTCCAGGAGCGTCTCATCGAGATCTCCGCGCTCGTCGCCATCTCCATCGAGAACGCGACCCGCGCGTTCAACGAGTCGAACGTCAGCCTCGCCGAGACCGTCATCGAGCAGGACCGCCGTATCGACGAGCTCGCCACGAGCCTCGACGAACTGGCGATCAACATCCTCGCCCGCCAGCAGCCCGTCGCGCGCGACCTGCGCATCGTCGTCAGCGCGCTGCGCATCAGCGCGTCGCTCGAGCGGATGGGTGACCTGGCCGAGCACATCGCGCAGCTGTCGCGCTACCGCTTCCCGGACAAGGTGGTCCCGAAGTCGCTGCGCCCGACGTTCCTCGAGCTCGGTCAGCTCGACGTGGCGATCGCCCGCAAGCTCACGGACCTCCTCACGACCGAGGACGCGAAGCTCGCCGAGGAGATCCGCAACGACGACGACCGCATCGACGAGCTGCACCTCAGCGTCTTCGACAAGGTGCTCGGCGAGACCTGGAAGGGCGCGGCCGTGGACACGGTCGACTCCACGCTCGCCAGCCGCTACCACGAGCGCTTCGCCGACCACGCGGTGTCCATCGCGAAGACCGTGCAGTACCTCGCGACCGGCGACTGGGTACAGGCCGACGCCTGATCCCGCGGCGGGCCACGACCCGCAGCGATGACGAGAGCCCGACCGGATGATCCGGTCGGGCTCTCGTCGTCCGTTCGGGCGGGAGGGCTACTTCTTGGAGCCCTGCGCGGCCACGGCCGCAGCGCCTGCGGCGGCGGCCTCCGGGTCGAGGTACTCGCCGCCGGGGACGATCGGGCGGAAGTCCTCGTCGAGGCGGTAGACGAGCGGGATGCCGGTCGGGATGTTGAGCTCCGCGATGTCCGCGTCGGAGATCCCGTCGAGGTGCTTGACGAGCGCACGCAGCGAGTTGCCGTGCGCCGTGACGAGCACGGTGCGGCCGGAGGCGAGGTCGGGCTGGATGTCGGACTCCCAGTACGGCAGCATCCGCTCGATGACGTCCTTGAGACACTCGGTGCGGGGCAGCGTGTCGCCGAGGTCGGCGTAGCGGGGGTCGGCCGACTGCGAGTACTCGTCGTCGTCGGCGATGGGGGGCGGCGGCACGTCGAACGAGCGGCGCCAGGTGGCGAACTGCTCGGGGCCGTACTCGGCGAGGGTCTGGGCCTTGTCCTTGCCCTGCAGCGCGCCGTAGTGGCGCTCGTTGAGGCGCCAGGTGCGCTGGACGGGGATCCACGAGCGGCCGGCGCGCTTGAGCGCGATGTTGGCGGTGTCGATGGCGCGGATGAGGACGGAGGTGTGCAGTACGTCGGGGAGGATGCCGGACTCGGCGAGGAGCTCGCCGGCGCGCTGCCCCTCCGCGACACCCTGCTCGCTCAGCTCGACGTCCACCCATCCGGTGAACAGGTTCTTCTGGTTCCAGTCGCTGTTGCCGTGACGCAACAGCACGAGGGTGCGGGGTTCAGCCATGCGATCAGCCTATCGAGCGATGGGAGACTGATCCCATGCCGGTCCCCGCCTCCCCCGTCGGTTCCGTGACGCGCGGGACGACCAACACGAACCGCCTCCGGCGCGTGGACAGGTGGATCGCGACCCTCGACTCGCTGCGCACCGCGGACGCGCCGCTGGTGGTCGACCTCGGCTACGGCGCGAGCGGGATCACGGCGCTCGAGATGCACCGGCGGCTGCGCGCGACGCGGCCCGACGTGCGCGTCGTGGGCATCGAGATCGAGCCGGGACGCGTCGCCCGCGCCCGCGAGCAGCTCGCCGCGTGGCCCGATGCCTCCGCACGGGAGCGGATCTCCTTCGTCCGCGGCGGGTTCGAGGTGCCGCTGCCCGGCGGCGAGCGCGCCACGGTGATCCGCGCCTTCAACGTGCTGCGGCAGTACGACGAGGCGGACGTGCCCGCGGCGTGGGCGCGCATGGCGGCCCGGCTCGCCCCCGGCGGATCCGTGGTGGAGGGCACGTGCGACGAGATCGGCCGGGTCGCGAGCTGGGTCGACGTGCGCGAGGACGGGCCGCGCAGCCTCACCGTCTCGCTGCGCCTGGCGGGGCTGGAGCTGCCCTCGATCGTCGCCGAGCGGCTGCCGAAGGCGCTCATCCACCGCAACGTCCCCGGCGAGCGCGTGCACGAGGTGCTCGCCCTCCTCGACCGCAGCTGGATCCTCAGCGCGCCGCTCGGCGTCTACGGTCCCCGGCAGCAGTGGCTGGGCGCGGTGCGGCGGATGCGCGACGCGGGCGTGCCCGTCGAGGGCGGGCACGCGCGCTGGCGGCTCGGGGAGCTGACGGTGCCGTGGTCGGCGGTGGCGCCGCAGCCCGACCGGCCCTGAGGCGAGGTCGGGCCGGTCGGGCCGCTCGATCCCGTCGCGTCAGGAGGCGCGGAGGATCCGCGCGACGTTCCACCGGGGTCCGGGGACCGAGATGGTGGCCGCTCCCGGAGGCTGCATGCCCATGGCGGCGTGATCGATGTCCGACATCGCGGACATGCCCGGCATCGCGGGCATCGCGGGCATGCCCGGCATCGCCGCCGCGCCCGGCCGCCCTGACGGCTCGCCCAGCATCGACGGCATGCCCGGCGCCTGCTGCATGATGGCGCCGGAGGGGATCGACCGCGCATCGGACCGCGTCGGCTCGACCGTCCGGCCGCCGGCGCCGCAGGGCACGGTCACGTCGACCGTCGCGAGGTGCGCGTCCTCGTCCATGCCCACGACGCTCACCGACATGCCGTGCCGCAGGTCCGCCTCGTCGCCCGGCACGAGCCGCTGGGCCGTCACCGACGTGTCGCCCGGCCGGACGGCGATGGACGTGGCCTCCGGGTACAGCGGATCGGTGCGCGACAGCTGCACGCCCGACGGCCGGATGTCCCTGTCCGCGTACGGCGAGTCGTCGACGGCCGCGTACTCCTGCCCGTCGACGACGTCCCGGTACTGCACGAACCAGCTCACCGACGGATCCTCCGGGTCCGCCCAGGAGACGATCCGCTGCGCGTCGAAGCCGCTCGACATGGTCTGGATGTCGATGCGCCTGGTGGCTCCGCACGTGGGCACGACGCGGTGCGAGATGAGCCCGAGCCGGTCGAGCGTCCCCGCGGTGAACGGCAGGAACGTGTACGCGTTGCCCATCAGGTCGGCGTCGTTCCCGTACTCCGATCGCGTGCAGGAGGCGGGCATGGCGCGCTCGTCGTAGTCCCACGAGTCGGAGCACCGCACCGACGACGCGTGGAACAGCGACATGTTGTGGCCGAGCTCGTGCGCGAGGGTGGTGGGGAGGTCCTGTCCGATGAACACGAACCCGCCGTCGTTCACGCCCTCGCCCTCCGACCCGTTGGAGAACTGCGCGCATGCGTCGTCGTGCGGCACCATCGCCATGAGGTGCGCGTCCGGTCCGGGGGTGAAGCCCGAGTACCGCTGAGCGAACGCGTTCACCGAGGCGAAGTCGTCGCATCGCACGCCCGGGTCGTCGGGGACCTGCCAGTCGCTGATCGAGGTGGCGTGGACGCGCACGCGGCCGCCGGTCTCGTTCGCGTAGTACGCGTCGACCTTGGCGAGGTTCGACGCGACGTCCTCCCGCGTGTAGTCCGGCGCGACGCCCTGCGGGTCGACGAGGACGACCGTGACCTCCTCCACGGCGACCTGGCCCTTGGGCGCCGCGGCCTCGACGCGGTACGGCGCGGCCGCCGCCTGGGCGGGGGCGGGGGCGGCCATGGCCGCGGCGAGCGCGACCACCGCCAGCGTGCAGATGATCGTGGGTCTCGTGATGCGCATGGTGTCCTGTCGTGTCCGGCGGGGCGTGGAGGGAGGTGCCCGCCGCGCTGTCGGAGGGTCGTCACGACGCACGAGCGGCGCGCGGGGCGTCGGCACGGAGGAGTCCGCGCGGACGGCGTACCTGCGATCGGGGTGATCGGGGTGACCGGGGTGACCGGGGTGACCGGGGTGACCGGGGTGACCGGGGTGACCGGGGTGACCGGGGTGACCGGGGTGACCGGGGTGACCGGGGTGACCGGGGTGACCGGGGTGACCGGGGTGACCGGGGTGACCGGGGTGACCGGGGTGACCGGGGTGACCGGGGTGACCGGGGTGACCGGGGTGACCGGGGTGACCGGGGTGACCGGGGTGACCGGGGTGACCGGGGTGACCGGGGTGACCGGGGTGACCGGGGTGACCGGGGTGACCGGGGTGACCGGGGTGACCGGGGTGACCGGGGTGACCGGGGTGACCGGGGTGACCGGGGTGACCGGGGTGACCGGGGTGACCGGGGTGACCGGGGTGACCGGGGTGACCGGGGTGACCGGGGTGACCGGGGTGACCGGGGTGACCGGGGTGACCGGGGTGACCGGGGTGACCGGGGTGACCGGGGTGACCGGGGTGACCGGGGTGACCGGGGTGACCGGGGTGACCGGGGTGACCGGGGTGACCGGGGTGACCGGGGTGACCGGGGTGACCGGGGTGACCGTACCGTCCGGCGGACGTCCGACTGCCCGTCTGTGCACACCCGCAGCGGCAGCGCGGCTCAGACCTCCGGCAGCGCCCGTCGAGCCGTGTCCGCGTCGATGCCCGACGCGACCTGGAGGTCGACGAGCAGGGGGCGGAGGAGCATCACGAGCATCACCTCGCCGACGGGGGCGCCGGGGATGAGCTCGCGCGGATCCAGCCGCACCGCCACGAGCACGAGGTTCTGCTGGGCGAGGGGCGCGGCCGACGGATCCGCGAGGCTCTGGCCGAGGAGGTTCACGCCGTTCGAGACGGTCGCGAGCAGCTCCGCGAGCATCGGCCGGCGGACCCCGTCGACGACCAGGAAGTCGATGCGCCGCGAGATCACGCGCAGGTTCCGCACCGCGAGGTCCATGCCGTCGAGCACGCGCCGCTGCTCGCGCAGCTCCGGCACGTGGCGGCGGAGGAACGGCGAGATCCGCGCGATGGAGAGGGCCGAGTCGGCCGCGGCGCTCCACGCGTCGATGAGCGGCTGCGTGCGCCGGAGCCGGTCGAGCGCGCGGTCGGCGGCGGTCGCGTCGCCGAGCCGCAGCGCCGTGACGAGCGAGGTGAGCGCGTACGAGCACTCGGAGAACACGCGGCGGGCCTCGCGGAGGGCCTGCCTGCGCGGATCCCGCGGGATGAGCGCGGTGGCGAGCAGCGCCACCGCCCCGCCCACGAGCCCGTCCACGCTGCGCACGAACACCCCGCCCGGCGGCGCGGGCAGGAGGGCGACGAGCACGGCCTGCACCCCGGCGGCGACAGCGAACGCGGCGTTCGACGACAGCAACCGCGCCACGAGCAGCGTCGCCAGGATGATGACGAACAGCTGCCAGGCACCGCGCCCGATGCCGAGCAGGAGCACCTCGCTGAGCGTGATCCCGACGGTCATGCCGATGGCGGTCTCGAGCACCCGGACCGGCCGGGCGTCGCGGACGAAGCCGAGGCTCGTGATGGTGACGGTGGTCGCGAGGAGCGGGGTGTCGTGGCCGAGCACGTGGTGCGCGAAGGCCCAGCCGCCCGTCGCGGCGATGGCGATCTGCAGGGCGGCGGGCGCGGATCCCCACAGGCGCAGGAGCGCGGCGCGCGGATCCGCCCGGTGCCTCAGGGTGCGGGCGGCACGGGCCGAGCGCTCCCGCGCGCGCTCAGCGGCGGACCGCACCGAGCCGAGGGAGGCGGGGGACGTCGGCGGATCGGCCGGCGTCGGTGGGCACGATCACGTCCTGCATGGCCTGCACGCGCACGTCGTCGGCGACGACCTCGAGCTGGAGGGCGGGATCGACGTTGCGGCGCACGACCGCGAGCGCGACCGGGCCGAGCTCGTGGTGCAGCGCGCTTGAGGTGACGGATCCGACGACCTCGCCCGGGGCGCCGTCGTCGGCGGCGGGGAGCCGCACCTCGGATCCGGCGCCGGGCAGCACCGCGTCCGACCCGTCGAGCTGCAGCAGGACGAGGCGGCGCGGCGGTCGGCCGAGGTTGTGCACTTTGGCGACCGTCTCCTGGCCGCGGTAGCAGCCCTTGCTGAGGTGCACGGCGCTCCGCAGCCAGTCGAGCTCGTGCGGGATGGTGCGGTCGTCGACCTCGGTCGCGAAGCGCGGGCGCCACGCGGCGATCCGCAGGGCCTCCGCCGCGAGGACGCCCGCGACCGGAAGGTCGCCGGACGCGGCCCGCGCGGCGACGCCCGGCAGCTCGGAGCGCGGCACGAGGCGCTCGCTCCACGTCCAGCCCTCGCCCGGGTGCGACGCGGCCGCCGCGTACTGGTGGCCGCCGGGGACGACGTGCGCCCACGGATCCCGCCACACGAGCGGCACGCCGGCAGGGGCCGCGACAGGGAGGTCGGGCTCGCCCAGCGTGCCGATGACGGCCATCTCGGCCGTGCGATCCGCGGGCTCGACCCGGAGCATGAAGCGCATCCGCTGCAGGTAGGCGAGCAGGGACGCCGCATCTCCTGCACCCAGCAGGAGCCACGTGCTGACGCCGTCGTCGAGCACACCGACCGCATGCTCGAGGCGGCCGTTCTGGTCGAGGAAGAGCGTCTCGGCGGAGTCGCCGGGCGCGAGGCCGCGGAGCGACTGGCTGGTGATGGAGTCGAGCCAGGTCAGCCGGTCCTCCCCCGTCACGGAGAGGACGGCGCGGTGCGACAGGTCGACTATCGCCGTGCCCGCGGCGAGCGCACGCTGCTCCTGCACGAGGGATCCGAGGTGCGCGGGCACGCCGGCGTCCGGTCCATCCGCGGCGACGGCGCCGGGCAGGTCGAGGAAGGGCGAGCGGGCGACGGCGGGATCCGGCTCAGTCGACATGCGACACCCGCCCGGAGGCGTGCGTGCGCAGCGGCTGGCCGAGCGCCGCGATGTCCCACGCCCAGAGCAGGTCGCGCTCGACGAACCCGTAGAGCCGGGTCGCGCCCGTGTACGACTTCGCTCCCTCGGTGCGCAGGACCGCGTCGGTCGCGAGGTCGATGCGCGCGCTCTTCACCTGTCCCACGTAGAGCTCGCTGACTCCGCCGGGGTGGACGAGCGCGACCTCGACATCGAAGCCGCCGTCCGCGTTGCAGAGCGTCTCGACCTCCTCGGCCGTGGTGAACGGGCGCTCGTCGGTGGGCGGCAGCATCGCCGGGCCCGGGTCGCCGTCGGTGACGCGGCGCCGCAGCCGCCAGTAGCCGGTCTCGGTGACGAACGGCACCGGGCCGTCATCGCCCTCGATCCACGCGTACGAGGAGTAGTTGAGGTGCGGCAGTCCGTCGTGGCTGAAGCTGATGCGCTGGCCGAACTCGCGGCGGACCGTCTCGTCGCCGACGGCGTACTCGACGACGCCGGAGCCCTCCCAGACGCCGAGGAGCCAAGACAGGGGGACGAGCTCGGCGGGCAGGCCGGTCGGGATCTCGATCATGCGGCGCGCGGTCAGCGCTGGCCGCGGAAGAGGTTGTAGACCACGACGAGCGACACCCAGCCGATGGAGAGGCTCGCCAGGACCAGCAGTCCGGTGAAGAAGAGTTCCAGAGCAAGCAGCGACGACATGGCCTCAATCTACCCCACGGGCGGGCCGATCCGGCCGGCCGGTCTACGCGGCGACGGGCACCAGGAGCACGACGGCCGTGGCGACCGCGAGCACGAGCACGGCGCCGACGACGCTGCCGACGGCGCGGTCGACGAAGCCGGTCTTGCGGGGCAGCGCCAGCTGGATCACGAAGGTCGCGATGACGCATACGGCGAGCACGAGCGGGAACCACCGTGGTGCCGCGTCGGGGCCGACCGCGATCGCCACCACGACCGCGCCGACGGCGGCGGCCAGCCAGACGGGGACGAGGCTGCGCAGGGGGGAGGTCACCCCGCAATCCTGCCCCACGTATCATGGGGGCAATTCATCCATGGAGGATCCCTGTGGCCCAGCTGTTGATCCTGACCTCGTCCGCGGACACCGACGTGCTCCCGGCGCTCGGGCTCCTCAGCCACCGAACGCGGCACATCCAGGCCGATGCCGCGAGCCTGGTGAACGCCCCCGCGGCCGACCTCGTCCTGGTCGACGCCCGTCGCGACCTCGCCAGCGCCAAGTCGCTCTGCAAGATCCTCACCACCACGGGCGGCGGCACGCCGCTCATCCTCGTGCTCACCGAGGGCGGCCTCACGGCGGTGAGCGCCGACTGGGGCGCGACCGACGTGATCCTCGACTCGGCCGGCCCCGCCGAGGTCGACGCGCGCGTGCGCCTCGTCATCGGCCGCGCGGCCCTCGAGCACACGGGCAGCAAGATCCAGGCGTCCGGCGTGGTCATCGACGAGGCCAGCTACTCCGCCAAGGTGCACGGCAAGCCGCTCGACCTCACGTTCAAGGAGTTCGAGCTGCTGCGCTTCTTCGCGAGCCACCCGTCGCGGGTCTTCACGCGCGAGCAGCTGCTCAGCGAGGTGTGGGGCTACGACTACTTCGGCGGCACCCGCACGGTCGACGTGCACGTGCGGCGCCTGCGGGCCAAGCTCGGCGACCTCGAGTCGCTCATCGGCACCGTGCGCAACGTCGGCTACCGCTTCAACGTGTACGAGGAGGACAGTGAGCGCGTTCCCGCCCCCGCCGGAGCCTGACGCTCCGCGCGTCGCCCATGTCGAGCCCGCCCCCGACGCCGTCCGCGGGATCCTCGCGCTCGCCGACCGCGCACGCGCGGACGACGGCGTCGCCCCCTTCAACGAGCAGACCCGCCTCACGCTCGGCGCGGACGGCGGCCCGACCCTCCTCCTCGCCCACGGCACGGACGACGACCCGCTCGGCGCGGCCGTGGTCGCGCACGGCGATGCCGGGATCGAGGCCGAGCTCGTCGTGGATCCGGCCCACCGCCGCCGGGGCGTCGGCCGCGCGCTCCTCGACGCCGTGCTCGCGGAGGCCGCGGGCTCCCCCGTCTCGGTGTGGGCGCACGGCGACCACCCCGCGGCCCGCGCCCTCGCCGACGCGACCGGCCTCGACCGGGCCCGCGAGCTCCTGCAGCTGCGCGCGTCGGTCGCCGAGGCGCGCACGGGCCTCGGCGAACGCCAGATGCCCGCGGGCGTCGCGCTCTCCTCCTTCACCGCAGACGACGCCGACGACTGGGTCGCGCTGAACGCGCGCGCCTTCGCCAGCCACCCCGAGCAGGGCCGCATGACCCGCGGCGACCTCGACGACCGCGTCGCCGAGGCGTGGTTCGACCCGGCATCGCTGCTCCTCGCCCGTGACGCGGACGGCCGGCTCGCCGGCTTCCACTGGCTCAAGGTCGATGGCGGCCAGGCGGAGGTGTACGTGCTGGGCGTGGATCCCGACCGGGCCGCCCGCGGACTCGGATCCGCGCTCCTCGCGGCCGGCCTCGACCTGCTCGCCGAGCGCGGCCACGACGAGGTCGACCTCTACGTCGAGGCGGACAACACCCCGGCGCTCGCGCTGTACCGACGGGCCGCCTTCCGCGACGCCGCGGTCGACGTCCAGTACCGCCGCGCCTGATCCCCGCGCCTCCCCCGGCGCTGCCCCGATGCGGTTCACCCTGCGTTCACCTGGCGGAGGCCGGAGCGCGCACCGCGATGCCATGATGGGCGGATGGACAGCGAGACGTACATCGGCGATGCGAAGGCGGTCGCCGAATCCCTGGACGACTTCGACGACGAGGATGAGCTCCTCGAGGACGACGGGACCCTCCCGGAGGGGCGCTTCCTCGACCGCGAGCTGAGCTGGCTGGCGTTCAACCGCCGGGTGCTGGAGCTGGCGGAGGATCCCGAGCTGCCCGTCCTCGAGCGCGCCAACTTCCTCGCCATCTTCGCGAGCAACCTCGACGAGTTCTTCATGGTCCGCGTCGCCGGCCTCAAGCGCCGCATCGCCACGGGCCTCGCCGTCCCCACGAACATCGGCCGCACGCCGGCCGAGGTGCTCTCCGCGATCAATGAGACCGCCTACCGCCTGCAGGTCCGTCACGCGGCCGCCTTCAACGACAGCGTCCGTCCGGCGCTCGAGGAGCACGGCATCCGCATCGTGCGCTGGGACTCGCTCGACGAGGCGCAGCAGGACCGCCTGCACGAGCTCTTCTCCGAGCAGGTGTTCCCCGTGCTCATGCCGCTCGCGGTGGATCCCGCCCACCCGTTCCCCTACATCTCCGGCCTGTCGCTCAACCTCTCGGTGCGCATCCGCAACCCGAAGACGAACCGCCAGGAGTTCGCGCGCATCAAGGTGCCGCAGATGCTGCCGCGCTTCATGCCGCTCACGCCCGACACGCGGTCCGGCCCCATCGACTTCATCGCGCTCGAGGACCTCATCGCGAACCAGCTGCAGACGCTGTTCCCCGGCATGGAGATCGTCGAGCACCACGTGTTCCGCGTCACGCGCAACGAGGACGTGCAGATCGAGGAGGACGAGACCGAGAACCTCATCCAGGCCCTCGAGAAGGAGCTGCTGCGCCGCCGGTTCGGCCCGCCCATCCGCCTCGAGATCTCGGACGACATGGACGCGGTCACGCTCGACCTCCTCATGCGCGAGCTCGACATCACCGAGCAGGAGGTGTTCACGCTCCCCTCCCCGCTCGACCTCGGCGGCCTGTTCGACCTCGCCAAGCTCGACCGGCCGGCGCTGCACTACCCGAACAACGTGCCCACGACGGCGGTCGCCCTGAAGCCGGCCGAGGACAACTCGCGCGCCGACATCTTCCGCTCCATCGCGCAGCAGGACATCCTGCTGCACCACCCCTACGAGTCCTTCACCACGAGCGTGCAGGCGTTCCTCGAGCAGGCGGCGGCGGATCCGCACGTGCTCGCCATCAAGCAGACGCTCTACCGCACGAGCGGCGACAGCCCCATCGTCGAGGCGCTCATCGACGCGGCCGAGGCGGGCAAGCAGGTGCTGGCCCTGGTGGAGATCAAGGCCCGCTTCGACGAGCAGGCCAACATCACGTGGGCCCGCAAGCTCGAGAAGGCCGGCGTGCACGTCGTCTACGGCGTCGCCGGGCTCAAGACGCACTGCAAGCTCGCGCTCGTCATCCGCCAGGAGAAGGGCGGCGTGCTCCGGCACTACAGCCACATCGGCACGGGCAACTACAACCCCAAGACGAGCCGCATCTACGAGGACCTCGGGCTCCTCACCGCGGACGACGTCGTGGGCAAGGACCTCACGCGCCTGTTCAACGAGCTCTCCGGCTACGGCATCGAGAAGAAGTTCAAGCGCCTGCTCGTGGCGCCGCTGCACCTGCGCAAGGGCCTTCTCAAGCGCATCGCCGTGGAGACGCAGAACGCGCTCGACGGCAAGCCGAGCGGCATCCGCATCAAGGTCAACTCCATCGTCGACGAGAAGATCATCGACGCGCTGTACCGGGCCAGCAACGCGGGCGTGCCCGTGCAGGTCTGGGTGCGCGGCATCTGCTCGCTCACGCCGGGGCAGCCGGGTCTCAGCGAGAACATCGAGGTGCGGTCGATCCTCGGCCGCTACCTCGAGCACAGCCGCGTGTTCTCGTTCGTCAACGACGGCGACCAGGCCGCCTTCATCGGCAGCGCCGACATGATGCACCGCAACCTCGACCGCCGCGTCGAGGCGCTCGTGCGGCTCGTGGATCCCGCGCACCTGCAGGAGATCGAGGACCTGTTCGACCGCGCCATGGCCGACACGACCTCCGCGTGGATCCTCGACTCCGACGGCGAGTGGACGCGCCGCAACAAGGGCGCGGACGGTACCACGCTGGAGGACCTGCAGACCGCGGTCATGGGCATCGTGACCAAGCGCAAGCGACGCGTGCTCCGCTGAGCGCGGCACCGCTCGCAGCGTCCCCGCTAGCGTGGACGACGTGACCCCCGCTCCCTCCGTCTTCGCCGCCGGCGCCGTCGTCTGGCGCGTGGTCGAGGGGCGGATCCGGGTGCTCATCATCCACCGCACGCGCCGCCGCGACACCAGCCTGCCCAAGGGCAAGGTGGATCCCGGCGAGACGCTCCCGCAGACCGCCGTCCGCGAGGTGCACGAGGAGACGGGGCTCCGGGTCGCGCTCGGCGTGCCGCTCGGCGCCATCGAGTACGGCATCTCCGGCGGCCGCCGCAAGTCGGTCAGCTACTGGGCCGCCGAGGCCACGGACGCCATGGTCGAGGCCGGCCGGTTCGAGCCGGACGACGAGGTCGAGAGCGTCGAGTGGATCTCCATCCCCAACGCGCGCAAGCGCCTCGACTACCCGGGCGAGGTGCAGATCCTCGACCTCTTCGCCGGGCTCGTGGAGACGGGCTCGCACCGGTCGTTCGCCCTCATCGCCCTGCGCCACGGGCACGCCGTGCAGCCGTACGAGTGGGACGGTCCCGACGGGGGTCGGCCGCTCAGCGCCCGCGGGCGCGACCAGGCACGGGCGATCGTCCCGACGCTGCTCGCCTTCGGGCCGCGGGTCGTCACGAGCAGCACGGCCGAGCGCTGCCTGCAGACGGTCGCGCCCCTCGCGGAGGCCCTCGGTCGCCGGGTGAAGGAGAACGCCGGGATCAGCCAGGACGCGTACGAGATCGACGGCGGATCCGTGCGCGAGACCGTCGCGAAGCGCGTGCGCAAGGCCCGCAGCGCGGTGCTCTGCAGCCACAGCCCGGTCCTGCCGGAGATCCTGCACGAGATCGCGCTCGCCACCGCGACGCCCAGCGCGAGCCGCATGCCGCGGGCGGGGATGCTCTCGCCCGCCGAGTTCTCGGTGGTGCACCTGTCGGCGTCGGATCCGGAGGCGGGGATCCTCGCCGTGGAGACGTACGGGCCGTCGGCCTGACGGGGGCCGCGGATCGTCGTGCCCCTGCACGACCCGCGACCGACCAATATGCGCCCGAAGTCCTGAGCCCGAGCCCATCCGCGCGGTCTGTTCACCTCCCGTTCACCGATTCCGGCCGATCCTGTCAATGGCCCGACATAGCTTCGTCGAGGGGCATGCACCTGCCTCCTCACAGCAAGAAATACCCGGAAGGCTCCATCACGTGAAGATCTCGCGTCTCAGCAGCGCAGCAGCGCTCGCCGCCGTCACCGCACTCGCACTCTCCTCCTGCGCCTCCAACGAGGCCCCCGCCGAGGGCGGCGACGCATCCGCGTCCACCCTGTCCGGCACGCTCAACGGCATCGGCGCCACCTCCCAGGGCGCCGCCCAGGAGGCATGGAACGCCGCGTTCCAGACCGCCAACCCCGACGTCACCGTCACCTACGCGGGCGAGGGTTCCGGCGCCGGGCGCGAGGCGTTCATGGCCGGCGGCCAGAACGCCGCCTTCGCCGGCTCCGACCGCGCGCTCAAGACCGACGAGCTCACGAAGACGTTCGGCCAGTGCGCCGACGGCGTCAAGCCGATCGACCTCCCCGCGTACATCTCCCCCATCGCGCTGATCTTCCAGGTCGAGGGCGTGAAGGACCTGAACCTCGACGCCGCCACCACCGCGGGCATCTTCAAGGGCACCATCACGAAGTGGAACGACCCGGCCATCGTCGCGCTCAACCCCGACGCCACGCTGCCCGACGCCGGCATCACCGCCGTGCACCGCTCGGACGACTCGGGCACCACCGAGAACTTCGCGAAGTACCTCAACACCACCGCGAAGGACGTCTGGGACGCGGAGCCCAAGGGCGTCTGGCCCTACCAGGGCGGCGAGGCGGCCCAGGGCACGACCGGCGTCGTCGACGCCGTCAAGGGTGGAAGCAACATCATCGGCTACGCCGACGCGTCCAAGGCCGGCACCCTCGGCGTCGCGAAGATCAAGGTCGGCGACGAGTTCGTCGGCTACTCGCCCGAGGCCGCAGCCGCCGTCGTCGAGGCGTCGCCCGAGGCCGAGGGCCGCGAGGCGAACGACGTCGTCTTCGACATCGACTACTCCACCACCGAGTCGGGTGTCTACCCGATCGTCCTCGTCAGCTACCTCATCGCCTGCCAGGAGTACAAGGAGCCGGCAGTCGGCGAGCTCGTCAAGGCCTACCTCGGCTACGTGACCAGCACCGAGGGCCAGGCGCTCGCCGCCGAGAAGGCCGGCGCCGCGCCGCTCTCCGACACGGTCGCCGCTCAGGTGAAGACCGCGGTCGAGTCGATCAAGTAGCACTCCCCGTCCGCCCCCTGATCCGCGCCAGCGCGGGTCAGGGGGCGTCCCCACGGGCGGCCCGCCGCCCGAAGCCCCACCATCCAGACCGTAGGGAACCCGCCCCATGACGACCGCCGCCCCGCAGCCTCCCCAGGCTCCCGAGTCCGATCGGCCGCGCGACGTCGCCGCCGCCCCCGCAGCTCGCCGCAGCTCCCAGGACGCGAAGCCCAAGGCCCGCGTCGGCGACCGCGTCTTCTCCGGCCTCTCCCGGGGGTCCGGGACGCTGATCCTCGTGATCCTCGCGGCCGTGGCGCTGTTCCTCATCGTGCAGAGCATCCCCGCCCTCACGGCGCCCCCTGCCGAGGTCTCCGGCGGCGGGGGCTTCTGGGCCTACGTCGGGCCGCTCATGTTCGGCACCGTCTACGCCGCGGCGCTCGCCATGCTCATGGCCGTGCCCGTCGCCATCGGCATCGCGCTCTTCATCTCGCACTACGCGCCCCGCCGCCTGGCGCAGGGCCTGGGGTACATCATCGACCTGCTGGCCGCCGTGCCTTCGGTCGTCTTCGGGCTCTGGGGCATCGCGGTGCTGGCGAAGTTCCTGCAGCCGTTCTACGTCTTCCTCACCGACACGTTCGGGTGGTTCCCGCTCTTCGCCGGCCCCGTCTCGGGCACCGGCCGCACGATCTTCACGGTCGCGGTCGTCCTCGCCGTCATGATCCTGCCCATCGTCACCGCCCTCTCCCGCGAGGTCTTCCTCCAGACGCCGAAGCTGCACGAGGAGGCCGCGCTCGCCCTCGGCGCCACGCGCTGGGAGATGATCCAGACCGCCGTGCTGCCGTTCGGTCGCCCCGGCATCATCTCGGCCTCCATGCTCGGCCTCGGCCGCGCCCTCGGCGAGACGATGGCGGTCGCGATCGTCCTCTCCCCCGCCGCGGTCGTGAACTTCGCGTGGTTCCAGTCGACGAACTCGAACACCATCGCCGCGAACATCGCGCTGAGCTTCCCTGAGGCGTACGGCCTCAAGATCAACGAGCTCATCGCATCCGGCCTCATGCTCTTCGTCATCACGCTGGCCGTCAACATGCTGGCCCGCTACATCATCAGCCGCCGCAAGGCCTTCTCCAGAGCGAATTGATGGCCACCACAGCCCCCTCCCGCACGCGGCCCGTCGCGAGCACCCTGCCCAACTCCCTCACCGCCGGGAAGCTGCACCGCTTCACGGCCCCCGCGATCTTCGTCGTGTCCTGGCTCGTCATGGCGGCCATCTTCCTGGTGCTCGAGCTCTCGGGTGCCGCGGACGACTTCAACGTCGTCGGCACGGCGGTGTTCGGCACGATCCTCTTCGGCATCGCGCTGTTCCTCTTCTCGCTCGCCGTGGAGGGCGAGCGGAAGGCGAAGGACCGGGTCATCACGATCCTCGTCACCGTCGCGTTCGTGCTCGCGCTCATCCCGCTGATCTCGCTCGTGTTCACGGCCGTCACCAACGGCTCCGCCCGCTTCGACCCGCTCTTCTTCAACTCGAGCCTCCGCAACGTGGTGGGCGAGGGCGGGGGCGGCCTCCACGCCATCATCGGCACGCTGATCGTCACGGCCATCGCCGCGGTGATCTCCATCCCCGTGGGCCTGATGGCGGCCATCTACCTCGCCGAGTACGGCCGCGGCCGCCTGGCCCGCGCCATCACGTTCTTCGTCGACGTGATGACGGGCATCCCGTCGATCGTCGCGGGCCTCTTCGCCTACGCGCTGCTGGTCATCTTCCTCGGCCCGGGCGTCCGCCTGGGCTTCGGCGGTGCGCTGGCTCTCTCGGTGCTGATGATCCCCGTGGTCGTGCGCAGCGCCGAGGAGATGCTCAAGCTGGTGCCGAACGAGCTCCGCGAGGCGTCCTACGCGCTCGGCGTGCCGAAGTGGCTGACGATCATGAAGATCGTGCTGCCCACGTCGCTCGCCGGCATCGTCACGGGCGTGATGCTCGCGATCGCCCGCGTCATCGGCGAGACCGCACCGCTCCTCATCGTCGCCGGGTTCACGCAGAGCATGAACTACAACCCCTTCGAGGACCAGATGATGACCCTGCCGGTGTTCGTCTTCCGGCAGTACGCCGACCAGGGCAGCGACGCGTTCGCCTACGTGGACCGCGCGTGGACCGGCGCGCTCGTGCTGATCCTCATCGTCATGGCGCTGAACATCGTCGCCCGGCTCATCGCCCGCATCTTCGCCCCCAAGCTCGGCCGCTAGCTGTACTCGGCCATGACGTTGGTGACACTTCGGGGCGTGTGAAGAGGCCTCCTGGCTTGATGGAGCTGTTCAGTTCAACCATCGCCAGGAGGCCTCGATGTCCCACGGTAATGCTCGTCTGACGGTTCACGGGAGGGTTCTCCTCGTGCGGCGGGTGGTGGAGGATCGTCGGCCGGTCGCGCACGTCGCGCGGGAGCTGGGGGTGTCGCGGCAGTGCGCGCATCGATGGGTGAACCGGTTCCGTGCCGAGGGGCTGCGAGGGCTGACGGATCGGTCATCGCGGCCCCGGTCAGTACCGAGGCGAACGAGCCCGGAGCGGGAACGGGCCGTGCTGGAAGCGCGGGCCCAGTTGCGGGCGGGTCCTGCGCGGCTGGCGCCGGTGACAGGTGTTCCATCCCGTACGATCTCCCGCATCCTGCGCCGGCACGGGGCGCCGCCGTTGGCATGGTTGGACCCCGTCACCGGGGCCGTGATCCGGGCATCCCGGTCAACGGCGCACCGGTATGAGCACGAGCATCCGGGTGATCTGATCCACGTGGACGTGAAGAAGCTCGGGAGGATCCCGGACGGAGGCGGCTGGCGGGTCCACGGGCGCAGCGAGCAGGTCCGCGGCCGCGGGATCGGGTTCGATTACGTCCATGCCGCGGTCGATGACCACACCCGTCTCGCCTACGCGGAGATCCATCCCGATGAGAAAGGCGCGACCGCGGCCGGGTTCCTGACCCGCGCAGCGGCGTACTTCGCCGGGCATGGGATCACCCGGATCGAGCGGGTCATCACGGACAACGCGTTCGCCTACCGGCACTCGACCGCGTTCAAGAACGCCGTCCAGGACCTGGGCGCGCGGCAGAAGTTCATCCGCCCGCACTGCCCCTGGCAGAACGGCAAGGTCGAGCGCTTCAACCGGACCCTCGCGACCGAGTGGGCCTACCGGCAACCCTTCACCAGCAACCAACACCGCGCCGACGCGCTTGACCCCTTCATCGAGCACTACAACACTGAACGAATCCACTCAAGCCACGGGCTCACGCCCGCGGCCCGAGTGTCACCAACGTCATGACCCAGTACAGCTAGAGCAGGTCGAACGGCGCGCGGTTATGTCTGGGTTCAGAACCTGATCGTGAGCCCGGTGGGCCGAGCGCTATCGGCCCGTTTCACCGCGACGGAACCGGTGCGACGCACTCCGTCCTCCGCGGTACTAGGAGGCCGGGGTCGCGCGGGGTTTCCCGCTACCGGTCGTGGGCCCCTCAGAGGGCGAAGCCGTCCTCATGCGACAGCGGGCCGCGCGAGCCGTTCGCGAACGCGACGTGCGCCCCCGCCGTTGTGAGCCTTGGCGTCCCGGACACCTGCATATGCGAGATCGGGTTCCTCGCGCCATGATCAGCGATGCTGATCGGCGCCTCATCCCTCGTGGTCGGTGTGCTCTGAACCATGCAATCCGTGGCGGACTTTGTCGTGCCGGTTGGTGGCTGACCCGCTCGGCCCGGCGCGCGGCGACTCCCGCCACCACGCACGGACCCCGCACAGCGGCACGGAGGATCCTCATGCGCACGCATGCGGGACATCGCGGGTCACCGGCCCGCGGGCACCGCCATGATGGGCGCCTGGCCCTCCTCCGCGCGAGGGGCCGGCCTCCCGCGCATCGAGATCGGAGCACCGCCATGTCCCACGACGTCGAGCCCTCGCCGGGCGAGCCCGAGCCCGCCGCCGCCTCCGCGCCCCACGCCGACCGCGCCCCCCAGCGCGGCATCACCCCGGGCGTCCTGCTCGCGGCGGAGTGGTCATGGCGCCTGCTCGTCATCGGCATCGCGGTGGCCGCAGCCGTGTGGCTCCTCGTCGCGGTCAAGGAGGTGGTCATCCCGTTCCTCATCGGACTCCTCGTGTGCGCGCTGCTGCAGCCGCTCGTCGCGGCGCTGCGGAGGCGGCGCTGGCCCGCGTGGCTCGCCATCACGTCGACGCTGCTCGGCACCGCCGTCGTCATCTCGGGGCTCGTGCTGCTGCTCGTCGCGCAGATCCGCACCGGCATCCCCACCCTGCAGCGCGAGGCGATGGAGAGGTTCGAGTCGGTGCGCGACCTGCTCGCGCAGCCGCCGTTCAACGTGGTGCCGTCCGACTACGACGCGCTGCTCGCCTCCGCCGGGAAGGCCCTCGAGAACAGCCGCGAGGCCCTGCTCACCGGCGTGCTCGACGCGGGGCTCGGCGTCGGCCACCTGGTCACGGGCGCCCTGCTCGCGTTCTTCACCATCGTCATCGTGCTCATCGACGGCCGCGGCATCTGGCGCTTCGTCGTCTCCGTGTTCCCGCGCCGCGCGCGTCCCGCCATCGACGGCGCCGGCCGCGCGGGCTGGGGCACGCTCTCGGCGTTCACGCGCGTGCAGATCTTCGTGGCGGCCGGCAACGCGGTCGGCATCGGCATCGCGGCCTGGCTGCTCGGGCTGCCGCTCGCGATCCCCATCGCCGTCCTCGTGTTCCTCGCGTCCTTCATCCCGGTCGTGGGCGCCATCGTCTCGGGCGCGTTCGCGGTGGTCATCGCGCTCGTGTTCGTGGGACCGCTGCAGGCCGCGATCATGCTGGTCGCCGTCATCGGCGTGCACCTGCTCGAGTCGCACGTGCTGCAGCCGCTCGTGATGGGCGGGGCCGTGCACGTGCACCCGCTCGCGGTCGTGCTGTCGGTGGCCGCGGGATCCTACGTCGGCGGCGTCGCGGGAGCCCTGTTCGCGGTGCCGGCCGTCGCGACGCTCAACGTGATGGTCCGGTACATCGCGGGCGGCAGCTGGAAGGCCGGCACCCCCGCCGTAGGATCGTAGCGACGCACCTGCGGAGTCGACGGAGCCGCCCGCGCACGTCTCTACGGGAGGACCCCACATGACCGAGGAGAACTACTCGAATCCGGATCGCAACCTCGGGATGGAGCTCGTCCGAGCCACCGAGGCCGCCGCCATCCGCTCCGCCCCCTTCATCGGCAAGGGCGACAAGAACGCCGCCGACGGCGCCGCGGTCGACGCGATGCGCAAGTTCCTCGGCACCGTCGCCTTCGACGGCCTCGTCGTCATCGGCGAGGGCGAGAAGGACGAGGCGCCGATGCTCTTCAACGGCGAGCACGTCGGCAACGGCTTCGGCCCCGCGTGCGACATCGCGGTGGATCCCATCGACGGCACGAGCCTCACCGCCGCCGGCCGCATGAACGCCCTCTCCGTCATCGCGGTGAGCGACCGCGGCAGCATGTTCGACCCGTCGGCCGTCTTCTACATGGACAAGCTCGTCACCGGCCCCGAGGGCCGCGGCGTCGTCGACCTCGACCGCCCCATCGGCGACAACATCCGCGCGCTGGCCGAGGCGAAGGGCCTCGCGGTCGAGGACATGCAAGTCGCCGTGCTCGACCGGCCGCGCCACGCGGACCTCATCGCGCAGATCCGCGCGGCCGGCGCCTCCACCCGCCTCCTGCTCGACGGCGACGTCGCCGGCGGCATCAACGCGGCCCGTCCCGACTCGCGCATCGACATGTGCGTCGGCATCGGCGGCACCCCCGAGGGCATCATCACGGCGTGCGCGATCAAGGCGCTCGGCGGCGTGCTCCTCTCCCGCCTCGCCCCCAAGGACGACGCCGAGAAGCAGCGCGCGATCGACGCGGGCCACGACCTCGACCGGATCCTCGACCAGGACGACCTCGTCACGGGCGACAACGCGTACTTCGTCGCGACCGGCGTCACCGACGGCGCGCTCGTCGCGGGCGTCACCCGGCACCGCGGCATGATCCGCACCTCGAGCATCGTGCTCCGCTCGCACTCCGGCACCATCCGCCGCGTGGAGGCCGACCACCTGGTCTCCAAGTGGTACAGCCCGGCCGCAGGCTGAGCCGGATCCCGATGCGCACGCGCCGCAGCCTCCTCTCCCGCCTCGCCCCGCCGGTGATCGCGCTCGTCGGCGGGCAGGGCGAGTTCGCGTCGCCCCACCGCACCATGGCGCGGGCCGGGCGACGGGTGCTCCGGCCGGGCGGCTTCGCACCGCCGCCGTTCCTCCGCGGTGTGCGCGTCACGGCGCGGGTCGAGGGCGGCTGGCACGTCTACGAGGTCGCGCCCGCCGGCCCCGAGGCCCGCCGCCGCGCCCTGTACGCGCACGGCGGCGGCTGGACCCATGAGATCTCGCCGTTCCACTGGTGGCTGGTCGCGGGGCTCGCCCGCCGCACCGGCACGCGCTTCACGGTCCCCATCTACCCGCTGGTCCCGAGCGGCACGGCGGCCGAGGTCGTCGAGCGCACGGCGGAGCTCGCGGAAGCGCTCGTCGCCGAGGTCGGCCCCGGCGCCGTCACGCTCATGGGCGACTCGGCGGGCGGGCAGATCGCGCTGTCCACCGCGATGGCGCTCCGCGACCGCGGCGTGCCCGCGCCGCGCGACGTGGTGCTCCTCTCGCCCGCGCTCGACCTGTCGTTCACGGATCCGCTCATCGCCCGCATCCAGCCCACCGACCCGTGGCTCGCGGTCGACGGCATGCGCGCCGCCGTGGAGTCGTGGCGCGGCGACCTGCCCGTGGAGGACCCGCGGGTGAGCCCGATGCACGGATCCCTCGCGGGCCTCGGCCGCGTGACCGTGTTCTCGGGCACGCACGACATCCTCTTCGCCGACGCGCGCGCCTTCGAGCGGAAGGCGGCCGCGGTCGGGCACCCGGTGCGGATCCACGTGGAGCCGAACCTCCTGCACGTGTACGCGCTCATGCCCATCCCCGAGGGCGCCCGCGCGCGCGACGCGATGGTGGAGCTGCTGCGCGCCTGACGCGCGGCGGGCTCCACGCGGACGGCGCTCCGGGCCCTGGCCCGAGGCCCGGATCGCGGGAGGAGAAGCGGCGTACGTTCGAGATGCGGGCGACGAGGCCCGCCGCGCTCTCGGAGGTACCCGCATGACCAGGACACACGGGACGCTCGCCGTCATCGCGGCCGCCGCGACGGCCACGCTGCTCGCGGGATGCGGATCCGGCGGCACCGGCGCCGCCGACGCCTCCTTCACCACGGAGGCCACCGGCACGCTGAAGGCCTGGGCCTTCGACGGCGCGGACGACGTGGGCGAGGCCCGCCTCGCGCACGCGGCCGACGCGCTCTCCGACGTGACGGTCGACCTCGACTCGACCGCGTTCGACGCGCAGAAGTTCACGACCCGCGTCGCGAGCGGCCAGACTCCCGACGTGGTGCAGATGGACCGCCAGTTCGTGGCGACCTACGCGGCGCAGGACCTCATCCTCCCGCTCGACGAGTGCTACTCCGCCCACGACGTGGATCCCGCGGAGCGCTTCTACGAGTCCGTCACGAACGATATCCGCTACGACGACGCGATCTGGGCGGTGCCGCAGTTCTTCCAGCCGCCGGCGATCCTGCTCAACGAGTGCGTGCTCTCCGCCGCCGGCGTCTCGGGCGACCAGTTCGACACCTCGAAGCCCGACCAGCTGCTCGACGCGGTCGGCAAGGTCTACCGGGAGTCGGGCGGGGATCCCGCCGTGCTCGGCCTCGACGCCGTGCCCACCGCGCAGGCCGCCCTCTGGATGCTCGGCTTCGGCGGCCAGCTCGTCGACGACGAGGGCAAGCCCACGCTCGACGACGACGCGAACCTCCCGGGACTCGAGTTCCTGACGCAGCTCTCCGACGCGCAGGGCGGCTACGCGAAGGGCAAGAGCTTCAGCGATGCGTTCGACACCTTCGGCGACGGCAACCAGTTCGTGAAGGACCAGGTCGGCGCGCAGATCGACGCCCAGTGGTACCTCAACGTGGTCGCGCCGTACCGCGACGATATCGACATCTCGGCCGTGCCCTTCCGCGACAGCGACGGCGAGCCGTTCGCGGTCGCCGGCGGATCCGCGTTCGTGATCCCCGCGGGGGCCAAGAACAAGGACGCCGCGTGCGCGTGGATGCTCGACCTCACCAGCCAGGAGTCGTGGGAGGCCGCGGGCGACGTGCGCGCCGCGACCGTGACGGAGAACGGCGGCATCAACACGGGCCTGTTCACGGGATCCCCGGCTGCCGACCAGGCCATCCGCGACGCCCACGTCGTGCCGAGCGGCGACGACGGGATCGACCAGGCGATCGCCACGTTCTACGACGTGGTGGCGGAGGGCCGGTCGATCGGCGGGTCGCCGGCGGGGCAGCAGATCCAGAGCGAGCTGCAGAACGCCGTGGCCTCGACGCTCCTCGGCGACAAGACGCCGGAGCAGGCGCTCGCCGACGCGCAGACCGCGGCCATGCGGGCGTACGAGCAGGCGGCGCGCTGATCCGGCGCTGACGTGCACATGGCGTGATCAGGGCGCCCGGCTACCGTGGGAGATGGGCGCCCATCCGCGCTCCCGGACGAGGGATCAGTACCCGGAACGCGACAAGACTGGCCAGGAGAAGTGCCATGTCGTGGATCGTCCTCATCGTGTCCGGGGTACTCGAGGCCGTCTGGGCCACCGCCTTGGGCAAGTCCGCCGGGTTCACCAAGCTCGGGCCGTCCCTCGTCTTCGGCGTCGCCGTCGTGCTGAGCATGGTCGGGCTCGCGTACGCGATGCGCGAGATCAGCACGGGCACCGCGTATGCCGTGTGGGTCGGCATCGGCGCGGCTCTCACCGTCACCTACGCCATCGTCACCGGATCCGAGCCCGCGAGCGTCGTGAAGGTGCTGCTGCTGCTCGGCCTCGTCGGCTGCGTGGTCGGCCTCAAGGTCGTCGACACCGGGCACTGATCCGCGCGGGCCGCCGCGTGCGATGAGGGGATGTCCCCACATCACCCTCAAGTGAGTATTTACTCACATGAGCATCATGTGGGGATATGCTCACACGATCATGCCGAGCCACGAGATCCGCAAGTACTCCGATCTGGGAGAGGCGATCAAGCACGTCCGCCTCCGCCGGGGGATGACCCAGTCCGACCTCGCGGAGAAGCTCGGATTCGAGAGGTTCTACGTCCGCGAGCTGGAGACGGGGACACGGCCTCCGCTGTTCGTCACGAGGCTCTTCCGCGTCCTGCGACTGCTGCGGATCCGGGTCACCGTTTCCTACGACCTCCGCGAGGAGGAGCGCGTCGATGGCTGAGAGCCTCGTGGTCCGCTTCCATGGCGCGGAGATCGGTCGCGTGGAACGGGGCGGACGGCTCGAGCGGATCCGTCTGTTCATCGGTCCGGACGGCGGCCCGGCGGACGTGCGGCTGACCGAGGCGTTCGCGACGCTGCCGGAGGCCGAGGTCCGAACCGACCTGGCATCGAACCTCTTCGGCGGCTACGCCCCGGAGGGGAATCAGCGTCGGGCGCTCGCGGAGCGGCACTCCTTCGACCCGCGCGACCTCTACGCGACGTTGGAGCAGTTCGGATCCTCCATCGCCGGCGCGGTCACGTTCCACAGCGAGGCGGATCCTCCTGTCTCGCCGCCGTCCTACGAGTCGCTGAGTGCATCGGATCTGGGCCGCCTGCTGCGGAGGGCGGTCAAGGACGGCGATCTCGCGGTGCGCGACGACAGCAGGTCCATGATCCAGGGGTTCCAGCCCAAGGTCCTGCTCACCCGATTCGCCGAAGACGGGCCCTGGCTGCAGCCGCACGGCGGCTCCCACTCGACGCACATCGTCAAGCCGCAGCTTCCCTCTCGACCCAGCGCGATCCACGATGAGCACTACAGCCACCAGCTCGCCCGGGAGCTCGGCCTCGCCAGCTTCCGGAGTTCCATCGGCAGGGCAGGCGCAGCCACGTACCTGGCCATCGAGCGCTTCGACCGTCGTGTGTCAGGTGAGGCGGTAGAGCTCGTCCATCAGGAGGATCTCGCGCAGGCGCTCAGCCTCGACTGGGTCGACGACCAGGCGAAGTTCCAGGATCCGCGGGATCCCGCCTCTGCCCGGCGGCCGTCGGCGATGCGCATCGCCGAGGCGGCGGCGAGTCTCGACGAGGACGCTGTGGAGCTGTGGATCCGCCAGCTGACGTTCCGCATTCTCATCGGCGACAACGACGGTCACGCCAAGAACGTCGGCATCATCCACCTCCCCGGCAGGGACACGCTGTCCGACATCTACGACGCGGTCCCCAACCTGTACCAGCCCGGGCGCATCGACTGGAACCTCGCGCTCGCGGTGGACGGCGAGTTCGACCATCGGCGCATGAGCGTGGAACGGATCGTGCGCGAGGCGGATTCGTGGAGGGTGACGAGTCGACGACGGATCGACGCCGTCGTGCAGGACGCGATCGAACGGTTCGCGCGGACACTGGATGCCACCGAGGTGCCACGGGAGACGACACCGGGGATGCGGGCCGGGCTCGAGTGGAACGTCACCCGCCTCCTCGCTGGCCAAGAGATCGGTCAGCCCCGCGGCATGTGATTTAACCCTTGCGGCCCTGCGTCGCGATGCCCTCCACGAAGTAGCGCTGGCCGAACGCGAACAGCAGCAGCATCGGCAGGGTCACGAGGAGCGCCGCGACCATCACGAGCTGGTAGTCGCCCTGGCCGCCGTTCGTGGGGCTGAACGCGGTCATCGCGTAGGAGAGCCCGAGCGGCACCGTGAAACCCTCGACGCTGCCCGCGTTCAGGTAGATGAGCGACGCCTGCAGGTTGTTCCAGCTGGCCTGGAACTCGAAGATGAAGATGATCACGAACGACGGGATCGACAGCGGCAGCGCGATCCGCCGGAACATCCCGAAGTAGCTGGCGCCGTCGAGCCGGGCCGCCTCGAACAGCTCCCGCGGCAGCCCGAGGAAGAACTGGCGCTGCAGGAAGATGTAGAAGGCCGAGCCGAACAGGTTCATGCCGAACAGCGGGATCCACGTGCCGATGAGCCCGAGGTTCTTCCAGATGAGGAACTGCGGCACCATCGTCACGGCGCCCGGCAGCATCATCGTCGCGAGCACCAGGCCGAACAGGATCCGCCGCCCCGGGAACCGGAAGTACGCGAAGCCGAACGCCACGAGCGCGCTCGAGATCGACACGAGCGCCGCGGACAGCAGCGCGATCGCGAGGCTGTTGCCCATCCAGCCGAGGAGCGGGAGCTGCTCCCACACCTCGACGTAGTTCTGCGGCGTGAACGTGCGCGGCCAGAGCGAGTTGTCGAACACCTCGCCGCGCGGCTTGAGGCTCGCGGCGAGCAGCCACGCGAACGGGTAGAGGAACAGCAGCGCGAAGCCCACGAGCAGCGCCGTGATGAGGGCGCGGCCGATGCGGGAGCGCACGCGGCGGACGCGGTCGGGATCGCGCCGGCCGGGCGACGGGTCCCGCGACGGCAGCGGCGTGAGGGCGGCGGCGAGGCGCGGATCCCCGGTGGCGGCGGCGGGCACGGCGCCGGGCGTCGCGGCGGCGTCCGGCGTGCGGTCGGTGACGGCCATCAGCGGTCCCCCTCGTAGTAGACGAACCGGTTGCTCAGCTTCACCTGGATGAGCGTGATGACCAGCACGATCACGAACAGCAGCCACGCCATCGCGGCCGCGAACCCGAAGTCGAACGACCGGAACGCCTGCTGGAAGAGGTAGACGCCGTAGAAGAGCGACGAGTCCGGCGACGCGTTCGTCTGGTCGCGCCAGAACAGCAGGTAGGCCTGGTCGAACACCTGCAGCGCGGCGATCGTCAGCACGACGACGTTGAAGAAGATGGCGCCGGAGATCATGGGCACGGTGATCGCGAAGAACTGCCGCACGGGGCCGGCGCCGTCGAGGGAGGAGACCTCGTAGAGCTCGCGCGGCACGTCCTTGAGGGCGGCGAGGAAGATCACCATGGTGCCGCTCACGCCCCACAGCGTCATGAGCACGATCGACGGCTTCACCCAGGCGGGGTCGATGAGCCACTGCGGGCCGTCGATCCCGATCGCCTCGAGCCCCCTGTTGACCGCTCCCGTGTTGCCGTTGAGCAGCAGCAGGAAGACGCTCGCGGTGGCGACGGTCGGGGTCATCTTGGGCAGGTAGTAGAGGGTGCGGAAGATGCCGGCGCCGCGTCCGAGGCGGGCGAGGAGGATCGCGAGCAGGAGCGCGAGGCAGACCTCGAACGGCACGGCGAGGATGGCGTAGAAGAGGGTGTTGCCGAGGCTCAGGGCCACGCGCGGATCCGAGAACAGGCGCTCGTAGTTCTCCGTGCCGACCGGGGTGGCCACGTCGGTGGCGAGGTTGTAGTCGCTGAACGACACCACGAGGCTGTAGACCATCGCGCCGAGCGTGAAGACGAGGAACCCGATGATCCACGGGCTGATGAAGAGGTAGCCGGCCACGGCCTCGCGGCGGGCCATGCGGGAGCGTCGGGGACGGGGCGGCCGGTCGGCGGAGGATCGTCGCGCGGGGCGGCTCGTCGTCGTCATGGTGGTCCTCGTCGACAGGTGGATCAGAGCGGCGTCGCTCCTCCTGCCGACCCTAGCCCGGCTTCTCCTCCGCGTCCGGGCCGTGCGCATGACGGACGCCCGCCCCCGCGAGGCGGGGACGGGCGTCCGGTGGTGGCTGTGCTGCGGTGGCGGCTAGTGCCGGCGGCGGCGGAGGCGCACCGCGATCACCGCGACGACGCCGGCCGCGAGAGCCGCGGCTCCGAGGCCGAGCTCGAGGGCGAGGCGGGCGCCGTCGCCGCCCGTGCGGGGGAGATGGCCGGACGGCGGCGGCACGTCGCCGGGCGGGGTGGGGAGCGTCGGCACGCCGGCGGTCGGCGTGGGCGACGGCGTCGGGGTGGATCCGCCGGTCGTGCCGCCCGTCGTGCCGCCCGTCGTGCCGCCCGTCGTGCCGCCGGTGGTGCCGCCCGTCGTGCCGCCCGTGGACCCGCCGCCCGGGGAGGGCGCCGGCGTCGGGGTCACGACGGGCGTGCTGCCGGAGCCGATGGGCGACGTGGTGGTGCCGCAGGTGGAGGAGGTGAACGCGTCGTCGTCGAGGGTGACGGCGCCGTTGCGGGCGAGCGCGCGGCCGTCGACCGTGGCGCCGCTGCCGACGGAGACGCTCGTGAGCGCGAGGATCGTGCCGGCGAAGCCCGAGTTCGTGCCGAGGGTGGCGGAGCTCGACACCTGCCAGAAGACGTTGCAGGCCTGGGCGCTGTTGACGAGCGACACCCGGCTGCCGGAGCCGGTGGTGAGCGACGACGGGGCCTGGATGACGAAGACGGCCGACGGGTCGCCCTGCGCGTCGAGCGTGACGGTGCCGGTGTTGGCGAGCGGGCCGGCGGCCGTGTAGACGCCGGGCGTGAGGGTGGATCCCACGAGGTCGGCCGGCACCGCGGCCGTGGTGGGGCGGCCGGCCGCGTCGTCGTACGCGGTGGTGAGGTCGGACTGCGCCTGGCCGGCCGCGGCGTCGGCCGCGTGCGTGGCGCCGCCGACGACGCCGGGCGGGAAGCCCGTGACGGAGGCGGACGGGCTGGTGCCGAGATCCGCCGAGAGGGTGCTGGGGCCGGTGTTGGTGACGCCCTGGCCGGCGAGCACCGAGTACGAGGCGGCGGTGCCGAGGCCCACGGTGGCGGTGGCGGCGAACGCGCTCGCCGGGGCGAGGAGCGCGGCGCCGAGACCGGAGGCGGCGATGGCCGCGACGGCCAGCGAGGCGACGGCGAGGGACCCGGACCGGGTGCGGCGAGAAGAGGACGTGCAGGCGTGGCGCGACTGGTGCATGGACAGCTCTCGTCGGAAGGGATGGCGGGTGGGACCGCGACCGTATCGAGCGGCGGGCATCGCGCGAGCGCCGAGTGCACAGGCCGATACGGTGTCGGGGTGATCCCCATCGCCGTCGAGATCCCCGCCCGCGACGAGCTGCTCGACCTCTACGGATCCGTCGGCTGGAGCGCCTACACGCGCGACCCCGAGCGGCTCGAACGGGCGCTCGCCGGCTCCGACCTGGTCGCCACCGCGCGCGACGCCGACGGCCTGCTCGTCGGCCTCGTGCGCACCGTGGGCGACGGCGCGACCATCTGCTACGTGCAGGACCTCCTCGTGCGCCCCGACCAGCAGCGCGGCGGCATCGGCCGCGCCCTCCTCGAGCACGTGCGCGCGAGCCAGCCGTCCGGCGTCCTCCTCGTGCTCACCACCGACGCGGGCGGCACCGAGGACGGCGACCGCTCGCACCCCTTCTACCGCGCGCTCGGGTTCGCGCCGCACGGCGAGCGGGGGCTGGCGGCGTTCTCGCTGCGGGTCTGAGGTCGGGGCTCACGCGAGCTCGATCCGCTCGTCGAGGTCGAGGCGGTCGAGCAGCGACCCGTCGTGGCTGACGACGACCAGGGCGCCCCTGTAGGCCCGGAGCGCCTCGACGAGGCGGTCGGCGCTCGCCATGTCGAGGTCGTTGGTCGGCTCGTCGAGCACGAGGAGCTGCGGCGGCGGATCCGCCAGCAGCAGCCCCGCGAGCGCGACGCGGAAGCGCTCCCCGCCGGAGAGCGTCGCGGCCGCGCGGTCGACGGCGTCGCCGCGGATCAGGAAGCGCGCGAGCCGGTTGCGCAGCTCGCGCGGCGGCACGTCGGGCGCAGCCCGGCGCACGTTCTCCAGCACGGTGAGGCCGTCGTGGAGGCCGTCCCGGGCTTGGGGGAGGTAGGCGACCCGATCCGTGAGCGCCTCGGCGCGGGTGCCGGGCAGCGGATACTGCCGCGTGTCGGGCACCCCGACGAGCTGCGCGAGCAGCGTGGTCTTGCCAACGCCGTTGGCGCCCGTCACGGCGATGCGCTCCGGACCGCGGACGACGCGGGTGCGGCCCCGGACCGTGATCTCGGCGACGCGGCGGGAGGCAGGCAGGGCGGGATCCGCCAGGTCGAGCCGCAGGGGCGCGTCCGCGCGGAGCTGCGACTCGGCGTCGGCGACCGCGTCCTCGGCCTGCCGCTCGGCGTCGCCGTGCGCCCGGTGGAGGCGCCCCGCCGTGGCCTCCGCGTGCTTCCGGCGCTCGTTCGCGGCCATGCGCGGCATCGACTCGCCGGCCCGCGCCCCGGCCTTCGCGCGCCGAGCGATCGACGTCTCCGCCTCGATGCGCTGGCGACGCTCGGCGCGATGCGCCTGCTCGGCCGCGCGGATCCGCCGCTCGGCCGCGGCTCGCTCCCCGGCCACGCGCTCCTCGTGCGCCCGGTAGGTGCCGCCGGTGACGCTGATCCGGCCGTCGCGGAGCTCGGCGACCTCGTCCACGTGCTCGAGGAGCTCCCGGTCGTGGCTCACGACGACGAGGGCGCCCCCGCCAGCCGTCGACGAGGTCGAGCAGGATTCCGCGCGCCCGGGCGTCGAGGCTGTTGGTCGGCTCGTCGAGGATCGCCACGGGCCGCCCGCGGAGGCGCACGCCGCTGATGGCGACGAGCACCGCCTGTCCGCCGGAGAGCGTGGCGACGGGCCGGTCGAGGTCGCCCTCGGTGAGCCCCACGTCGCGGAGCGCCGTGGCCGCGCGGGACTCGACGTCCCACTCGTCGCCGAGCGCGTCGAAGTGCGCGGGATCGGGATCGCCGTCGAGGATCGCCCGCAGCGCGCGCAACCGGGAGCGCACCCCGAGGAGGTCGGCGACCGTGTCGTCCGGGCCCGTCCGGAGCCGCTGCGGCAGGTGGTCGACTGGGCCACTGGTGACGATGGATCCGGATGCGGGCGTGAGGTCGCCGACCACGAGCCGCACGAGCGTGGACTTGCCGGCGCCGTTGAGGCCGACGAGGCCGGTGGTGCCGCGGCCGAACCGGGCGGTGGCGGAGTCGAGCACGACGGAGCCGTCGAGCCAGGTGAACGTGCAGCGGTCGAGCGTGATGGATGGTGCGGTGGGCATGGGCTCTCCCCGGTGGATCGATGCGGGTGCATGACGACCACCGGGTCCGCCGAGGCGGACGGCGCGGCCCGCGAGACGGGCGGGCGCGACGGGTCGTCAGTGCGTGAACAGCTGCTGCGCGAGGGGCGCAGTACCGGGGTTCTGGCGCAACGATCCGACTTCCATGCGGGGAGCCCCCGTGTCCGCGGCCGGACCGACCGGCCGGTATGTCGGCCGCACCGGAGGCGTCGGGTCGCGACGGGGTACGTCCGGCAACCTACGCGGTCGGGTGGTGGCGGGGCAAGGGGCGGGCGGGTGTGCGTCAGCGCGGGAGGGCGCTGGCGCTCTGCGGATCCTCGATGAGCTTCACCGCGTCGTCGCGGTCGAGGCTCCCCGGGAAGTTGAGGTGGGTGAAGCGGCCGTCCGGGTCGTAGGAGGCGATGGGCGCCTGGATCCGGGAACCGCGGACAGCCGCGACGAGCGCCGTCGTCCGCGCGGCCGAGAGCGTGTCGGTCGGGCCGATCGCGAGCACGACGCGGAACCGGGCGCCGCCGTCGAGGTCGAGGCGGATCACGAGCGGATCTCGACGCGGGCGCTTCCGGGGCTTGTCGTAGCGGGACTCCCGCGGGAGCGGCGCCAGCTCGATGCGCGCCCCGACGAGGTCGGTGAACGGGCGCTCCAGGCCGCGGAGGCGGAGGACGCCCCGGTCGGCGTCGATGTCGAGACCGGGCGCGAGGCGCGTGATGACGAGGAGGAGGAGCGCCCCTGCGGCGGCGACGCCGACGCGGCGGCCGAGGAGGCTGAGGGGATTCGAGCTGAGCCAAACGATCAGGAGGAACCAGCCGCTGCCGAAGAGCAGGCGCTGCCGGTAGCTGGGCGCCGGGATCCGCACCCACCCGTCGTCGGCCACGCGTCAGCTCCCGCCGGCGGGGCGGGCGGGCTCGGGGGGCTCGGCGGATCCGTCGTGGTCGGCCTCCGCGCGGGCCGCATCGACGGCGGCGCGCTGCTCGGCCGCGCGGCGCACGTCGCGGCGCGTCACGAGGATCACGCCGATTCCGCCGGCGAGGAAGAAGATGGCGAGTCCGACCACCGGGATCTCCGTGCGCCCGAACACCCCCGTCGGGTTCCGCACCGCTGCCACCGCGAAGAAGGCGCCCATCGCCGTGACGATGCCCGCGACGACGTACTGCGCTCGCATCGAGACGGGGTTCCGGCTGGGCGTACCGGCGGGGCGGACGTTCCGCGCGCCCGAGCCCTGCCCGCGCTGCCCGCGCGCGGACGTCGGCTCCGCGACCCCGCTGCCGTCGACGAGCGCCGCGGTGTCCTCGAGCGTGAGGTGCCCCGGGAACTCGACGTGCGCGAACCTGCCGTTCGGGTCGTCCTTGGAGCGGGGCGGCGCGATGCGGGATCCGGCCACCAAGGCCAGGAGCGCGTCGCGTTGCGCGTCGTCGATCCGCACGCCCTCGCGCGTGGAGACGACGACGCTGCAGCTGCCGTCGCCGGTCGTCGTGAGGCGGAGGATCAGCGTGTCGTCGCCCGGCCCGCCGGCCAGCTCGATGCGGGCGCCGGTGACCTCGGAGAATCCCCACTCCTTGCGGCCGATGCGGAGGACCTGACGCGTGACGTCGATCGCGGGCGGCGCCGTGCGCTCGGCGACGACGAGGTACGCGATGCCGACGACGGCGACGATCAGCAGGATCGGCAGGCCGACCCGGATGAGCGGCGACGGTCCGATCGCGATGTCGACGAGTCGGGTGACGGCACCGACGGGCGACCAGAGCAGGATCCCGGCGAAGGCGAGCGAGGCCGCGGTGAGGAGCCAGCGCTGCCGCGTGCTCGGGGACGGGATCCGCATCCACGCGCCGCTGGCCATGCCTCGACCCTATGGGCGCGCGCCCGCGGCGCCGGCCGGATCGAGGCCCGCCCGCGCCCCCAGAACGAGGCGCGCAGGCCGTCGGATCAGCTCGCGGCGGGCTCGTCCCACCCCTCCTGCGGGGTGTCGCACGTGCCGCGGAACACGTACTGGGACGGGCGCTTGCGCTCGCGGCTCGACCAGTCGATCGCGGGGCGGCGCGCCTCGGGCGGCAGGTAGCCGAGGCGGTAGACGGCCATGAGCTCGAGCTCCGGCGGCACGCGGAGCAGCTCCTCGACGCGGGTCCACTGCGCGCGGATCTCCATCGGGAACGAGATGAACTGAATCCCCATGCCGATCGCGCCCGTCGTCAGCCACACGTTCTCCATCGCGGCGCCCATCGAGAACGTCGAGTAGAAGGACGCGAGCGACTCGGGGCGCTCCTCGGCGCGGTCGAGCATCACGCCGATCAGCAGCGGGCTGCCGGCGACGAGCTCGCGGTTCGCGCGGCCGAGCGTCTGCGGGACCCGCAGCACGTTCATCAGCCGCTGGCCGCGACGCGTGAACGCCTGCGTGGTGAAGGGGCGCAGCGGCGCCGGCAGCTTGTCGAAGAGCATGCCGTCGCGGCGCCGGTCCATCTCCTCCTGCGAGAAGCGGAAGTAGTGCTTGTAGCGCTCGAAGAAGGTGCCGTTCGACATCGTCTCGGTCATGCTCTCGCCGCTGATCTCGGCGATCCGCTCGATGGTGTCGCGCTCCTCCACGAGCACGAAGCGCCACGGCTGGCTGTTGAGCTGCGAGGGCGCGCGGCCGGCCACCTCCATGAGGAGCCGCTGGTGCTCCTCGCTCACGGGATCCGGCAGGAAGGCGCCGTTGGTGGTCCTCCGGGATCTCAGGACGTCGAGGAACTCCATGGGTCTCTCCAGGTGGCGATGGTGCCCGCGGCGTACCACGGGGCGGCGGTCAGGGCGACGGCGCGGTGCCGCCTCGTGCGCGTGCCGACGCGGGGGAGCGCGGCGAGCGGGATCAGGGCCGGGGCGAGCGCGCGGGCAGCGCGGCGGGCGGCGGGGCGCGCGGTGGATCCGGCCCAGAGCGGCGACGCGAGAGCGACCGCGGTGAGGGCGCCCGTGAGCAGGTAGGCGCGGTGGTGGAGGCGGAGCTCGGGGCGGGGCGGCAGGATCCGGGTGGCCGCCGCGATCCCGATGGCGCAGTTCACGAGGTAGGCGGCGCTCGCCGCGGCGAAGGCGGCGCGGACGGCGGGCGTCGCGTCGCGGGTGCGGCTCGTGGTCATCCCCTTCGACGCTAGTCCGGACCCGACCCGACGGTCGGGCGGCGACGGGGACACCCGGACGCCGGCCGGATCCGGGTTGGATGGACCCATGCAGATCCCCCCGGCGGCGCCCGCGCGCCTGCTCCTCACCCGGCACGCGCAGACGCCCTGGAACCGGGAGTACCGCTACAACTCGCGCACCGACGTCGACGTGGGCGACGACGCGGCCGAGCAGCTGGCGCCCCTCGCGGACCGGCTGCGCGGCGAGGGCGTGGAGCGGATCCTCGTGAGCACGCTCCTGCGCGCCCGCAGCACCGCGCGGATCCTGCAGGAGCAGGGCGTCGCGCCGGGCGTCGTGCCCGAGCCGCGGTCCGAGCTGGTGGAGCTCGACTTCGGCGGCTTCGAGGGGATCACGCGCGACGAGCTGCGCGGACCCGTGCACGGCCCGGCGTTCGCGGCGTGGCTCACGGGCGACGACGGCGAGCCCGCGGCGCCCGGCGGCGGCGAGACGTGGGCGGCGGCGGCGGTGCGGGCGCGGGCGGTCCTCCACGACGTGGCGGCGGATCCGCGCACCACGCTCGTGGTCGCCCACGGCTACCTGCTGCGCGTGCTCTACCTCACGGCGCTCGGCCGGTCGCCCGCGCTCACGCGGTCGCTGGTGTGGGCGAACGGGCAGCTCATCGAGCTGGAGCGCGACGGATCCGGGTGGCGCGAGCGCGGCGCCACGGCCGGCTAGTCGTGCGGGCCCGCGGGATCCGCGCACTCCGCCGGGTAGCGGAGCTCGAACACGACCTCGTCGATCACGCCCGTCCAGACCATGTCGTCGCCGCGGCGCGTGAGCGGCCCGTCGGTGAGGTCGATGGCGTCGGCGAGGCCGAGCCCCGCGATCCACGACTCGATCACGTCGCGCCGCACCTCGGGCGCGTACGCGTCGGCGTCGCCCGAGAAGTGCACGCCCTCCCACGGGCCGCCGAGCTGCCACGCGAGCGGCGGCAGCCCGCGGATCGCGCCCTCGGCGTTCCAGGCCAGGCCGATGGAGGTCTCGATCGCCAGCCGGGTGATGCGGCGCTCGGTCGGGACGTGCTCGGGTGCGGTCGACACGGTCTCTCCTCGTGCGGCCGGTGCGGCCGTGCTCGTGCGTGGGATCAGCCGCACCGTAACCGGGCGCGGGCCGCCTCGCCAGTCTGATGCGCCGCGCGGACATGCGACGGGACGCAGGACCCATCGTATTTCCTCGGGAGATGGATGAGAGGATGAGCGCGGCGGAGGCAGGGGATCCGGGCGGGGGACCGCACGGGACCGGCACCGCCCGCCGACCGCATCGGGGGATGCCGACGCCGGCGCAGGGATCACCCGAGGGGGACGCATGGCGCTCACGACCGCCACCGCACGACGCGAGGACGACGTCACGGTCGTCACCGCGGCAGGGATGCTCAACATGGCGGCCGCGCCCGAGCTCCGGCAGGCGATCCACGACGCGCTGGATCCCGCGCCCGCGCGCATCGTCGTCGACCTCGCCGGCGTCGACTTCATCGACTCCTCCGGCCTCGGCGCCCTCATCGCCGGCCTCCGTGCCGCGCGCGACGCCGGCGGCGACCTCCGCGCCGCGCGCGACGCCGGCGGCGACCTCCGCATCGCGGCACCCGGCCCTCAGGTCGCGATGGTGCTGCAGCTCTCCAACCTCGACCGGGTGCTGATCTCCACCCCCACGGCCGAGGCGGCCTACCGTGACTGAGACCACCCGCAGCCTCACGCTCCAGTCCCCGCCCGACGACGTGGACGCGGTCCACGAGCTCGTCGCCCGCCTCTGGGACGACCGCCCCGACGTGGGCGCGCTCGACCGGATGGCCTTCGAGACCGCGCTCGTCGAGCTCGCGTCCAACGTGATCGAGCACGCCGACACCGGCGAGGGCGTCTCGTGCGTGGTGCGCGTCACGGTCGACGACGGCGTGATGAGCGCGCGGCTGAGCGACGGATCCGAGCCGGGTGACTTCCGCCTCGCCCCGCGCGAGATGCCCGGCGTCGACGCGGAGTCGGGCCGCGGCCTCGCGATGGTGCAGATGCTCTGCGACGAGCTGACCTACGAGCGGGTCGGCGGCGAGAACGTGTGGAGCGTCCGCCGGACCCGGATCGAGCCCGAGGCGTCCTGATGAGCTCGCCCGCGCGCGCATCACGGCTCGCCGCGCTCTCGATGCCCGCCTGGGTCCGCCGCACGGCCTGGATCCCCGAGTCCGCCGCCCGGTCGGGTTCCGCAGGCACGTCCGGCCCCACCCCGGTTCTCAAGCAGCTGCCGATGCTGGTGCTGTTCGCGCTCGCGGTGCTCGCCAGCTTCGCCGTGCCCACGCTCGGGGTGACGGCGCCGCGCGCGCTCCTCGTGTCGTGCGGGATCCTCGTGGTCGCCACCCTGCTGGCCGTCGTCGTCACCCTGCGCCGCGACCTCGCGCGCTTCGCCGTCGTCGTGCCCGCGCTCGACTTCCTCGCCGTCGGCCTGCTGCGGATCGGGACGGGCGAGAACCTGTCCGTGTTCGGGTCCCTGGTGATCCTCCCGGTCGTCTGGTTCAGCCTGAACCCGAGCCGCTGGAACGTGCTCGTCGCGTTCGTCGGCGTCTACGTGAGCCTCGGCCTGCCGCTGCTCCTCCGGCTCGGCGGGCAGAACGCGAACGAGCTGTGGCGCGGGTTCTTCAGCGCCCTCGCCTTCGCGGTCGCGGCGCTCGTGGTCAACGAGCTGTCCCGGCGCACCCGCTTTAGCCTCGAGGCCTCGCACGACCGGGAGCGGGTGAGCGAGGAGGAGCTGACCCGCGCGTCGATCGTGCAGCAGGCGCTCCTGCCGAAGACGACCGTGCCGCTGGCCGGGTACCAGGTCGCGGGCGCGTGCCTGCCGTCCAAGGCCGTGGGCGGCGACTTCTTCGACTGGTACCCGGTGCGCGAGGGCCTCGCGTTCACCCTCGGCGACGTGATGGGCAAGGGCGTGGGCGCGGGGATCATCGCGGCCACCGCGCGCGCGGTCGTGCGCAGCGCCAAGAACGTGCCGGATCCCGTCGCCGCCATCGAGCGCACCGCCGACTGCTTCACCGCGGAGATGAGCGCGGCCGCGTCGTTCGCCACGGTGTTCCACGCCCGCGTCCGCGCCGAGGACCACACGGTCCTCTACGCCGACGCGGGCCACGGCCTCACCGCGCTGGTGCGCGCGGACGGCACCCACGAGCGGCTCGAGTCCACGGACCTCCCGGTCGGCGTGCCGGGCGCGGCGGGATGGAGCTCGCACGAGGTGGAGCTCGGCCCCGGCGACCTCATCGTCACCTTCAGCGACGGCGTGCTCGACCTCTACGACGGCACCCTCCGCGCGGTCGACCGGGTGGCCGAGCTGGCGCGCGAGTCCGCGTCGGCGGACGAGCTGGTGCGGCGGATCACGGCGCTCGCCGCCGGCCAGGCGAATCCCGACGACGTGACAGTGGTCGTCCTGCGCCGCGAGGCCTGAGAGCGGTCGGCTGCGAGGCCCTCCTGATCCGGGGAGGGCTCCGAACACCTGCGCATACACTCGAAGAAGGCGCCGCGGTCCGGGGGGATCGAGCGGTGGGCGGGTCTCCGTCCGACCCGATCGGCGCTGGGATCACCAGGGGGAAGCACATGGCCATGCCGGACACCGTCGCGCGCTCGGGTGGCTCGGATCCCGCGGGTCGCGCCAGCCGCGACGCCTCGTCCCTGCAGGGTCCCGCCGAGGAGGCGCGCCTCCGGGCCGTGCACGACCTGCGGCTCGTCGGATCCGCCGCGGAGGAGCGCTTCGACCGCATCACCCGCATCGCGCGCGAGCTCTTCGACATGCCGGTGGCCGAGATCAACCTGGTGGGCGACGTCGAGCAGTTCACCAAGTCGCCGCAGCCCGCGGGCGTCTCGCTGCTGTCCGACCGCACGCAGTCGTTCTGCGACATCGCGATCCGGAGCCCGGAGATCCTCGTGGTGCCGGACGCGACCGCGGACGCGCGCTTCGCCGAGCGCACCACGGTCACCGGGCCCCGCCACATCCGCTTCTACGCGGGACGCCCGCTGCTGTCCGGCGGCCAGACCGTCGGCACGCTCTGCCTGGTCGACACCGAGCCGCGCGAGCTCGCGCCCGACCAGGAGAGGCTCCTCGACGTGATGGGCGCCTGGGTGGAGCGCGAGCTCCGCGACAGCCGGGAGGAGGAGCTCGCGGGCGAGATCCAGCGGCGGCTCCTGCCCGTCGACCGTCCGCTCTGGCCCGACTTCGACCTCGCCGGCATCAGCCGCCCGGCCCGCGGCGTGGGCGGCGACTTCTACGCGTGGGGCGAGGACGCGGACGGGCTGCACGTGACCATCGCCGACGTGATGGGCAAGGGCGCGGGCGCTGCGATCCTCGCGTCGGCCGTGCGCTCGGGCTTCCAGGCGCACCGAGGGCCGGACGCCGCGCGCACCGTCGCCGCCGTGCAGGCGCAGCTCCAGGCCGACCTCGACGCGACCGAGACGTTCGCGACGTTCCTGCACTGCCGGGTCGACGGATCCACCGGTCGCTTCGCCTACACGGACGGCGGCCACGGCCTCACGGTGTTGATCCGCGCGGACGGGACGCACGAGATCCTGCCGGCGCTCGGGCTGCCGCTCGGCGTCGTGCCGGGCGCCGACTGGGCGGCGGCATCCGGCGAGCTGCGTCCCGGCGACCGGATCCTCGCCTTCACCGACGGCGCGCTCGACCTCTTCGACGGATCCCTCGACTCGGTCGCCCCGCTCATCGACCTGGTGCGCACGGCAGCGGACGCCGCCGCCCGCGGCACCCTCGGCGACGACGTGTCGGCGGTGTGCGTGCGCTACGCGGGCTCCGCCACGGCCTGATCCGCCGCGCCGACCCTCAGGATCCGATCGCCCCCAACGGCTGCAGGCTCGGGTGGTCGCGCACCGCGTCGAGGCCCTGCGTGCCGAGCACCGTGAGCACGGCGGCGATGGGCGCGTCGACGCCGCGGAGGCGCAGCGGCTCCACGTCCGGGAACTGGCAGACGAGCGCCCACTCGCGCACCTCGGGGTAGACCGCCGTCATGCCCGCGTACCAGAACGCGAGCCACCGGCCGCCGACCTGGCAGAGGAGGCGGCGGTCGGAGATCACGAGGCGCACCTGCTGCAGCTCGCGCCACTGCTCGGCGGCCCGCGCCTCGGCCGCGCTCCGCCGGGTCGCGTTGCCGATGGCCGCGGCCGCCATGCCGCCGAGCACGAACGCGGGACTCCCGACGAGGAAGCCGCTGGATCGCGTGTACGTGACGTCCTGCCCGTAGTACCGCTCGTAGTCCGCCCGCACGTCGTAGAGGAACACCTCGCCGGGCTCGGCGACGACGTCCCAGACGGGGAACCCGGGCGGGCGCTCCCCGCGCAGCAGCGACGCGCGGAGCCGGCACGCCTCCGCCCAGCCCGCCGCGCTGCGGACCGCGAGGTCCTGCGCCGCCGCAGCCTCGCGGGCCGGTCGGGCGAGCTCGTGCTGCGCTCCCCGGACCATCCCCTGGATCACGCGCGCGCCGCGCACCAGGGTCCGCACCGCCGCGACGCAGAGGAGCAGCAGGACGAGCCCGGGGATGAGCGTCTCGGGTCGGGTCAGCACCGACGGATCCGCCGCCGCGGTCAGGACCGCGAGCAGCCCCATCCCGAGCACGAGCAACGCCGGCCAGCAGAGCAGCAGGCGGAACCAGCCCGGCACCTCGCGCTTCACGACGCCGCTCCGGTCGGCTCCGGCTCCGGCGACCCCGTCGCGTCCGGCCTCGGCGCGTCCGGCCTCGGCGCGCACGGCAGCGGCGCGCACGGCAGCGGCGCGCACGGCAGCGGCTCGCCGGCCTCGGTGGTGGCGGAGGTGCGCGCAAAGGGCCCGGTCGGACCCATGAGGACGGTCAGGTGGTAGTCCGCGTGATCCCGCCACCAGACGCTCATGCCGGTCGCGCCCTCGAGCCGCAGAGCCTCCCAGGCGAGCCACAGCGCCTCGAGCCGCGCGACCGCCTCGGGGTGGCGCCACCACGCGGGATCCCACCGGCTCTCGCCGCGCGGGCTGACCTCGCGGCGGTAGGTGGGCGCGAGGAGGTCGCGCACGAACGCCTCGACGTCGGCGAAGACCTGCTCCGCGGATGCGGATGCGGATGCGGATGCGGCGGGCGCGTCCCCCCAGCCGAACGCGTCCGTCACCACGCGGCCCCCTGCGCGCGCCTCGTCGCGGCCCCGGAGCCGGCCTCGGAGCCTGCGCCCGAGACCGCGCGGGCGTCAGCGGCGGCGAGCGAGGCGCGGATGACGGCGGCCTCGGGGCCGTCCATCCACGGCACGGTCGCGATCATCGAGGCGCGCACGCCCGACGCGAGCAGCACGCCGCGGCCGCGGGGCAGCTCGGCGAGCTCCGAGGTGTCGAGGATCCGGCGCCGGTCGTTCTGCACGCTCGTGGACCGCACGCCGCGCGTCGTCGAGCTGGAGACCGTCTCGTGGTCGTAGTCGCCGATGAGCTCCGAGAGCTCCCGCAGCCACTCGGCCTCCTTCACGCCGCCGAGGTAGACGACCTCGTTCGCGGCGCTGAACAGCTTGCGCATGCCCTCGCGGCCGAACACGTCGACGCCCTGCGCGTACGACTGGAAGATCGACATGACGGGGATCCCGCGCGAGCCGCGGTGCGAGTACAGGTCGGGCAGCTCCTTCCACCGGCACACGTTCGCGGCCTCGTCGAGCACGCAGAGGAGCGGAGTGGTCAGGCGCCCGCCCGGCTGCGTGCGGGCGAGGCGCTCGGCGGCCTCGACGATCGCGACCGTGAGCGCGGTGACGAGCGGGGCGGCCGTGCCCTCGCCCTCCACCGAGAGCGAGTAGAGCGTGTCGGTGGAGCGCACGAACGCGTCGGGGTCGAGCCGGGGGCGGGGATCCACGGCCGCGTCGCCGCCGGCCGGCGTGATCCACCTGTTGATGCGGCTGCTGCGCACGCACGCCGCCATCTTGCGCGCGGTCGCGTACACGCCGTCGCGCTGCCGGGGCGAGGTGCGCGAGGCGCTCTCCACGTCGTCCGCGATGAGCGGGTAGCCGCCGTGGCGGAGCACGGCCACCATCTCTCGCTCGTCCGGATTCGTGAGCCAGCGGAGCACGTCCGTGATCGGCCGGTGGTCGAGCGCGGCGGCGAGCAGGAGCCCGGTGAGCAGGTCCTTGCCGGCCGCGTCGAAGAAGGCGTCGCCGCGGTCGTCGGGCTCGCGGGATCCGGCGGCGAAGTGCCCGGCGAGCTTCGCGGCGGTGGTGTCGTCGGTGACGGAGGAGAGCGGGTCCCACCACCAGGTCGGCTCCTCGTCCACGACCTGCTGCGGGTCGAACACCCACGTGGTGCCGACGCCCTGGCGCAGGTCGCGGGTGGCGCGGACGACGTCGGGCTTGTTCGAGGTGGTGATGAGCGCGCCGGGCGCCGCGAGGATCGCGGGCACCACGAGCGAGGTGGTCTTGCCGACGCGGGGCCCGGCGATGCCGACGACCACGTCCTCCCACGAGGCGTAGAGCATGCCGCCGGAGCGGAGGTCGCGGCCGAGCGGCACCCCCGGCCGCCCCGGGACACCGAGGCGCGCGGCCTTGGCGAGGGAGGCGCGCTCGCGCAGCTCGTCGAGGTCGGAGGCGGAGGCGAGGTAGCGGGCGCTGCGGTCGACGCGCGTGCGGCCGCGGCCGAGGCGGCGGACGGCCCGGGCGACGGCGACCGTCAGCGCGGTGAGCAGCGCCGCGACGGCGACGGCGATCACGACGGCGAGCGGGGTCCAGACGACCTCGCCCTTCTTCAGCGCGATGGCGACGGCGAGCGGATCCGCGGGCAGCGCCGCCCCCTCGCCCGTGAGCGCGTGCGCCGCGGCGAGGCCGGCCCACGCGGACGCGAGGAGACCGGCCGCGATGCCGATCGCCCACGTCGCGATGATCGTGCCCGGGTTCGCGCGCCCGGGCTCGGCGCGGCGGTTGGTGCGCTCGGAGCTCATGCGGCGCCCGCCTCCACGGCCGCGGGCTCCGCGGCGTCGACGGCCGACAGCGGCGGCTCCGACGGCCGGGTCGACGCCTCGTCCGGCTCCGGGAACGACTCGGTCGCGTGCCACGCCTTGTTGGTGTCGTTGATGTGCCGCTCCTCCTCGGTGAGCTCGACGTGCACGGGGATCCCCGGGTGCCCGCCGACCTTGATGAGGAACCTCCCGCGCCCCGGCGGCTCCTGGTCGGGCGACCAGCCGGGCGGGTTCTGCCACGACATCACGAGGTCCTGCTCCGAGCGCGACAGGGCGACCGCCTGCGTGAGCATCGACATCTCCGCGCGCGGCAGGCCGCCCGCGACCACCATGCCGGCGCGCTCGACGAAGCCGCGCGCCTTCATCCGGTCCTGCTCGTCGGCGAGCGCGAGGAGGTCGGACATGGTGTGCGTGATCATCGCGAGCCCCACGCCGCGCTGCCGGTTGAGGCGCGTGAGCGAGTCGATGCGGTCGACGATGCCCTTGCCCACGCGGAGCGCGCGCCACAGCTCGTCCATCACGATCAGGTAGTGCCGCCGCGGCTGCAGGCCCGCGTCGGCGAGGGCGGTCGCGACGTTCACGGTGCCGAAGCCCTGCGACCAGCAGGCGAGGAGCACGGCGGCCTGGAGGTCGGTGTCCGACTCGTCGATGGACGACACGTCGTAGACCACCGGCCGGTCGTGCCGCATGGCCACGTCGGTCTGCTGCGCGAAGATCTCGCCCAGCCGACCGCCGCGCGTGAGGCTGATGAGGCTCGCCTCGAGCCCGCGGGTGATCTCCTGGTACCGCCCGAGGTCGCCGCGGTCGACGGCGACGTCGCGCACGGCCGGGTGGGCGTCCTGGATCACGCGCAGCAGGTCGGCGAGCACGGGCACTCCCGGGAACTCGTCGTCGAGCACGCGCAGGGCCGCGTCGATGATCGACTCCTCCACGTCGTCGGGCGCCTGCTTGCGGAGGATCGTGAGCAGCGACGAGACCATCGTGTTGCGGCGGCCGTGCGCGTCGGCGATGAGGCGCTGCCGCTCCTGCTCGAAGCCGGCCGCGCGCAGCTGCTCGGCCGCCTCGATCGCGCCGCCCGGGTCCAGCACGTTGAGGTGCCCTCGGCCGCGGCCGAGCGTGATGACCTGGCCGTCGAGCGCGTGCACCATGTCGACGTAGTCGGGCTTCAGGTCGCCGAGCACGAGCGGCAGGTAGCCCATGCCGTCGCCGCCCACGCACATGCGGCGGATGAGGGTCGACTTGCCGAGGCCGGGGAGGCCGAGGGCGAAGATCGACGGGTTCGAGATGATCCCCGACTGGAACCACGAGATCGGGTCGGCGCACACGGTCGCGCCGGTGTCGAGGTGCAGCCCGAGCGGGACGCCGCTGATGGGGCTGCTGGATCCGACCGCGTAGGGCCACAGGCCGCACACCTGCACGGTGGTGCCGCGCCACTCGGGCGAGGGCTGCACGAGCACGCTCTCGCCGCGGGCCCGGCCGAGCCAGCCGCGCGGGGAGGGGCGGCGGTGGGCGCGGGCGGCGGCGCGGGCGGCGGGTGCGGCGGCGGCGGACGCGACCGGGCGGGCGAGGGCGGCGGGTGCCGGGATCCGCGGTGCGCGCGGTCGGCGGATCACAGCTGGTCCCGGATGTCGTGCGGGATGGCCAGGTGCCGCGGCAGCACCAGGCCGAGCGGCAGGCCGGCGGCGAACGCGGAGTCCTGCGAGCCGTGCACCACGCGCAGGCGGATGCGGGCCTGCGCGGAGAGGCTGTCGACGGCGGCGCGCGCGTCCTCGATGGTGGCGGGATCCTGCACGGTCGCCGTCACGACCATCCCGAAGTTGACGAGCCCGGCGCCGCCCGACTCCTCCGACTCGTTCGCGAACGCCGCGATGACGTCCTTGCGCGACCGGCCGGTGGGGTTCTTGGTCGACCCGACCAGGAACTCGGCGTCGCGCTTGTCGGCCTCGACGATGGCGGCCGCGCGCGCCGGGTCGATGGGCCGGTAGAGCATGGTCACGCGCTTGCGGGCGATGTGCCGGTGCGGCGCGAGCAGGCGCGACAGGATCGACTCGCCCACGTTCCCGCGCGGCGCCTGCGACATCATCCACGACACCGAGAGCGCCGAGTCGTGCCGGTAGGAGTCCCACGCGGCCTGGTGCGCGGTGGGCCCGACCTCCGGCCAGTACAGCTCGGTGGCCTGGCCGGCGGAGTTCGCCTGGTCGATGAGGATCGCGGCGGCCGGGTCGTAGGCGATCCGCACGACCTCGCACAGGTCCTGCGCGGTGAGCGGACGGGCCGCCCCGGCACCGGTGGAGGAGAGGCCGGAGGTGAGGCCGGGCAGCCGGTAGGCGAGCTCGCGGCCGACCTCCTCCGGGCTGCGGCGGGCGGCGCCGGTCCGCGTGGCGCCCGCGAACGTGATGGCCACGTACGCCTTGATGGTCGCCGCGCCCGCCGGGTAGGTGGCCACGATCTTCCGCAGCACGCTCTTCGAGAAGTCGGATCCGCGGTCGTCGATGCGGCCGAGCACCTCGGAGGCGAGCCGCGTGCCGGTGTCCGGCGCGGTCTCGAGCGTGACGGACGCGGCCACGAGGCCGGGCTCGTCGGCGAGGGCCTCGAGCCAGGAGCCCCACTCGGCGACCCAGATGTCGACCTGCTCCTGGTCGACCAGCGCGGATCCGTCGGGCTCGGCCCCGAGCACGACCGTGAAATCGTTCGTCGACGGCACCTCGATGAGCGCGAACGGGCGGCCGTACGAGTCCTTCCACTCGGTGAGGCGGGATCCCGCGGCGAGGCCCGGCAGCTGCGCCGTGCCCCACTCCGCGAAGCCCAGCGGCCCCGAGCGGTAGAGGTGCGCGCCGCGGTTGCGGGTGAACAGCCAGCCCGCGCGGTTCATGATCCGGATCATCCCCGACTCCCCGTGCTTGTCCTTGACCGCGACCGCCGCGAGCACGCCGGCGAACACCGCCGCCGTGATCACCCCGGCGACGAGGCCCTTGTTGGTGGCGACGATGATGACCATCACGGCCCCGGCGAACCCGAACATCGTCGGGAACATGCCGAGCCCGCCGACGCCGCGGGTGCGCGGCTTCCGCCAGTTGCCGTACGTGCGCGCGGTGGCGCGGCCCTCGATGGCGCTCATGGATCCGTGTCCCTACCTGGCCCCCGAGGGGCCCTCTCCCGCGGCGTCCTCGATGGCGCCCTTGGTGGCGTGCGCGGCCTTCTTGGCGCCCTCGGCGAGCTTCGCGACGCCGAGCGCGGCGAGCCCGACGGGCCCGGCGACCGCGGCTCCCGCGGCGGCCGCTCCGCCGGCGGCACCGCCCGCTGCCGCCCCGCTCGCGCCGGCGCCGGCCTTCGCTCCGGCGGCCGCGCCCTTGGCGGCGGTGCCGCCGCGTGCGCCGGCGCTGGCGTTGGCGGCGCCGGAGGGACCGGAAGCGGATCCGCCGCCGCCGCCTCCGCCGCTCGACCTGCTCGCCATGGAGCCGGCCTGCTTGATCGCTCCGGACGCGGCCTCGCCGGCCCCGCCCATCACGGCACCCGCGACCGCCGCGCCCGACACCCCGCCCGCGGGCGCGACCATCGGCGCGATGAACCGCATGAGCGCGGGCAGCGCGACGAGCGCGATGAGCATGAGCGCCATCCCGGTCAGGATCGACCAGATCCCCTGGTCGTCCTTCGCGAACAGGTCGGTTCCGATCAGGCGGAACGCGGCCGCGTAGACGAGCGCGGCGGCCGGCTTGTACAGGATGAACGCGGTCAGCCAGCCAAGCGACTTGCGGAACCACTGGTTCCCCGTCGCGGTGTTCGTGAAGCTCGCGGTGAGCGGCAGGATGCCCGCGAGCAGGACGAGCATCGCCGATCGGACCACCATCATCGCGATCTGCACGTACGTGATGAGGACGGCGATGAGCGCGAGGATGAGAATCCCGATGGCGCCGATCGGCGACTGGTCCGTGAGGAAGATCAGGGCGCCGATGTTGCGCCCGAAGCAGTTGCCCTCGACGACGCTGACGTCGCAGCTCGTGGCGGCGTTGAGCACGCCGACCGCGAACACGTCGCCGATCTGGACGGCGAGCTGGATCACCGTGAGCCCGATGGTCGAGACCATCACCAGCGTGACCAGCGACCGGACCAGCTCGCCGACCGGCTGGGTGCGCTGCGTCCAGGCGAGGCGGATGCCGGCCAGCACCACGGATCCCACCGCCATGACGAGCACGATGTACCAGGTCGAGTTCTGCAGGAACCCCACGGTCGAGGTCGAGCCGTCCGGAGCCGAGTGCGGGATGACCCAGGCGACGAGTGAGGACGCGCTCGTGATGAGGAACACCCCGGCGAGCACGACCCCGAGGCGGCCGAGGCTGTCCATCCCGGTGTCCTCCGACCTCGCCCGCATGTAGAGGATCGCGAACCCGATGATCGAGAGGACGGCGACGACGAGGCCGATCCACGCGATGTAGCCGAGCAGGGTGTCGAAGTCGGTCGTGACCGTGGAGTTCGGCGTGTAGCCGACGGTCGAGGAGTCGCCCTTCGTGAACTGCGGGCTCGGCACGTGCACCCACATGGTGCCGAGCGAGGCGACGACCTGGCCGTAGGTCTGGACGGCGTCGTGCACGAGCTGCTTGAGGGTGTTGCTCGCCGCATCGCTCAGCACGCTCGCGGCTGCCTGACCGGTGCACTCCGAGGCGTTCCCGATGAAGGTCAGGACGTTGCAGTCGGTCACGCGTCACACACCCGAGAACGGGATGTAGCCGCCGAGGCTGGTCAGCGGTGCCGGCTTGTACTGAGGCCCCGCCTCAGTCAGGACGATCTTCCAGTCACCGTGCTCCCACTTGACGACCATCGGTTGGCTCACGAGCGCCCCGTCCTTCGAGGAGACCGACATGGCGAGATCGATCGTGGCGGTGTCCGCGTTGTACTGGGTGACCTTGAACCCGGCCACCTGCAGGCGAGTGGAACTCCCTTGCTGGGTGCCCCCTCCCGCGGAGCGGACAGTGTCACGTGCGGCGCCGTCGGCGAGCAGCTCGTACATGCGAGGCTGATTCGCGGGGTTGGTGCTGGTCGCGAAGAAGTTGATGGTGGCGAACAGCGCCCCTTCGGTTGTGTGGGCGAAGCAGGTCCGGAACTGGGCGTCGTCTTCCTGGACCCCCGGTCCTGCCGTCTTCGGCGCCTGCGGCGCTGCCATCGTGCCGATGATCTCCCACTTGGCTTCAGGTGCCGAGGTGAGCGAGCTGGTCTCCTCGTAGCCCTGGAGACCGCATACGGACGCGGCGCCGTCGGGGAGCGCTGACGCACCCGGCGCCGGGGCGGCGTCCGGTGCCACCGTCGCATCGCCCGGCGGCGCCGCGGCTGGCGTGCCACCGCCGGAGAACGCCCCCGTCCCCGCCGCGATTCCGCCGACGACGAGGATCACCGCGAGGAGCGCGGCGACGGCGATCCAGAGCGGGCGCTTGTGGAAGGGCGTGGCGGGCGTGCTCATGGGGATCCTCTCGGGGGAGCGGGCGGTGCGGGCGGCGAGTCGGAGGTCGCGCTACGCGATGACGAAGCTGACCAGCGACGCGGCGCCCAGCCCGAGGAAGAGACCGAAGCCGATCTTGATGAGGCGCTCCTGGATCTCGCCGCCCTCGTGCCGGTTGTTGCGGAAAAGCATCGCGCCGGTGGCGATGAGGGAGAGCACCGCGAGGGGCAGGAGTACCCACTTGGCGATGCCGATGATGCGGCCGAACTTCTCGGTCCAGTCAGCGGGCGCCTGGGCGTCGCCGTTGGGCACGTCGATGGCGACGGCGTCCATGGCGTGGTGGATGTGCGCGGACGCCTGGTGCACGACGTCGAGCGCGAGGAGCGTGGGGGACATGAGGGCCTTTCGTGGAAGGGGGGGGACTAGCGGGGGGATGCGGTGAGCTGCAGGTCGGCGAGGAGCCGCTGGTGCTCGCGGCCCATGTCGGCGGGATCCGCGGGGCCGAGGCGCCACGCGTCGATCCACGGCAGGGTCCACGCGCGCGGGTACCCGCCGGCGACGAGCTGCTCGAGCTGGCGGAGCTCCTTGGGTCGGCGGCCGGGCGCATCCGCCACGAGCACGAGGCCGACGAGGTCGACGAGCCCGGCGACCTGACCGGATGCCCACTCGCGGGCGACCCGCTGCGCCGCGAGGAGGCCGGAGTGGTCGGTGCGCGCGACGACGACGACGCGCGACGCGGGGGATCCGGCGACAGGGGCGGGCCAGGCGTGGCCGGCGGCGCGGGATCCGGGAGCCAGGCGGGCGAGGGTCGTCTCGCCGGCGCCGCCGTGGGCGCCGACCCACCAGAGCTCGGCGGTCCCGTCCGCGCGCCGGACAGGCAGGCGGTCGGCTGCCGCGGGCGCGGCGACGGTGGCCGGCTGGGGAGCGCGGGGGCCGCGGAGGCGCTCGCGACGGGTGAGGGGCGGGGCGTCGGATGCGGGGGTGTCGACGACCGCGGGCGCGTCGACCACCCATGGATTGCCGTTGTCGCTCATGCCCTGCCATCCCACCCGAAGGTCGTCGCGCTCGCCTCACGCGTGCTCCACCGGATGGGGGATGCCGGCGGGACGCTGAACGGTGATGCTGTCAAAGTGCTTACGCAGAAGCAAGTGCTTGATCCTGCTCGCATTTTCCGTGAGACTGTCTCGCCGTCGTCGATCCTGACGGGCGCCGCCGCTCGAGCGGGCCGGCTGTCCACATGGGCGCCCGGCATCTCGCCCTGCACGACACCCCCTCACCGAGAGCCGCAGATGACCGACGCCCCGACCGTGCCCGCCTTCCCCCGCATCGACGCCACCATCACGCCCACGGCCGACGGGTGGGCCACCGGGGTGCTGATCGTCAACGGCGTCGCGACGCCGTTCGCGGAGGCGGCGGAGGACGAGATCCGCCGCGAGATCCTGCGCAGCGTGCGCGGCACGGCGCTGCAGATGCAGCGGGCGGTGCGGCTCACCACGCGCGACCGCTTCGGATCCCAGGCGCTCGCCGTCGCTCCCGACGGGCTCATCGAGGCGCTCAGCGAGCTCGACCGGGCGGATGCGATCGCGGCGCCGGTCCCTGCATCGGTGCCCGCGCCGGTGCCGGCCGCCGCGGCTCCGGCTCCCGTTCCGGCGGCCGCCGCTGCCGGATCCGCGCCGCCCGCCGGCATCCCGGCGCAGGCACCTGCCGCGACCGCGACCGCCGCACCCGCCGCGATCACGCCGCCCGCCGCACCCGCCGCACCGACGGATCCGCCGCTCACCCGCCGCGCCGCCCGCCAGTCCTTCCTCACCCGCGAGGAGGTGGAGGAGCCGGCCACGCAGGGCATGCGCGGCACCCTCACGCGGCTCGGGATCCGCATGTCGCCGTCCGAGGACGAGCGCCGCGAGCGCGAGTGGACCCGCCTCGTCAGCCAGCACTGGCCCGGCCCCCGCACGGTCGCGGTCGTCAACGGCAAGGGCGGCGTGGGCAAGACCATGACCACCATCTGCCTGTCGTCGGTCTTCGCGCGGCACGGCGGCGCGGGCGTGCTGGCCTGGGACAACAACCAGACGCGCGGCACCCTCGGCTGGAGCACCGAGCAGGGGCCGCACGACGCGAGCATCCTCGACCTCCTGCCGCAGGTCGACCGGCTCCTCGGCACGGGCGCGCAGTCCGCCGACCTCGCCCACTTCGTCCACCACCAGACCCGCGACCGCTACGACGTGCTCCGCTCGAAGCCCGAGGTGCTCGCCACCCAGCAGCGCTTCGACGACACCACGGTGGATCTCATCCACGCGGTCGCCGCCAAGTTCTACCGGCTCGTACTCATCGACTCGGGCAACGACGAGACCGACCCGATGTGGCTGCGCGCCATCGAGAGGGCCGACCAGATCGTGGTGCCGACCATCGGCGAGGCGAAGGCGGCCGAGTCCGCGGCGCTGCTGATCGAGGGCCTCGCGGAGCGCGGCGGGCACTTCGCCGACCTCGCGGAGCGCGCGGTCGTGGTGGTCAGCGCCCACAAGCACGACCTGCGCGAGGCCGAGGTCGACAAGATCGCCAGGGGATTCGGATCGCTCGCCCGCGACGTCGTGACCATCCCGTACGACCCCGCCCTCGGCGCGGACGTCCTCAACTACGGCGCCCTCCGCGCGCAGACGCAGCGGGCCTGGCTCTCCGCGGGCGCCGCCGTGGCGCGCGGCCTCTGATGCGCGCCGCGGCCACCGCCGGGATGCGCGTCGCCGTGGGCATGCGCGTCGCGCGCATCGCGGGAGCCGTGGCGCTCGCCGCTGCCCTCGCGCTCACGGCGGCCGGCTGCGCGAGCGTCACGGTGCACGGCGACGCGCCGGGGGATCCGGTGACGACACCCGCAGCGTCCCCGGCCGACTCGATGCCGGGCGCGGACGACGACGCCCCCGCGGATCCCGGCCAGACGGAGGACGACGCCGGGGCCCAGCCCGAACCGGTGGCGGACGCGGCGTCCCAGACGGCGGCGCTCGCCGCGGCCGACCGGGTCATGCGCACCTACGCGCAGCCCGGGATCAGCGAGGCCGAGTGGGAGCGGCAGATGACGCCGCTCCTGTCGCAGCAGGGCGCGGTCGCGTTCGTGCCCACGATCCCTTCGCGGCTCACGGCCCACGCGGTCACGGGCACCGGCACGGTCATACCGGCGCCGACCGCCTACGCGCTCATCGTGCGCGTGCCCACGGACGACGGTGACTACGACGTGGCCCTCATCCGCTCGTCGACCACGGCTCCGTGGTTGGCGGACGAGATCCAGGCCGTCCGCTTCAAGTGAACGGGGCGGGCAAGGGGATCCTGATCCTCATCGGCGCGCCCGCGGCGCTGATGGGGATGATCGTCTTCCTGGTGCTCTTCGGCTTCGGCGGCGACGACGCGTCCGCCTGCACGACGCAGGGCGCCGCGTCCTCGTCGACCGGGCCGCGCACGCCCGTCGACGGCTACTCCGGGGACCAGCTCGACAACGCCGCCGCGATCATGGACGTCGCCGCCGGGCTCGGCCTGTCCCGGCAGGCGCAGGTGCTCGGGGTCATGGCCGCGATGGGCGAGTCGTCGCTCCGCGCCATCGACTACGGCGACAACGCGGTGAACCCGGACGGCTCCATCGCCGACTCGATCGGGCTCTTCCAGCAGCAGTCGTCGTGGGGCTCGGTGCAGGAGCGCATGGATCCGACGTCGAGCGCGAAGCTGTTCCTCGCCCGCCTGCAGAAGGTCGAGGGGTGGGAGACGCTCGAGCCGACGCTCGCGATCCACGAGGTGCAGATCAACAAGGACCCGTACCACTACCGGCAGTACCAGCAGCCGGCCGAGGACGTGGTCGCGCAGCTGTCGGGGGCCGCGGCAGCAGCTCCGGCGGCGACGCCCGTCGCGTCCGGCACGCCGGATCCCGCGGCCGCGCCCGCGCCCGCCGCGGCCGGCGGGTGCTCCGCCGGCGGCACCGTGCTCCCGCTGAAGGCGCCGTTCGACCAGACCTCCGGGTACGGGCCGCGCGAGAGCCCGACCGCGGGCGCCTCCTCCTGGCACCCGGCGAACGACTACCAGACGCGCGAGACGGGGACGTCCTCCGGGCGGACCGGCTACTCGTGCGGCTCGCCCGTGCTCGCCGCGCAGGCCGGCAGCGTGACCACGGCGGGCCGCTACACGGTGTCGATCCGGTCGGCGGCGGGCTACACGAACAGCTACCTGCACATGTACGAGCCGGACATGGAGGTCCACGTCGGCGACACCGTGACCCCCGGCCAGGAGATCGGGAAGGTCGGCTCGAACGGGCCGTCGACGGGGTGCCACCTCGACATCCGCATCGACGTCGCCGGATCCACCGACCCGCGCGTCAGCGGGCTGCCGCAGTCGCAGACGCAGGGGGCGCCGGTGAGCGGCTACGTGGATCCGAAGGCGTTCTTCGCCGCGTTCGGGGTGACGCTGTGCGGCGGGGAGTGCAAGCATGCGTCCGAGTGAGTCCCGCGGGGTTGCGGTCCCCGCGGGCCCTGCGGCGATAATTGCTCAGGCGGGTAAATCCGAGCATCCCGCGCCCCACCCGACCGGAGCAGGTTCCGCGCATGGCAGACGACGACACCTGGGATGCGCTGCCGGCGACCCTGCGGTCGGCGGACCTGCAGCGGATCCTGCAGATCGGCCAGACGACCGTGAGCCTCTGGTTCGCGAAGGGCACCATCCCCGGCTACCGCATCTCGCACTCGTGGATCGCGTTCCGCTCCGAGGTGCGGGAGTGGCTCGAGTCGACCTCCACCGTACCGGTGCCGCCCCACGAGCCGTACCCGCATCCGCTCGACGCCTACCCGGATCACCTCACCTACCGCGACCTGATGGAGCTGTTCCAGAAGAGCCGTCCGGCGATCCTCGGCTGGCTGCGCGACGGCGTGATCCCGGCCATGCGCCCCGGCGGCCGCTGGCTGATCGAGAAGTCGGCGATCCGGCGGCTCCTCGACGAGACGAGCAACCAGCGGGCCGGCTTCGTGCCGAAGGGCCGACGCGCGAGCTGACGCGCGATGTGCCGCAGGGCGGGCGCGCGGTCGGCGGCTGGCCTAGCCTGGCTGCTTCCCGCATCCGGCACTCGCATCGCTCCGGAGCAGTCGGCGGATGCGCGAGGCGGAGCACGCGGGATGTCCGTCTTTCCATGATGTGGCTGAGGAGGTCGTGATGGGTCTGTTCGATGCGCCGGTGGAGGTACGCCCGGCGGAGCGTGCGTTGCGCATGCTGCGGTTGGTCGAGCTGGACTACCTGCGGGAGGTCCGTCGGCTGCTGGAGTCCGGGTACGACGAGAAGAAGCTGATCGAGGATCTGGCGGTGTTCCAGCCTGCTGACCTGGAACGCATCGCCGCGGCCTGCGAGGTTCCGACAGCGGTCGACGGCTTCTCGGGGGTGACGCCGTACGAGATCTGCGAGCGGTATTCGGTGGGGATGCTCGATCGCGAGCGGCTGGTGGACGAGCTGGTGCGGTTCCCGTACGTTCCGCGCGACCAGGTGGACGGGTACGACGACCTCGTCGTCAACCCGCCGGGGACGTGGGCGGATGTGGAGAGAGCCAGCGGCAATGACTTGATCGACATCGACATCTACAGCGAGGTCTTCGACCGTCGCCATGGTCAGGACGAGGTCGGTGTCTGACGAGGAGGGATCCACTCGCCTTGATGCGCTGAGGAAGCTCTCGGCCGAGGGCGGTCCCGTCGCATGGGATGCGCCGACCTCATCCAAGTAGAATCCTCGCTGGTATGGGCGAGATGGCTATACGAGTAGCCGCAAGGCCTTGCACGAGCGGCTGCTGCGTGCCTCGGTGGAGGAGGTCCCCGAGCTGCGATCGGAGCGCCGGGCGATCGTGCAGGCGGGTCCGCCGGGTGCGGGCAAGACCTCGATCCGCGAACACCTGTTGGGTGATGCGTCCAAGAGCTTCCTGGTCGTCGACGCCGACGAGTTCAAGACCCGCCTGCTGCGGGAGGCGGTCGCGGATGGCAGTTACGAGTCGTGGATACGACCCGCCGCTGTGCGGGAGAGCGAGGCGGCCGGCGAACGGTTCCACCCGATGGAACTCTCTTCACTCGTGCACGCGGAGTCAGCTGACCTCGCCGACAGGCAGAGGACAGAGGCGATCCGATCGGGCAAGAACGTGGTGATCGACACCGTGCTGTCGGCGGACACGAAGGCGCGCCAGATCATGGGTGAGCTGGAGCGGGCGGGGTACGACGTCCAGGTGATCGATGTGGAGGTGCCGCGGGAGGTGTCGGAGGAGCGGATCCGGAAGCGGTGGCGGGAGGGGAACGAGAAGGCGGAGCGGGGCGAGGGCCTCGGCGGCCGGTGGGTGCCGAGCGAGTTCGGTGCGTGGGTGTACGGGCAGCAGGATGGGGGCTCGCGGCCGGAGGTGAACGCGCGGATGGTCGCGGAGGAGTCGCCGGCGGTGTCGCGGTACCGCGTGTATCGGAAGACGGCGGAGCAGGAGCGGGAGGATCCGCTGGCGCCGGCGACCTTGGAGACGGACATGTCGCGGGCGTCGCGGGGTGGGCCGTTGGTGCCGACGCGGTCCGGGCCGGCGGCGGTGCCGCAGGCGAGGTCGTTGCCGGCGGTCTCGCGGGCGCGGGGTGCGGCGAGGGCGACTGGTGTGGGTCGGTCGGGACGTGGGAGATGACGAGGAAGGTGGGCGGTTCATGAGTGCACGCGATGTTCCCGAGGAGGTCGCGCCGGCGGCGCTGGCGCTGCTGCGGTTGCGGCTGGCGGAGCTGGACTACCTGCGCGAGGTGCGGCGGCTGCTCGATGCGGGTCGTGCCGAGGAGGAGTTGGCGCGGGATCTGCGGGTGTTCCGTCCGGAGGATCTCGCCCGGCTGCGTGCGGCTCGTGAGGTGAGCATGCCGCTGGAGGGGTTCTCGGGTGCGCTGCCGATGGAGATCTGCGAGCGGTACGCGGTGGGGCTGATCGATCGGGAGCGGTTGGTTGATGAGCTGGCGCGGTATCCGTACGTGCCGCGCGCCCTCCCGGACGGCTACGACGACCTGGTGGTGAACCCGCCGGGGACATGGGCGGAGGTCTCGCGAGCTGCGGCGGCGGGCCTCATCGACGACGAGGCCTACGGGGACGCCTTCGAGCGTCACGACGGATCCAGCCGCTGACAGGTGGGCACTGACGACGAGCTCCAGCACCTGGAGACGGTGCGCAGTTTCTCCCAGGAGGACGGGCCGCTGGCGTGGAATGCGCCGACGGCTACCGTGAACAATCCGGCCTGGTGGGGGAAAGGCGGAGCGATGCCCGCCCGGACGCGGCTGCACGAGCGGCTGTTAAGTGAGGCCCTCGACGCAGTACCCACGACGGGGACGGGACGACGAGCCATCCTCCTGGCCGGACCGCCGGGGGCCGGCAAGACCTCGGTGCGGGAGAACGCGCTCGGTGGTAGCGGGAAGGGCTACCTCGTGATCGATGCTGACGAGTTCAAGAGCCGACTGCTGCGCGAGGCAGTCGCCGATGGGAGCTATGACTCCTGGATCGTGCCGTCGGCGGTCCGTGAGCGCGAGGCAGCGGGAGAGAAGTTCCATCCCATGGAGCTCTCGTCACTGGTGCACGCGGAGTCCGCCGACCTGGCGGACGAGCTGCGCGTACGGGCGGTGGCCGAGGGGCGCAATGTCGTCATCGACACGGTGCTGTCGTCCGACACGAAGGCGCGGCAGATCATGGGCGAGCTGGAGCGGGCGGGGTACGACGTCCAGGTGGTGGACGTGGAGGTGCCGCGGGAGGTGTCCGAGGAGCGGATCCAGAAGCGGTGGCGCGAGGGCAACGAGGCGGCTCAGCGGGACGAGGGGCTGGGCGGTCGGTGGGTGCCGAGCGAGTTCGGGGCGTGGGTGTACGGGGAACCGGGCGGAGGTTCGCGGCCGGAGGCGAATGCGCGGATGGTCGCTGAGGAGTCGCCGGCGGTGTCGCGCTACCGCGTGTATAGGAAGACGGTGGAGCAGGAGCGGGAGGATCCGCGTGCGCCGGCGACCTTGGAGACGGACATGTCCCGGGCGACGCGGGGCGGGCCGCTGGTGCCGACGCGGTCCGGGCAGGCGGAGGTCCCGCAGGCGAGGCCGCTGCCGGGGATCACGCGAGCGGGACGGACAGCCCCGGGACGGGCCGGACCGGCCCGCGTCGACCGCGGGCGTTAGGTCGGCTCGCCCGTCGCGCGGGCGCCGTCCCTGGGATCAGCGTGCGCTTCCGCCCGCGCGTACTCGGATCCCGAGCGCGTCCGCAGCAGCAGCCCCGCGTCCACGAGGTGGCGGCGGAGCAGCGCGTGGTCGTCGGTGACGCGGAGGAGGCGCGCCGTGAGGGTCTTCTCGTCGAGCACCTCGTCGGGGTCCAGCGCCTCCGCGACCACGTGCCGCAGCAGGTCGTCGAGGTCGGCGGGGCCGGCCGGCCACTGGGTGATGCGGCCGTCGCGGAGGAAGCGCTCGACGCCCTGGGCGGGCGGCGTCGCGGGCTGCTGGGCGAGGATCGCGCGGAAGACGCTGTCGGGCGCGGATGCGGTGCCGTCGGCGTCCACCGCGACGAGGCCCGACCCGACGAGCGAGGCGCGCGCCTTCTTCCGGCGGGCGGGGGAGAGGTGCGCGAGAGCGTCGTCGAGGTCGGATCCGAGCACGACGCGGGCGTACGCGGCCCGCAGCTCGGGGTCGGCGAGCACGCCGGCGAGGCGGCGCGGGTCGATTTGGTCCACGGATCCAGCCTCCCGCATCCCGACGGCCCGGTCGCGCGCGCCGGACGGGAGCAGGCTGGAGTGGCACCCCGCAGCAGCGGGGCGCGACGCATACGACAGGAGGCGCACATGGCGGATCTCACCGACAAGGCCGAGGGACTCATCGACAGCGACAAGGGCGAGCAGGCGACGGACGGGGCCATCGACAAGGGCCAGGACGCCGCGAGCAACGCGACCGGCGGCAAGTCCGACGGCGCCGCGGAGAAGGCCGGCGACGTCGCCGACCAGAAGCTCGGCCAGTAGTCCCCCATCCCGAACGGACGGCCCCGACCCTCATCGCGAGGGCCGGGGCCGTCCCTCGTCCGGCGGCATCGCGGCCGCCTGCCGCGCCCCCGTCCGCCGCCGCGCCTGGCGGGCCCGCGCGCACGGCCGGTAGCGTCGGCAGATGACAGCCCTCCGCCTCCTCGGCCGCGTCCTCATGCGGATCCTCTACGTGCTCGGGAAGGTCCGTCTCGGCGGCAGCGGCCAGAACCCGTCCAACGGCGACCCGATGGGCTTCGACAAGCCGCAGCAGTACCGGCCCTGAGCGACGGATCCGGCGCTCCCTCCCGAGACTCGCCGCGTCCCGGCAACTGACGGTTCATGTCGCGGGCGTCGTCGTCGTCGGACGTCGCGCCTACCTTCGTGCACACGGGGCGTTTCCCCGTGCGGAGAAGAGGAGGGGACCATGCGCTACATCGACAGACGCCTCGAGGTCGTCGCGCTCAGCAGCACGGAGTGGCGGGTGTGCGACGCGCGCATCCCCCAGTCCGACGCGAGCCGCCTCCTCGCCTACGTGCAGCAGCACGAACACCGGGTCGAGCTCATGCGGATGCGGCCCGTGCCCGGCTTCTGCGACTGGTTCGGCTCCGTCGACGACGCGCTCGCGACCATCGCCGCGGAGCTCCCGCAGGATCACGCGCTCACCGCGTAGCGCCGGTCGCCGAGCCGCGCGTCGCCGAGCCGCGCGCCGCCGAGCCGCGCACCCGCGCACCTGGACAGCCGGACGGCCCCGGTCCTCGCGAGGAGGACCGGGGCCGTCGGCGTGGTGCGGTGGATCAGCTCGCGTCGGAGACCGCCGCGTTGATCGCGGTGGGGGCGTCGTACTCCTTGTCGGCGATGCCCTGGAGCGCGTCGAGGGTGTCGGAGTCGGCGCCCGACTCCTCCGCCTTCTTCACGATCGCGTCCTTGGACGCCGGGTAGTCGAGGCCGCTGAGGTGCTTCTGGAGCTCGATGGGGTTGATGGCCACGGTGGGTCCTCTCGTCGGTGGATCAGGGCGGCTGGCGTCCGTGCCGGCCACGTGTCGAGTCGACTCCCGAAGGGGAGCAGTGACCAGGGGCGGCCGGGTGGATTACGGGGAGCCGTCAGGATCGGCGGGCGCCGCGGGCGCCGCGGGTGCGCTGGGTGCCGACGTCGCCGTGCCCGGCGGCCGGGTGAAGCCGGGGTCGGGCGCCGACGCGCGGATCCGGTCGACCATCGAGCTCGTCGACTGCGACGGCACGTACCCGAGGATGGACACTTCGCCGCCGTACGCGCGCACCACGTCGGTCTCGTCGAGCATCTGGGCGTGTAGTCGCCGCCCTTCGCGTAGACGTCGGGCTGCACCGCCTCGAGCAGCGGGATGGGGGTGTCGGTGTCGAACACGGTGACCACGTCGACGCACGACAGCTCGGCGAGCACGCCCGCGCGGTCCTCGGCGGTGTTCACCGGCCGGTCGGATCCCTTCAGCCGCCGCACGGAGTCGTCGCTGTTGAGCGCCACCACGAGCACGTCGCCGAGGCGCTTGGCCTGGCGGAGGTACGTGGTGTGGCCGCGGTGGAGCACGTCGAAGCAGCCGTTGGTGAAGACGATGCGGCGGCCGGCAGCGCGCTCGGACGCCACGAGGTCGACGAGCTCGGCCTGCGACACGGTGCGCGAGCGGGTCTCGCCGAGGTGGTCGGCGAGGGTTGCCGCCGAGCACACGGACGTGCCGGGCAGGCGCACGACGACGTCGGCCGCGGCCTGCGCGAAGTCGGCGCTGACCGTGAGCGGCAGGCCGATCGCGCGCGCGAGCGTGAGCGCGGCGACGAAGGTGTCGCCCGCGCCCGACGCCTGCTTCTCGGGCACCGGGTGCGCGCGCGTGCGGTACGGCTCACCCGCGCCGAGCACGACGGTGCCGTCGCGGTCGAGGGTGACGACGGCGGTCGCGGATCCGGCGGCGGCCAGCACGGCGTCGGCCAGCGACGCGATCACGGCGGCGCGATCCTCATCGCGCGCGAGCGGCCGGTCGACGAGGCGGCCGGCCTCGCCCGCGTTCGGCGTTATGAGGCCGGGGCGGAGCGGCGCCCAGATGGCGGGATCGTGGGCGTCCACGACCGTGAGGCCGGGGCGGCTCGCGCGCGCGGCGAGCGACTCGAGCACCACGCCGTGCAGCGTGCCGGTGCCGTAGTCGGAGACGATCTCGGCGTCCACGCCCGCGGTGGCCTCGAGGGCGGCGCGGGCGAGGGCGCGCGCGTCGTCGCGGTGGACGGATCCGCGGTGCACGTCGTAGACCCGCACGATCACCTGGTCGTCGCCCACGATGCGCGTCTTGGTGGTGGTGCGCAGGCGCGGCGAGTGCACGAGGCCGGACACGTCGACGCCGGCCGCCAGGAGCAGGTCGCGCACGCGGTCGCCCGCGGCGTCCTGGCCGACGAGGCCGACCATGCGCACGGTGCCGCCGAGGCTCGCAAGGTTCACGGCCGTGTTCGCGGCGCCGCCGAGCGACTGGATCCGCTCGGTCACGTCCACGACGGGCGCCGGCGCCTCGCGGGTCATGCGGTCGCTGTGGCCGCGCCACCACTCGTCGAGGATGACGTCGCCGATGACGGTGATGGTCGGGCGGCGCTCGGCGAGGAGGCCGATGATCCCGCGCAGCTCGCTGGTCATCGCGCGTCGCCCGCGTCGGTGCTCACGGAGCCGGAGGCGGCCTCGGCGGCGGTCGTCGCGCCCGCGTCGAGCACCGGCAGGCCCAGGTGCACGACGGTCGTGGTGCTCATCTCGTCGAGGAGCTCGGGGCCGTAGCCGAAGCCGGATCCGCTGCGGCCGCGGGGCTGCGCGGCGCCGCCGGGCGCGCCGCCGAAGACGCCGTTGACCTTGATCGTGCCGACGGGCAGCTCGGCGGCCGCCCGCTGCGCGTGCTCCATCGATCCCGTGAGCACGCTCGCGGCGAGCCCGTACCGGTCGTCGGATGCGCGGGCGAGCGCCTCGTCGAAGTCCGCGACGACCTGCACGGCCGCGACCGGGCCGAACGTCTCGGCGGTCATCACGGTCATGTCGGCGGTGCAGTCGACGAGCACGGTGGCGGGGTAGCGGGATCCGGGGCCGTCGGGCACGTGCCCGCCGACGAGCGCGCGGGCGCCATCGGTGAGCGCCTCGGCGACCTGCTCGTGCACGGCGTCGCGCATGCGCTCGTCCACCAGCGGGCCGAGGTCGCCGGAGGAGTTCCAGCGCTCGGCCTCCGCGACGAGCGCGGCGGTGAAGCGGTCGGCGATGTCGCGGTGCACGTAGATCCGCTCGACCGAGGTGCAGATCTGGCCGGCGTTGGCGAAGGAGCCGAGGGCGGCCTGCGCGGCGGCCCACTCCGGGTCGATGCCGGCGTCGACGAGGAGCGGGTCGTTGCCGCCGTTCTCGCGGATCACGTGGGTGGGGGTGCCGGCGGCGCGGCGGGCGATGGCCTCGCCGGCGGCGGTGGATCCGACGTGCGCGACCACGCACGTGTCCTCGTGCGCGACGAGCCGGTCGCCGACGTCGCCGCCGCCGACCACGGAGACGAGCGCGCCGTCGGGGAGCGCCTCCGCGAGGATCCGGCCGAGCAGCTCGCCGGTGTGCGGGCAGCGCTCGCTCGGCTTGTGGACCACGGTGTTGCCCATCACGAGCGCCGCGCCGATGATCCCCGCGGCCACCGCCACGGGATCGTTCCACGGCGTGAGCGCGACCGTGACGCCGCGCGGCCGCGGCACCGAGAAGTCGACGTTCGGGAGCGTGCCGAGGAGGGACCTCCCGCGGTGGATGGGCCCGAGCTCGGAGTACTGCAGCAGCGTGTCGACGCCCGCGCCGACGCCGCCGAGCGCGTCGCCGCGGGGCTTGCCGGTCTCGCGGACGTTCAGCTCGGCGAGCTCCTCCGCGTGCTCGGCGAGCGCGTGGGCGGCGCGGCGCACGGCCTGGCCGCGCTGGGCGGGCGGCGTCGCGGCCCACGCGGCGGCCGCGTCCACCGACCGGCGCACGGCGGCGTCGACCTGCTCGGGGCTCGACGCGTCGATCGCGCCCACGAGCGACCCGTCGCGCGGATCCGTGATCCGCAGCGTCCCGGGCCCGGCCTCGGGCTCCTCGGGGTCGACAGCCAGGTCGATGTCGAGTGCGGTGTCCGTGGTCACAGGTCTCCTCGTGCGGGTCGCCGGCCCACGGGGATGCGCGGGCGGGGGCGCTCGCGCGCCCACCCGGCCCGTACCCACTTCTCCCGTCCCTCACACGGTCCTCGCCGGCGCGGCCCTCGACGATGCCACGGCGGCTAGCCTGAGCCGGCGCCCGACGTGCTGCCGCTGCCGACCGACTACGCCAGCGTCCTCGCGGCGCTGAAGCGCCAGGTCCGCGCCGCGCAGCTCACCGCGCAGCGTCGCGTGAACACGCAGCTCATCGAGCTGTACTGGTCCATCGGCAACGTCATCTTGGAGCGCCAGGCGGAGGAAGGCTGGGGCAGTGCGGTCGTCGCCCGGCTCGCTGAGGACCTCCGCGCCGAGTTCCCGGCGATGAAGGGCTTCTCGCGCTCGAACCTCTTCTACATGCGCGCCTTCGCGGAGGCATGGCCTGACCGCGCCGAAGTAGTCCAACAGGCTGTTGGACGACTTCCATGGGGGCATGTCACCGTCCTCCTCGGGAAGCTCGACGACCGCGGCGCACGCGACTGGTACGCCGCCCGCGCCGCCGAGCACGGGTGGTCGAGGAACGTGCTCGCGAACCAGATCATGAACCGCACCCTCGAGCGGACCGAGGCTCCGCCGACCAACTTCGCCGGGCAGCTCGCGCCCGCCGATTCCGACCTCGCGCGCGAGCTCGGGAAGGACCCGTACGTCTTCGACTTCCTCGACCTCACCGACGCGGTCTCCGAGCGCGAGCTCGAGCAAGCCCTCATGGACCGGATCGTCGACACGCTCCGCGAGCTCGGCGCCGGCTTCGCGTTCCTCGGCCGGCAGGTCCATCTCGACGTCGACGGCGACGACTTCTTCGTCGATCTCCTCTTCTTCCACACCGAGCAGCTGCGCTACGTCGTCATCGAGCTGAAGACCGGCAGCTTCGAACCCGCCTTCGCCGGCCAGCTCGGCTTCTACGTCGCGGTCATCGACGACAAGATGCGACGCGACTTCCACCGCCCCACCGTCGGGATCCTCATCTGCGGCAGCCGGAACGCGCACACCGTGCGGCACGCGCTCGGCCAGACGTCGGCGCCGATGGCGGTCTCGACCTACACGTACGAGAGCATGCCGGCTGCCGAGCAGCAGGCCCTGCCGGCGGCCGAGCGGATCATCGCGGCGCTCGACTGGGCGGAGGGCGATGGATCGGCGTGACCCCGTCGGGGTGGCGACCATGACGGGACGGGCCACCTGGCCCGTCCCGCCGTCCTACGACTCCAGGTGCCCCAGCTCCGGCTGCGCCAGGAACGCCACGACCGGATCCGCCGCCGCGCCCGTCTCGAACACGACGAGGTCGTTCCGGCCCGCGCGGAGCTGGGCGCCCGGCACGTAGAGCGTGTGCTGCGGGCCGCGGGTCCAGTAGCGGCCGAGCGCGAACCCGTTGACGAACGCGACTCCCTTGCCCCACGAGCGCGTGTCGAGGAAGAGGTCGGCGGGCGCGTCCACGTCGAAGGTCGCGTGCGCGAGCACCGGGCCATCGAGGAAGCGGACCGGCTCCGCGACGGAGGACGCGGCGAAGGACGCCGCCGAGGACACCGACGCCGCCATCGCCCCGAGGTCGAGCGGCAGGCTCTCCCACCCGGTGAGCTCTCGGCCGTCGAGCGTCGCCGGTCCGATGAGGCCCTTCGCCTCGCCGATCCGCACGCCGTAGTTCACGCGCCCCTGGTCCTCCACGAGCACCTCGAGGATCCGGCCGGGCGGCACCGCGATCGCGGTCTCGTGCTGGTCGCGCTGGATCACGCCGACCCGCACCCCGTCCACCGACACGACGGCGCGGTCGCGCACCTCGCCGAATGCCAGCACGCGCGTGCGGTCGGATGCGGGCAGCTCCACGCGGTGCAGCGCGAACCCGCGGAAGACGCCGAGCGCATCCATCGACGGCACGGCGTCGGTCGCGCGCCAGGCGTCGGCGTCCGCGACCAGGTCGGCCAGCGGCACGGCCGCGTCGAACGCCACCTTGAAGGCGGGCGCGTCGCCGCGGCGCGTGGGCACCTCGTCGGGCACCGACCGGTAGCGCGCGATCACGTCGCGGAACGCGAAGTACTTCTCCGTGGGGGATCCGGTCTCGTCCAGCGGGGCGTCGTAGTCGTACGAGGTGACGTGCGACTGGTACGTGCCCTTGTGGTTGGCGCCGTTCGTGAAGCCGAAGTTCGTGCCGCCGTGGAACATGTAGATGTTCACGGACGCGCCCGCGGCGAGCAGCGCATCCAGCTCGGCGGCGGCGTCGGCGGCCGAGGTCGTGTGGTGGTGCTCGCCCCAGTGGTCGAACCAGCCGTCCCAGAACTCGCTGCACATGAGCGGGCCGGTTCTCTGGTGGCGGCGCAGGGTCTCGAGGCGCTCGGCGGCGCGCGAGCCGAAGGATCCGGTGCGGTGCAGCTCGTCGAGGCTGCCGCGGGAGAGCATCTCGTCGGTCGGCTGGTCGACGGTCGTGAGCGGCACGATGATGCCCGACTCGCGCGTGAGGTCGACGAGGTGGCGGAGGTACTCGGCGTCGTCGCCGTACGCGCCGTACTCGTTCTCGATCTGCACGAGGATCACGGGCCCGCCCATGTCGATCTGCCGCGGCGCGACGATCTCGTACACGCGGCGGAGGAACTCGTCGACCGCCGCGAGGTACAGCGGCTCGCTGCGGCGGACCCCCACCGCGGGATCCCCGAACAGCCAGCCGGGCAGCCCGCCGCCGTCCCACTCCGCGCAGATGTAGGGGCCGGGGCGCACGATCGCGTGCATGCCCTCGGCGTGCACGAGGTCGAGGAAGCGGCCGAGGTCGAGGCCGGCGCTCGTGTCGAAGGTGCCGCGCTCGGGGGAGTGCGCGTTCCAGGCGACGTACGTCTCTATGGTGTCGAGTCCCATGAGGCGGGCCTTGCGGATCCGGTCGGCCCACTGGTCGGGGTGCACGCGGAAGTAGTGGAGCGCGCCCGCGATGACGCGGTGCGGGCGGCCGTCGAGCTCGAAGTCGTCGGCGCCGATGCGGAAGCGGGCGCTGGATGCGGGGAGGCCGGGCATGTCGTGTCCTTGCGTGAGGGCGGGGCATGGGAGAGGGGAGGTGCGACTCACGTCGCACCTCCCCTCGGGTCGATCCGGTGGTGCTACTTCACGTCGACGGTGAAGCCCTGCTGCTGGCCGTACTCGGCGGCCGCCTTGCCCCACGCCTCGAGGACGGGGTCGAGCGACGTGCCGTTGGAGTACGCGGCCGAGGCCGAGTCGCTGAAGATGCTGTTCGTGTAGACCTGGAAGGGCAGGTACTGCCATCCGGTGACCACGTTCTTCGAGGCATCGCTGAGCACCTCGTTGATCTTCTGGCCGCCGAAGTACTCGGGGGCGTCGGCGAGGAACTCGGGGCTGTTCAGGTCCGCCGTGGTCGACGGGAATCCGCCGGCGTCGAAGGAGATCTTGCGACCCTCCTCGTTGGCGGTCGTGAACTTGGCGAACTCCGCCGCGACGAGCTTGTTCTCGGACTGCTGCATGACGGCGATGGAGGATCCGCCGCTCTCCGCGGTCGCGGTGTCACCCGCGGTGTACTGCGGCATGGGGGCGACGCGCCACTGGCCGGAGCCCGCGGTGGCCTGCGCCTCGAGGTTGCCGGGCATCCAGGCGCCGGTGATCAGCGTGGCGATGGATCCGTCGCCGAGTCCGCGGAACCACTCGTCGGTCCAGCCGGGGGTCTGGGCGAGCGAGCCGTTGGCGACGAGCTTGTTCCACATGGCCGTGTACTTCTTGGCGCCCGCGTCCTGCATGTCGATGGTGACCTTGTCGCCGTCGACCTTGTAGGGGTGGCCGCCGGCCTGCCAGATCATGCTCGTGGTGAAGCCGGCGTCGCCGGAGTCGCTGGTGATGTACTGGTTCGGGTCGGCGGCGTGCATCTTCTCCGCGGCGGCCACGTACTCGTCCCACGTGGTGGGGACGGCGATCTGGTACTTGTCGAAGATGTCCTGGCGGTAGAACATCGCCATGGGGCCCGAGTCCTGCGGCAGCGCGTAGAGGGCGTCGCCCTCGGTGACCGCGTTCCAGGTGGACGCCGTGAACTGGTCCTTCAGGTCCGTGTAGCCGTAGCCCGAGAGGTCGGCAAGGGACTTGCCGAGCGCGAACTGCGGGATCGCGAAGTACTCGATCTGCGCCACGTCGGGAGCGCCCTTGCCCGCCTTGATGGCGTTCTGGAGCTTCGTGTACTGGTCGGCGCCGGTGCCGACGTTCTGCACGTCGACCGTGATCTTCGGGTGCTCCTTCTCGAACGCCTCGGCGATCGGCTTGATCGCGGGGGCCCAGCCCCAGACGGTGATGGAGGACTGCGTGTCGAGGGCCTTGGCGAGGTCGTCGGCGCTGGCGGAGTCGGCGCTGGCGCCGCCGGATCCGGAGGAGCACGCGGCGAGCGAGCCCGCGAGGACGATGCCGAGGCCGAGCGCGATGGCGCGCTTCGCCCGGCGGGGGAACGAGATGGACATGGTGGTGCCTTTCACTTCTTCGTGGTGGTGAGGGGAGGTGCTGTGGTGCGGAGGTGGGGCTGGGGGACTACGCCTTGACGCCGCCGGCCGAGAGGCCGGACTGCCAGTAGCGCTGGAGGAAGAGGAACGCGATCACGATCGGGATGATCGCGAGGAACGAGCCCGTGATGACGAGGTTGTAGATCGGCTGGCCGCCCACGGTGGTGGACTGCGCGTTCCACTGGTTGAGGCCCACCGTGAGGGGGTACCAGCGGGAGTCGCTCAGCATGATCAGGGGCAGGAAGTAGTTGTTCCAGGTGGCGACGATCGAGAACAGCAGCACCGTGATGAGGCCGGGGCTGAGGAGCCGCAGGCTGATCGTGAAGAAGGTGCGGATCTCGCTCGACCCGTCGATCCGGGCCGCCTCGAGGATCTCCTCGGGCACCGAGTCGACCGCGTACGTCCAGATGAGGTACAGCCCGAACGGGCTGATGAGCGACGGCAGGATGATCGCCCACGGGGTGTTCGTGAGACCCATCTGGCTGAAGAGCAGGAAGGTCGGCACCGCGAGGGCCGTGCCGGGGATCGCGACGGCGCCGAGCACCACCGCGAACACGATCTTCTTGCCGGGGAAGTCGAACTTCGCCAGGCCGTAGCCCGCGAGGGTGGCGAGCAGCGTGGCGCCGCCCGCTCCGACGACCACGTAGATCCGCGTGTTGCCGAGCCAGCGGACGAACTCGCCGTTGCCGTAGGTCAGCACGCCCTGGATGTTGTCCCACAGCGCGAAGTCGCCCGAGAACCAGAGGCCGAACGAGCTGAACAGCGCGTCCTGCGTCTTGGTCGAGTTGACCAGGAGCCAGAACAGAGGGAGCACGGAGTAGATGAGCAGCAGCGCCATGACGAGCGTCAGCACGATGCTGCGGCGCTCGCGCGGGGCTCCGGCGGAGCGGCGGCGCTTCGGAGTGCGCTCCGCCGGGGCGTCGCGAGTGGGCGTGCCGGCGTCGGGCGCGGCGAGGGGGGTTCCGGTGAGGGTCGACACGGTCAGCTGTCCTTCCGGGTGCCGACGAGCTGCACCACGTAGGCGACCACCATCGTCAGGACGCCCATGATGATCGCGATGGCGGCGGAGTAGTTGAACTGCTGTCCCGCGAAGGACAGGTTGTACGCGTACATGTTCGGGGTGAAGTACGAGCTGATCGCGTTCGGCGCCAGCGTCTGCAGGATGTTCGGCTCGTTGAAGAGCTGGAAGCTGCCGATGATGGAGAAGATCACGCCGATGACGAGCGCGCCGCGGATGGCGGGGAGCTTGATGCCGGTGATGATGCGGAACGGGCCGGCGCCGTCGAGCTCGGCGGCCTCGTAGAGGTCCGGCGAGATGACGCGGAGCGCCGCGTAGAACAGCAGCATGTTATAGCCGACGAACTCCCACGTGACGATGTTGCCGATCGATGCGAGGATCCAGCTCTGCGAGAGCAGGTCGGGCAGGTCCCAGCCGGTCGCCTGCTCGACGTTGCCGACGAGGCCGAAGCGGTTGCCGTAGATGAAGCCCCACATGAGCGCCGCGACGACGGCCGGGACCGCGTAGGGCAGGAAGATCGAGATGCGGAAGAACGCCGTGAAGTGCAGGCAGGCCGAGTCGAGCGCGAGGGCCGCGAACAGGGCGATGAAGAGCATGATCGGCACCTGCACGACGAGGAACAGGGCGACGCGGCCGAGCGCGTCCCAGAAGTTCGGGTCGTTGAGCGCCTGCGTGTAGTTGGCGATGCCGACGAACGAGTTGCCGCCGATCATCCGCTCCTGGAACAGGCTGAGGTAGATCGAGTAGCCGACGGGCGCGATGAGGACGACGAGGAAGACCACGAGGAACGGGGCGACGAAGCCCAGCCCGGTCCAGCGTCGCTTGTCGCGTCGCATCGGGGGACCGCTCGGGCGGGCCGCATCGGGCACCTTCGGCCGGGTGGCCGAGGTCGACATCGTCGTCATGTGGTTCCACTTCGTCGGGGGATGAGCGCGGTGTCAACCGCTCGGGCACGATTGGGTGTTTGCGCAAACATCTGTGATGCTCGCAACCATGACATCTCCACCGTCGGCCGTCAAGTCGGGTGGCCGGCGCACGCTCGGCGGCCGCACCGTGTCGATGGCCGACGTCGCGGCGCACGCCGACGTGTCCGCCCAGACCGTCTCCCGCGTGTCCAACGGCGCGCAGAACGTGGAGGCGACGACACGGCAACGCGTGATGGACGCGATGGCCGAGCTCGGCTACCGGCCGAACAGCGCGGCCCGGGCGCTGAAGACCGGCCGGTTCCGCAGCATCGGCATCATCATGTTCACGCTGTCGACCCTCGGGAACATGCGCACGCTCGACGCGATCGTCACGGCCGCGTCCGGCGCCGGGTACACGATCACGCTGATGCCGGTGCCGCATCCGACCGAGGGCGAGGTGGCCGGGGCGTTCAGCCGGCTGCAGGAGGAGGCGGTCGACGGCGTCGTCATCATCATCGAGGCGCACATGCTCGACCGGGCCGACGTGATCATCCCCGTGGGGCTGCCCGTCGTGATCATCGACTCCGATGCGGGCGACCCGTTCGTGGTCGTCGACACCGACCAGGAGCAGGGCACGCGCCTCGTGACCCAGCACCTGCTGGACCTCGGGCACACCGCGATCGTGCACGTTGCCGGCCCGTCGACCTCCTACTCGGCGGCCCGGCGGGCGGCCGAGTGGCGCGCGACCATGCTCGACGCGGGGCTCGAGCCCGAGGACCCCGCCCAGGGCGACTGGACCACCGCATCCGGCTACCGCATCGGCCGGGAGCTCGGGCAGCGCGCCGACATCACCGGCATCGTCGCCGCCAACGACCAGATGGCCCTCGGGATCATGCACGCGCTGCACGAGCTCGGCCGCGACGTGCCGGGCGACGTGAGCGTGGTCGGCTTCGACGACACCGAGGAGTCGAGCTCGTTCTGGCCGCCGCTCACGACGGTGCACCAGGACTTCACCGAGATCGGCCGCCGCTCGATGCAGGTGCTGCTCGAGATGCTCGACGGCCGCGAGCCGTCGGGCGACCGCATGGTGCCGACGCGGCTCGTGGTGCGCCAGAGCGCGGCGGCGCCGCGGGGCGACGCGCGCTGATCCGCCGGCGCCGTTTCGATGCGCCCGCCGCGGGGAACGGGATGGGGGACCCGCCCGCCCGATCTGGAGGCCGCCCGTGCCCGTCGTCGCCCCGCTCCACGAGACATTCCCCGACGTCCGCTCCATCGCCGTGCTCCGCGGCGGCGGGCTCGGCGACCTGATCTTCGCGCTGCCCGCGATGGCGGCGCTGCGGGCCGCGTACCCGGACGCGCGGATCACGCTGCTCGGCACGCCGCTCCACCGCGCGCTCCTCGGCGGACGGCCGGGCGGGCCCGACGAGATCGAGGTGCTGCCGGTCGCGCACGGCGTGCGGGACGTGCCGGGCACGGATCCCGACCCCGCGGAGGTCGAGGCGTTCGCCGCCCGGATGCGCGAGCGCCGCTTCGACCTCGCCGTGCAGGTGCACGGCGGCGGACGCAACTCCAACCCGTTCCTGCTGCGGCTCGGCGCGCGCCACACGGTGGGCACCGCGACCGACGACGCCGAGCGGCTCGAGCGCGTGATCCCGTACGTCTACTACCAGCACGAGGTGCTGCGCGGGCTCGAGGTCGCGGGGCTCGCGGGCGCGCCGATCGCCGACCTGGAGCCGGTCGTGCAGGTGACCGACGCCGAGCGGGCCGCGGCCGCCGAGCACGTGACGGGCGCGCCCGGCGGGCTCGTCGTGATCCACCCGGGCGCCACCGACCCGCGCCGCCGCTGGCCGGTCGAGTCGTTCGCGGAGGTCGCGCGCCGGGCCGCGGCCGATGACGCGCAGGTGGTCGTGGTGGGCGACGCGACCGACGCCGCGGACGCCGACCGCATCGTGGCGCTCGGCCGTGAGGGCCTCTCCGCGGAGCAGGCCGGGCGGATCACCTCGCTCGCCGACTCCCTCACCCTCGGCGAGCTCGCCGGCCTCTTCACCCACGCGGACGTCGTGCTCGGCAACGACAGCGGCCCGCGGCATCTCGCGCAGGCCGTCGGCGCGCGCACGGTCGGGGTGTTCTGGTTCGGCAACGTCGTGAACGCGGCGGCGTTCGGGCGCACGCGGCACCGGATCCACATCGGCTGGACCACGCGCTGCCCGGTCTGCGGCGTCGACGTGACCCAGGTCGGTTGGACCGCCGACCGCTGCGCGCACGACCCGTCCCACGTGGCCGACGTGCGGGTCGACGACGTGCACGCGGACGTGGATCAGCTGCGGCGGGCGTCGCTCGGGGAGCGCGTGGACGCCTGAGCTCGCATGGGCCGGCCGGTCGCGTGGGCCGGCCGCCGGGTCAGCCGGCCGCCGGGTCGAGCCGCTGCGTCGCGTGCGGCGTCGTCGCGATCGCCGCGTTCAGGAGCGACTCCGTGCCCATGTCGAGATAGCCGTACGTCTCCTCGTGCGCGGCGAACTCGGCGGCGCGCTGGGCCGGATCCCGGATGGTCGTCCAGGCGCGCGAGTCCGGGTCGTCGTTCCACGGCGAGTGCAGGACCGGCGCGTGCGTGGTGACGGGCAGGAGGCCGCGCGCGGGATCGCCGTCGACGGAGATGACGGTGGCGCCGAACGCCGGGGCGCGCGGATCCTGGCGGGAGAGCCGCCCCCACACCGCCTCGTCGTCGTCGGCCGCCTCGCCCGCGTAGACGTGCCGGGCGTGCAGCTGCCGGGCGTCCTCGATGCCGTCCTCGACGCCCGCCGAGCCGAGCATGACGAAGGAGTCGACGCCGAGGTCGCGGGCGGCGAGGGCGTCGGCGGCCATGGTGGATCCGTACGAGTGCGCGATGACGTCGACGCTCGTGAGGTCGCCGCCGTGCCGGGCCGCGTGCAGCCCCTGGATCTCGCTCGCGAGCAGCGGGGCGCCGCGCTCCGCGTAGTCGCCGAGCGTCGCGTCGACGCCGGGCGGCGGCGTGCGGTAGCCGATCCATGCGACGACGGCGTGGGCGGCCGGGGCGCCGACCGCCGCCTGCTCGTCGTACACGTTCTGCGCGGTCTCGGTCCAGAGCTGCATGTCGTCGGTGTAGGTGCCCATGCCGGGCACGGTGAAGGTGACCTGGCGGGCGGTGTCGAGGTCGCCGACCGCGATGGCGGCGAGCGGCGGATCCCGGTGGGTCAGCGACACGAGCATCCGCTCCGGCTGGGCGTCCGCACCACCGCCCGCGCGGGCCTCCGGATGGAGCGCGGCGCGGATCGCGGTGAGGGCGGTGAGGCGGTTCCGGGCGTCGGCGTCGTCCGGGTGGGCGGCGACGGCCTCCCGCTCGGTGCGCAGCTCGGCGCGCAGCTGGCGCCGGTTGGCCGCGTCGCGCGAGGCGTAGTCGACGCCGTCGAGGTTGCCGACGAGCTCGGGCGAGCTGCGGATCAGCGCCCGCTGGTGCTTCCGGTCCTTCGACGCCCACCACGAGACGACACGGTCGGGCGACGCGTCCATCACCTGCAGCTCGAGGGCCGGGTGCGCATGGATCATCCGCTGGGCCTGCGCCGGGGTGAGCGCGGCGTAGCGGTCGAGCTGCGCGAATCCGCCCTCGACGCCGGATCCGGGAGGCGCCGGCAGGATCACGAGGCCGACGAGCACGGCGGCGAGGGCCAGCGCGGTCTCGCGCCGCCGGTGGGCTCGGGTCACCACCGCCTCCTCATCGCGCGCGACGCCGTCGGGTCGGGCGGGCGCAGGTCAGAGCGTAGGCGGTGCTCTCCTCGCGACGGCCATGCGCGGGCTGCACGGTGGCTGTGCGCGAGCGGGGCGAGGGGATCAGCCGCGCCGGAGGGCGAGCGCGTCGCGGAGGGAGGCGGCGGATGCGGCGGAGCTGTCGATGCGCCAGTCCTCCTCCTTACGGAAGTCGAACCACACGAAGCCGAGCACGTCGGGCTGCGCCTGGAGGTACGCGACGAGGTCGCGGTTCCAGTCGGCCTTGGATCCGCCCGTCTCGCTCGACGCCACCTCGCCGATGACGAGCGGCTTCCCGGGCGCGACGGCGCGGAGCTGCCCGATGCCGGGGCCGAACAGGTCGGCGGGCGAGGTCCAGCGCTGGCCGGCGACGGCGCCCCAGTTGTAGACGTCGAGGGCGACGACGTCGACCTGGTCGGCGCCGGGGTAGAGGGAGGCGAGGGCGGTGGATCCCGGGTACGGCACGTTCGGGCTCCACACCCATTTCACGTTGGTGGCGCCCTGGGCGACCACGAGGTCGTGCACGTGCTTCCACGCGGCGACGTAGGAGCCGGGCGCGTTGCCGTTGACGCCGTCCGACCACGGGTACCAGTTCCCGTTCATCTCGTGGCCGAGGCGGAGGTAGACGGTCCCGCCGTACTTCGCGAGGTCGGCGCCCCACGAGCGGATGTAGGCGTCGTGGTCGCCCGCGATGATGCGCGCGTTCGTGTACGCGGACTGGTCGACGCCCGCCCCGCCCTGCCACGGCTCCCACGTGACGAGGCTGTCGGCCCCGCGCGCGGCGACGCTCTGGAGTCCGGCGATGGGGCCGGGTTCGTGAAGTCGACGTGGCTCATCACGATGGACGGGCTCTCGCCGAGGGTCGCGGCCGCGGCGTCGAGCTCGCCGTTCGCGGTGGGTCCGCCGGGGGTGGAGAGGCCGAGGCGCAGGCGGGCGGAGCTGATGGCGGGGGCGGCGGATGCGGCGGGCGCTGGTGCGGTCGTCGTCGTGGGCGCGGGCGTCGCGGCCGGGGCCGGCGTCGTGGGCGCGGGTGCCGGGGCGGCGACGCGGGCGGATCCGCTCGACTTCGCCTTCGTGACCGTGAACGTCGATGCGGCCGAGCGGGTTCCGGCGGTCGCGGTGATCCGGATGGTCGAGAGGGCCGTCCGGGGGATCGTGACCGCGGTCGTGAAGCGCCCGGTGGACGTGGTCGTGATGCGCTTCACGGCGGATCCCGCGGCGACGACCGCGGCCTTGCGCCCGGGGAAGCCGGTGCCGGTCACCGTCACGGGCGTGCCGACCGGGCCGGAGGAGACGGAGAGGACGATGGCGGCGGACGCGGTCGGGGCGACCTGGGCTGCAGCGGCCTGGGCGACGGCGGCAGGAGCCGCGAGGACGGTGGCCGTCACGACGACCGCGGGGGCGACGGTGGTCACGACAGCGCACTTCAGGCGGCGGCGAGTGGGCATGGCGATAGGGTCCTTCCCCCGATGGATGCATGCGAGCGTATGTTCTTCGATGCCCGCCGTCCATCGGATGTCCGCTGAGCGACGGGATCCGACGGGCGGGCGGGGCGGATCAGACCCGACGGGCGGCGAGCGCGTCGCGGATGGCGGTGGCCGACGATGCGGAGCTGCCGATGCGCCAGTCCGCCTCCTTGTCCATGTCGAACCAGACGAAGGCGGCGACGTCGGGCTGGGCCTGCAGGAACGCGACGAGGTCGGTGTCCCAGGCGGCCTTGGATCCGCCGACCTCGGACGACGCGGTCTCGGCGATGATGATCGGCTTGCCCGGCGCGATGGCCCGGAGGCGCTCGAGGCCGGGGCCGAAGAGATCGGCGGGCGACACCCACGCGTATCCGGCGACGCCGGTGCCCCAGTTGTAGCCGTCGAGACCGACGATGTCGACGTACGCGGCGCCCGGGTACAGACCCGCGAGCGCGGTGGATCCGGTGTACGGCACGTTCGGCGTCCACACCCAGCGCACGTTGGTCGCACCCTGTGCGACGACGACGTCGTGGACGTGCTTCCAGGCGGCGGCGTAGGAGCCGGGTGCGTTGCCGTTGACCCCGTCGGCCCACGGGTACCAGTCGCCGTTCATCTCGTGCGCGTAGCGGAGGGAGACCGGTCCGCCCCAGGCGGCCAGCTAGGATCCCCACCGGGCGATGTACGCGTCGTGGTCGCCCGCGACGATGCTCGCGTTGGTGAAGCCGGGCTGGTCGACGCCGGCTCCGGCGATCCAGGGCTCCCAGGTGAGGAGGCTCTCGGCGCCGCGGGCGCGGACCTGGTCGAGGGCCGCGATGGGCGGCGCCTGCGAGAAGTCCGCGTAGGAGAGCACGATGCTCGGGTCCTCGCCGACCTGCGCGGCGACCTGGTCGAGCTCGCCGCCGGCGGTGGGACCGCCGGGGGTCGCGACGCCGAACCGCAGCCGGGCGTCGGAGACGGTGGTGGCGGCGCTGGTCGCGCTCGCGGCGGCGGGGGCCCGGCCGATGGCGGCGCTGGCGGGGGATGCTGCGGTGAGGATCCCGGCGGTGAGGGCGAGACCCAGGAGGAGGGTGGTCGCGAGGCGGATGGGGCGGGGGTGGTGCTGCATTGTGTCCACGTTTCTGCGGATGTCCGCTCCCTGGAAGCTATCCGACGCTTCCCAGGTGCGGCGCCCGATGTCCGCTCACGACCGGACGGTCAGGTGACGGTCGGGCGCGGATCCGCATGCCTGCCGGCCTGCCGGCTCAGCCCTCGGGGGCGGGGAGGTGCGCCGGCTGCTCGTCGCCGGGATCGCGGGCGAAGGCGATGGACTCCTCGATCAGGCCGATCACCACGTCGAGCTCGGCCGCATCGCGCGGGCCGTAGACGAGGAACTCGGTGCCGAAGTCCTCGTACTGGTGCGGCGTCGCCCAGCCGAGCGCGGTGAGCTCGGCGCCGCGCGCGACCGGGAGGCAGAGGTGCGTGGAGGTGTCTTCGACGCCGTGCAGGTGCACCGGCTCGAGGCGGCCCTCGGGGGCGAGCGAGGTCCACGGGACGATCGGCTCGTCGCGATCCTCGAGGAAGAGGCCGCGCGACGACGCGGGTGACACCTGGCTGTGGCTCTCGCGCACACCCGGCAGCGCGAACGCGCGCGCGACGAGCCGGCCCCAGAGCTCGGGCGTCGCGCGGTCGGTGAGCTGCCGCTGCGGGCCCTCGTCGGAGAGCGTGGGGCGGGGGCCGGGGCGCGGGGTGGAGATCACCCGTCGAACGTATCGGTCCGACCCTCCCGCGCGACGAGGCGGCTGCGCGCGGAAAGGATGCCGCCCCATGGGAACGTGGGACGGACCCGACCCGAGGAGCGCGCGTGACCACGTACCCGTACGAGTCGCAGTGGGGCGACCTCGCGTGCAACGCGCCGCTCATCGAGCGCGTCGAGAGCCCGGCCGACCGGTTCGACTGGCGCACCGAGGGCTACCCGGACGAGTCCGAGTACGTGTTCTGGTCGCGGCACGTGTGCGGGCTCGCGGGGCTGCGGTCGGTGCTGCGGGCGTGGATCCCGGCGGCCGGAGCCCTGCCGATGCACGAGCTGATCACGCGGGCCGTCGCGCGCGGCGCGCTCACCCGCGACGGCAGCGAGGTCGGCGGGCTGTACTACCGGCCGTTCGCGGAGTGGGTGCGCGACGACTTCGGGATCGAGGCGGTCGTGCACCCGCGGATCGACGTGCCCGAGCTGCTCGCCGAGGTGGGCGAGGGGCGGGGCGTGCTCGCGTCGGTGTCGTCGGAGATCCGGTACCCGGAGCTGCCGGCGACGCGGCGCGGCGGGCACCTCGTGCTGGTGCACGCGTTCGACGGGGATACGGCGACGTTCCACAACCCGTCGGGGATCGAAGCCACGGCGGCGGACGCGCGGCTCGGGGCGGAGGGGTTCGCGCGGTTCTCGGCGGAGCGCGGGGTGGCGCTGGTGCGGCCGCGCTGATGCGGTCGCGCATCCCCCTTCTGCTGTGGGCGCCGATCACCGGGATCGCGCTCATAGTGGGGATCAACGTCGCGGTGCAGATCATGACCGGCATCGCTCTCCGCTGACCCTGGAGACGACACGAGCCCGGCCCCGCGCGCTGCGGGGCCGGGCTCGGCGTGATCGAGTCGGGCTAAGGCTAAGGCTAAGGCTAAGGCTAAGTATTAGTCACACCACGTACTGGGCGACTTCACTAACTTGGGCACATGCCGAGGCGCCCCACCCTCTACCCACCTAGCGTCTTTACTAGAATGGACTCATCCCAAGCGGCGGCAAGTATCGGGTTGTCCTGGTGTTGCGTTACCGCAAGCGCCTCCGACAAGTCAAAGTACATCAGTCCCGATTGTTTTGCTTCCTCAACACTTTTGCTGATGAGCTCTTCGACCCGTCGACTACCTAGCGTCACCAACGCCTCCAATTCCCGGATGTTGATAACGGCTACCGGTATATCTGGTGCCATGTCTGGGATCGCTGCAAGCGTTTCTGCCACAGCATAAAACGGCTCCATTGTGAGCACAATTCCTACACGCATTGTGGCCCTTGACATATCCGCAGGTATCACGGTATCGAATATGGCATTTGTATTATTTAGCTGCTTGACGGCTTTGCTGACACGGTCTTTCACAAAGGCAAGCATGTCCTCGTCTGCTCGCTGCACATGCTTGTCGGGACGAGTTGACTTGCATTCAATCAGGATCGTCAAGCCACCTAGTTCCAATATCCAGTCCGTAGTTTTAACGCGGTTCTTGCCGTCCTTGTACTCTACTTCCTCCTGTAGGCGGACATTGAGTAGAGCAAGTTGCTCGCCAACATAAGCTTCAAACAACTGCCCCAGGTCGCCGGCAAAATCCGATCCAGCCCTGCTGATCAATGCGTAGTACAGATTTGCTGTCGAAACCTGTGAGCTAATCCAGTGCCATACAGGGGCCACATATCCTCTAGTTACTCCCGTGATGAAGGGTGAAGACCCTAGGGGATTATGCGTAAGGCGTTGTAGACCTTCCTCCACCCCCTCGCGCTCCTCCGCCTCCATGACTCGGAACGACTCGAGATCGAGCGACATAATGTTCAAAACATGAATGAATTTTTCAACGGATACCGTTTCTATGGCCTGAGCAAAAATAGGACGATGCAAGTCCTTGATTGTGAGAACACCCTTGCCTATTTGGAACATAAGGGAGAGATTCATAAGGATATAGAACAACTCGTCAAGCGACACTCCCATGATCTCCTCGAACCAGTCGCCTTTCATCACCTTAAGTTTGGCGCGCGGCGGGATCTTGGTTCGAGTGAAAAGCGCCATGGCACTTGCTGCGCGCGAGAAAGGGCTCTGCTGGTCTGTTCCCTGAATGTGCATCATCCTGAGTTCGTTTTGATGAGCGCCGAACTCGCCCAAATCTTCTACATTCGGAACATAAATGCGGATTGATGCATGAAGGTAGTCGTCTACAATTTCTCCGATAGCAGGAAAGCCTTCGCGGTTTCCTTGCGAGATACTGGCTCGCGCCACGTCGGCGTACGCGAAAGGCGGTACCCAATTTTGACCCTGTTTGCTGGGGTCGTAGTTGTCAAGGATGCCTTCGGCTGACGTGCGACGAGCAAGTTCAAGCAGCAACGAGTTCTGATTCATGTGAGATATCATGTCTACGAACTCCCCATACCTAATGCCATCTGGCATATCGGGGCGTCGATTGTCTTTAATGAACATCGGTCCTCACTTCGTTGTCAAGATGCGTCAGGAAGGGGCGGCAATTATGCTTACAGTAAGGGTTTCAACCCGCCCGCGTCTACGGGCGGCATTGGTCAGTTTGCGGTACCCTCTTCTCGTAATTGCAAGAGATCGTGGCTAACGAAAAAGAGCCCGGCCCCCGCGCGATGCGGGGCCGGGCTCGTCTCATGCGCTGGGCGCGGTTCAGCCGCCGATCACGGCCAGCTGTCCTCGAGCTCGTGGGTGATGACGAGCTCGCGGATCTCGCAGCCGCGCGGCTGGCCGAGGATGAACATCACCGAGTCGGCGACGGCGGCCGGGTCGTTGAGGTTGGCGTCGGAGCCGGGCTTGTACTTCGGGTCGCGGTCGTCGAAGAAGTGCGTCTTCATGCCGGAGGGGATCAGCGTGGTCACGCCGACCTCGCCCTTCGTCTCGGCGGCCAGCGCCCGCGTGAAGCCGAGCACGCCGAACTTGGAGGCGCAGTAGGCGGTCGCGTCGGAGACGGCCTTGATGGCGAGCGACGACGCGACGGTGACGACGCGGCCGTGCGACTCGGTGAGGAACGGCAGCGCCGCGCGGACGACGGCGACCGTGCCCATCAGGTTCACGCCGATGACCTTCTCCCACTCGGTGGGGGCGACGTCGACGAGGCGGCCGCAGTGGTCGATGCCCGCGGCGGTGACGACGGCGTCGAGGCCGCCGTGCGCCTGCGCGATCTCGGTCACGAGCGCCTCGGTGGCGCGGGTGTCGGAGACGTCGATGCGGTGCGCCTCCATGCCGGTGACGCTCGAGGTGTCGAGGTCGAGCACGATGGGCTCGCCGCCGGCCGCGAGGACCGCCTGCGCGACCGCGGCGCCGAGCCCGGACGCGCCTCCGGTGATGAGGACGCGGCCGGTGCTGGGGCGGGGGGAGTCGGTCATGGGTGTTCCTTCCGTGGAGCGGTGGTTCGGGGAGTGGTGGGGATCAGCCGACGCGGGCGAGCGCGCCGGCGAGCTTCGTGGTGGATCGGCCGGGGTGGTACGGGACGGTCACGGCCTGGCCGCCCCACTCGGCGATGACCGCCGACTCGGGGAGGTCCTCGGCGCGGTAGTCGCCGCCCTTGACCCAGAGGTCGGGCTTGATGGAACGGAGCGCCTCCTCGGGGGTGTCCTCGGAGAACAGCACGACCGCGTCCACCACGCCGAGCGACATGAGCAGGTCGACGCGGTCCTCCTCGGTCATGATCGGGCGCTCGGGTCCCTTGAGGCGGCGCACCGAGTCGTCCGAGTTGAGGAGCACGACCAGGCAGTCGCCGAGGGCGCGGGCCGCGGCGAGGGTGCGGGCGTGGCCGGCGTGCACGAGGTCGAAGCAGCCGCCCGTCGCGACGACGGTGCCGCCGGCGGCCCGTGTCGCGCGGACCACCTGGAGGGCGCTCGCCGCGTGGCCGCCGATGGGGCGCGCGGCGGGCGGGCCGACGAGGGTGGCGACGCCGCCCGCGTCCACATACTCGGCGGCCGAGGCGACGGCGTCGCGCACGGCGTCCTCGACCGGGGATCCCGCGGCCAGCCCCGCGAGGGCCGTGGCGGCCAGGCGGTCGCCGGCGCCGCACGGGTCGCCCGTCGCGACGAGCGGGGCGGGGACGACGACGGGCATGGATCCACCGGCCGCGCCGGACGCGGGCGCCGACACGAGCAGGGCGCCGCGCTCGCTCATGGTGACGGCGACCGTCGCGACGCCCCACTTCGCCTGGAGCAGACGGGCGGCGTCGGCCGCTGCGGACACGTCGCGCCCGGCGACGCCGGAGAAGGCGCGCGCCTCGGCGAGGTTCGGGGTGGCGAGCGCCGTGTTCGGGACGGGCGCCTCGCCCGCGGGGTGCGGATCCCACACGAGCGGCACCTCGGCGGCGCGCGCGTCGAGGGCGGCGCGCAGGCGGGGATCGCGCGTGACGCCGCGGCCGTAGTCGGCGACGACGATGGCGTCGGCCGAGGCGATCGCGTCGAGCATCGCGTCGGTCGCGGCGGGCGTGGGCGGCGGCGCGCAGCCCTCGTCGATGCGGGCGATGGCGTGGCCGTCGGCGCGGACGCGGGTCTTCACGGGCGTGGGCGCGCCGGACGGGCCGGCGACCACCTCGATCCGGTCGAGGCACGCGCGGAGCGTCGCGGAGTGATGGTCGTCGGAGAGCACGGTGACGAGGCGCACGTCGTGGCCGTCGCGCGCGAGCATCGTGGCGACGAGGCCGGCGCCGCCCGCGCGGGGCAGCGACTCCTCGACCTCGATCACGGGCACGGGCGCGTCGGGGCTGAGGCGGTGCGCGGCGCCGGTCATGTCGACGTCGAGCAGCACGTCGCCGACCACGACGATCCTCATGCCGGCACCTCGGCGGGCGCCGCCGTGGTGGACGCGGGGGAGACCGTCACGGGCACGGACGCCGACGCGACGGCCGTCGTCGCCGACGCACGCGCCGCGGCCCGGTCGTTCGCCTTCAGGCGGCTCTCGAACGCGCGGCAGATCGCGTGCACGGCGACGAGCTGCGCCTCCTGCACGTTGGCCGACGGCCCGTCGAGCGCGAGGGACTCGTCGCACGCCTCCACCAGCGGGTTCGGGCCGGGGCCCGTCATCGCCCAGGTGGTGGCTCCCGCGGCGCGCGCGGCGGCGGCGGCGCGGAGCAGGTTCTCGCTGCGGCCGCTCGTGGAGAGGAGCACGACGATGTCGCCGGATCTGGCGTGCGCGTGCACCTGCCGGGCGAAGACCTCGTCGAAGCCGTAGTCGTTGCCGATCGCGGTCACCGCCGACGACTCGGAGTGCAGCGCGATGGCGGAGAACGGGCGGCGGTCGCCGTCGAACCGGCCGACCAGCTCGCTCGTGAGGTGCTGGGCCTCGGCCGCGGATCCGCCGTTGCCGGCCGCGATGAGGCGCGCGCCGTGGCTCAGGCGGTCGGCCATCTCGCGGCCCCACGCGGTGAGGCGCGGCGCGTGCCGGCGGAGGTCGTCGAGCACCGGGCCGAGCGCGTCGAGGTGGGCGTCGACCACGGTCGGGTCGGCGGGGAGGTCGTCGGGGGCGGCGGCCTGGATCGCGGCCAGGTACGCCTCCGCGGTGCGGGCGGCGACGGTCGACCACGCGTAGCCGTGCTCCATGCGGTCGCGGCCGGCGCGGCCGAGGCGGCGGCGGCGCGCGGGATCCGCGAGCAGCTCCCCGAGGGCCTCGGCGATGGCGGCGGGGTCGCGCGGCGGCACGAGGATCCCCGTCACGCCGTCGACCACGCTGTCGGTGAGGCCGCCGACCGCGGACGCGACGACGGGCACGCCGGAGGCCATCGCCTCGAGCGGCACGATGCCGAACGGCTCGTACCAGGGCGCGCACACCACGACGTCGGCGGTGCGCATCACGGCGGGCATGTCGGCCTGGGAGACGCGGCCGTGCAGGCGCACGCGGTCGGCGACCCCGGCGGCGCGGGCGGCGTCCATGAGGCGGCGGGCCTCCGGGTCGTCGGACCCGCTCGCGCCGTCGCCGGATCCGCCGACGATGACCAGCTCGACGTCGGTGCGGCCGCGACGGGCGAGGATCCCGAGGGCCTCGATCGCGAGGTCGACGCCCTTGCGCGGCACCAGGCGGTCGGCGGTGTCGGCAGCGTCGTCGGGCTCGTCCGCTCGCGGTGTGAAGTGCCCGATGTCGACGCCGCACGGGATCACGGTGACGCGGGCCGCGTCGACGCCCGCGCGCACGAGCTCGGCGGCCTCGTCGGAGCAGGTCGCGATGACGGCGTCGGCGCGGCGGCCGACGCCCGGCTCGAGCTCGGCGCGCGCGGCGGGGCTCGTGTCCTCGGCGCCGAGGTGGCGGCGCTTCACGGATCCGAGCGCGTGGAAGGTGTGCAGCACGGGCGGCGCGGCGGCGGCGCCGACCGGGGAGGACGCGAGGCGCGCGGCGGCGTCGAGCGCGGCGACCCCGGACATCCAGAAGTGGCTGTGCACGACGTCGGGCCGGGCGGTGCGCCAGTCGGCGAGGAGGCCGTCGGCCAGCTCGCCCATGTGCGGCAGCAGCTCGTCCTTCGGGACCGCGCGGGCGGGTCCGGCGTCGAGGTGCACGACCTCCACACCGGGCGCGAAGGCGACCCGGGCGGGCAGCGCCTCGTCGTCGCGGCGCGTGTAGACGGTGACCGTGTGGCCCTCCTCCGCGAGCGCGGCCGACAGCGCGGCCACGTGCACGTTCTGGCCGCCGGCGTCCACGCCGCCGAGCGTCGCCAGCGGGCTGGCGTGCTCCGAGATCATCGCGATCCTCATCGTGTCGTCCTCTCGTCGAGCGGGTGGGGAAGGGGGTGCGGGTCGGCGGGTGCGAGCGCGGTGGCCGGGGCGGTGCCCGGCGGTTCCGGCGGGGCGGTGGATCCCGCGGCCCGGCGATGCGCGCGCCGCCGGCCGGCCGCGTCCACGGCGTCGTGCAGCACGGCGTCCATGTCGTGCAGGAACCGGCCGAGGGAGTAGCGGGCGAGCGCGGCCTCGCGGGCGACGCGTCCACGGCGGGCGGCCTCGTCGGGATCCGCGAGCAGGAGCCGGGCCGCGCGCACGAGGTCGGCGGGGTCGGACGAGATCGCGCCCGCGTCCGGCGGCACCGCGCGCGACGCCTCGGTCGCGTCGAGCACCAGCACGGGCATCCCCATGTGCATCGCCTTGAGCAGCGACAGGCCGAGCGAGGTCCAGCGGTGCGGGTGGATGTACGCGCGCAAGCGGGCGAGCTCGGGGTGCATGCGGGAGGTCGGGAGGTCGCCGCGCGGCACGATGCGCTCGCCGAGGTCCGGGAACGCGTCAGGGACCAGATCCGTCCCCATCCCGAACACCTCGACGGGCGCGACCTCCGCGAACGCGGGCAGCAGGTCGGTGCCGGTGATGCGGCCGCGGCGCACGGGCTCGTTGATCACCGCGCCGAACGACAGGGCCTCGCCCGTGTAGAGCGCGCCGGGGTCGGGCACGCCGTGCTCGACGACCGTCGTGGGCGCGCATCCGGTGTCCCACATGAGCGCGTTGAAGCGCGTGACATGGATCACCGGGATGTCGTCGCGGTCGGCCAGCGGGTGCACGGTCTCGGTCGGGGCGCCGCGCGGGGTGTTGTGCTCGAGGAAGACGGCGGGCACGTCGGATCCGAGGCGGCGGCCGAGCAGGCGCTCGGCCTCCGCGATCTCCGGCATGCGCTGGAGCAGCACGAGGTCGACGTCCGCGTCGTGCAGGGACGACGGATCCACCTCGCGCGCGCTCGAGGGCCACGCGCGTCCGCCGCGGCCGAGGCCCCACGCGTCGCGGGCGGGCGTGGTGGGGAAGAGGATCTCGTGGGATCCGAGCACGAACGAGTCGGTCCAGCCGCCGTGGACGTGCCACATCAGGATCCTCATGCGGGCACCTCCGCGCGGCTCGTCGCCATGAGCCGCACGACCGCGTCGGCGACCTCGGCCGGCGCGACGCCCGCGAGGCACGGGTGCCCCGGCACGGGGCAGTCACGCGCGCGGCTCAGCTTGCAGGCCGCGTCCTGGTCGCCGAGCAGGATCACGGGCACGCGGTACGGCGCCCAGCGGATCGGCGGCACGACGGGCGAGAACAGGCTGACGACGGGCAGGCCCACCGCGGCGGCGAGGTGCGCGGGGCCGGTGTTGCCGCTCACGAGCACGGCCGCACGGCGCATCAGCGCGCCGAGCCCGGCGAGGTCGGTGCGGCCGCCGAGGTCGAGCGCGATGGATCCGGCGACGTGCGCCGTGAGGTCCCGCTCGTCGGGTCCGCCCGTGACGACCACGGGGATCCCGCGCGCGGCCAGGAGCGCGACCGCGTCCCGGTGCTGGTCGGCCGGGTACGCGCGCGCCCCGACCGCGGCGCCCGGGTGGACGAGCGCGAACGGACCGTCGGGGAGGAGCGCCTCCACGTCGGACGGCAGCTCGGCCGGCAGGACGGCGAGCCGCCCGTCGTCGCCGTCGGGCAGCGCGTGCCCGGCCGCGGCGGCGATCGCGAGGGCGCGCTCGGGCTCGGGCTGGTCCTCGTCGAGGTCCTCGCCGGGCTTCAGGCGCACGTCGAGGAGGGATCCGGCGTAGTCGACGCTCGCGCCCGTGATCCGCTCGACGCCGGCGAGCCGCAGCAGCAGCGCGAGCGGGAGCGGCGACTGGTGGAAGGACGTGAGGATGACGGCCTCGTCGGCATCGACCTCGGCGAGGATCGCGTGCAGGGCGTCGACCGACGCGGCGTCGGCGGCGGGCGCGGGGGAGGAGATCCACGGCGCGTCCCACACGTGCACCGCGTGCACGCCGGGCAGCAGCCGGCCGGCGGACGCGCCGCGCGGACCGCAGAGCAGATGCACCTCGACGCGGGGGTCGGCGGCGACGGCGCGCACCGCGGGCCCCGAGATCAGCACGTCGCCCACGGAGTCGAGCCGCACGACGAGCACGCGGCGGGGCGCGGGGTCGTGGATGAGGAGGTGCACGGCGTCGAGGATCGTCGGGGCCACCAGCTCCGCCTCGGCCACCTCCTCCTCGCGCGTGACGGGCGTGGGCACGAGCACGCCGCGCGCGCCCGCGGCCCGGGCGGCGCCCATGTCGGCGGCGATGTCGCCGACCACCGCGACGCGCGACGGATCCACGCCCCACGTCCGGCAGGCCTCGAGCACCATGCCGGGTCGGGGCTTCCGGCATTCGCAGCCGTCCTCGGATCCGTGTGGGCACAGCAGCACGAGGTCGAACGCGCCGAGCAGCTCCTGCACGCGGGCGTTGACGGCGTCGGCCTGCTGCCGAGTGATGAGGCCGCGCGCGATCCCGGACTGGTTGGTCACCATCCCGATGCGGAGGCCGGCGGCGCGCACGGCGTCGACCGCCTCGCGGGCACCGGGCATGAGCGTGACGAGCGCGGGATCCCCGTTGTACGGCACGTCGACGACGAGCGTCCCGTCCCGGTCGAACAGGACGGCCTCGAGGTCGTTCCCGGGCGAGCGCATGACGGAGACGTACCCGACTGCTCCTCGAGCCAAACCCCGCCCGCGGCACTTCTCCTCGGGGTGGTCCTCGTTAGCTCCGCGGTCTCTGTCCTTCGAGCGGGTATCGCTACATGGGTGTCACACCCCGTGGATCGGCCCACGCTGTCTCGACCGGCCCTCGATGTCGACGTTCCTAGTCAACAGGGGGTGGTTTTCGTCGAAAAACTGCGGAAACAGCGCTAGGATCGGCGCATGGCGACTGTTGGAACCTCATGCTGATCCGATTTGCTGTGGAAAATTTCCGGTCCATCAATGAACCCGTTGAGCTGTCCATGGTTGCGCTCGACGCAAATAGAGAGGGTCCGCGGCCTTCTGAATCGCTAAATGCCAGCTTGTTGTCTGTGGTGGGCATTTTTGGACCTAACGCATCCGGTAAATCAAATATACTGGCTGCCATAGAATGGCTCAGGCGCGCCGTCACTACGTCTCTAAGGAGTTGGGATGAGGCAATTCCTGTGCCCAACTTTGCATTTGGCAAAGACGGCAGTCGGCCTACCAAGTTCTGGGTCGAGTATCTCATCGAGGACATCCGCTTCGAGTATCAGCTCGAATTAGACTCAACCTCGGTGAAGTACGAGGGCCTTTTTCACTATCCCGCGGGAAGGCGCAGACGCCTATTCGAGCGGAGCGACATGGAGCTCAAGCTGCAGGACGGTCTTGGCGAGCTATCAGGTGCGCGCAAGCTGCTAACCGAGACGGCTTTAGTTCTGTCCATTGTTCGGCTCTTCAAGGAGCCGCTGACTCGTAGCTTCACGCGTCAAGTATTCAACACAAGCTCCAAGGGTCTGCATTCGAAGACCGGAATGATGCGTGAGTTTGGCATGGGCACGTTTGGCTCATCTGCGCCACTGTGGTTCGATATGCCCGAGGTGACCATGTCGACCGATGCAGAGGATGACGATCAAAGCGCAGAATTGCCCGTGAACAACAAGCGCGAGCAAGGTCTGGCTCTCCTGAAAATGGCCGACCTGGGAATTGTGGACGTGATACGGCGCGAGGATGAGTCAAGCATTGCTGACCAGAGGAACCGCAAAGTTACTATGCTTGTCCATAACGCGGACGGTGGGAGATATCCCCTTGACATGATGGCAGAGTCTGCCGGCACGCAGACCTGGTTTCGGCTAGTGGGTCCCCTCCTTCAGACCCTGGAAAGAGGGGGTGTTCTTGTTGTTGACGAGATCGACGCCAGTTTGCACCCCAAGCTGTCGGCAGAGATCCTTGGTATATTCTCGAATCCTCGGACTAATCCGAATAACGCCCAACTTATATTTACGTCGCACGACGCTAGTTTATTGGCTCGACTGAATAGAGATGAAATTTGGTTGACGGAAAAAGATGATTCGGGTGCAACTTCGCTGACCCCATTGACGGATTACAATGGTGACCGCGTGCGGAAGTCGCAAAACCTTGAGAAGGGTTACCTCGAAGGGCGCTTTGGCGGGGTGCCAGACATCGATATGGTAGGCGTATACCGAGCGCTTGGGCTTATCGGCTAATGGGTCGGCGTCCATCCGCAGTCTTGCGACGGCGGCGACCCTCCAAGCCGGAGCGCTATGTGATAGCTCTATTTTGTGAGGGCGAAGCAACTGAGCCGGAGTATTTTAAGGCTCTCGCCGCATTGCCTGAAATTCGGAGCCGAGCGAAACTAGACATGCGTATCAGTCTCACGGGTGCCGTGCCGCTCACGCTGGTGGAAAGTGCCGTAGCCGCTCGGGCGCGCGATGAGGCAAGCGAGTACTGGTGTGTATTCGACGTCGAATGGCCGCGTCAACATCCTCATTTGCACGAAGCCTTCGAGCTTGCCCGAACCAGAAGCATTCGTCTGGCCGTTTCGAATCCTTGTTTCGAAATATGGCTCATATTGCATATGAGTGAGCACGGTAGTCACTTAGATAACGACGACGCTCGCAGGCGGCGAAGGGACCTTGACGGTGCTGGTGACAAGCACGTTGATGCGGCTGCTTACCTTCCCCTTCGGGCCGTCGCGGCTGGTCGGGCGCGCGCTTTAGAGCTGCGTCACGAACGAGAGTCTTCTTTAATGCCCCACAATAACCCTTCAACGTCCGTGTATCAGTTAGTGGAATCGATCGAGCGCGCCAGCGGGGCCTGACGCCACCGCGACCGGGCCAGCAGCATCGGCATGAGCGGCGCGATCAGCAGCGCCCCCAGCCCGCCGACCGCCATGTCGCCGATCGTGTCGTCGTAGCCCGTGAGGATCGCGGGGTCGAGCCACGCCCGCCCCGCCCACTCGCCGAGCTCCCACAGCGCCGAGAGCGCGAGGCCCACCGTGAGGCTGAGGATCCCGAGGGGCAGCGGCCGCCGGTCGACCACGACGCCCGCGCGGTCGGCGAGCAGGATCACGAGCGCGGCGAGCGCCGCCGTCGTGACGAGGTGCGCGGGGATGTCCCACCACGGCAGCATCTCGTAGAGGTCGAGCCGGTTGCTCGCGGCGGAGACGAGCGTCGTGACGCCGATCGCCAGATCCAGCCCGGGCCTCGCCCCGAGGGACCGCGGTGCCACGAGCCCCAGCAGCGCGAGCGCGAACATCGCCGAGGTCGTGCCCGTCCACGCGAACACGGAGAAGAGGAAGGTGAGCAGCCCGATCACGCGCACGGCGTCGGCGAGGATCGCCGTGATGCCGTGCGGCGGCTGCAGGAAGGTGAGCCCGGCCAGCCCGGCGAACGCGGCGACGTCCTCGGGCGCGTGCGGATCATCGAGTGAGGCGGGGTCCGACGGATCCGTCAGCACCGCACCACCGCCTGCAGCGCCTCGTGGTCGCTCGGCGCGCGCCCGTCGATGCGCGTCGTGTTGATGCCGACCCGCTCGACCTCGACGTCGGGCGTGACGAGCATCCAGTCGATGCGGCGGGTCGTGCGCTTCGGCGCCTTGTAGTTCGACCACGTGCCCCACTCCGGCGTGAGGCGCTCGCGGGCGGCGGGCCACGCGTCGACGAGCGCGCCCGACCCGATCAGCAGCCGGTGCGGCTCCGTGTTGATGCCCGCGTTGGTGTCGCCCGCGACGATCGTGGGCGCCTCCACCTCGGCGACGATCCCGAGGATCATGCGCGCCGACTCCTCGCGCGAGCGCCGAGAGAGGTGGTCGAAGTGCGTGTTCACGTGCCGCAGCGGCAGGCCCGTGGCGCGATCCGTGAAGTCGGCGACCACGGCGATCCGCGGCACCATGTTGCCCCAGGTGCGGGATCCGGCGACCGCGGGCGTGTCCGAAAGCGCGACCTGCCGCCAGGTCGTGAGCTCGAGGCGGCGCGTGTCGTAGAAGGTGGGGCAGCCCTCGCCGTGGCCGTCGGCGTTGCGGCCGTGCCCGATCCGCCGGTAGTGTCGGCCGAGCGCGTGCGACAGGGCGCGCCCCTGCGTGGGCATCGCCTCCTGGGTGCCGAGGAGAGCGGGCTGCTCGCGTTGGAGGAGCTCGGCGATGAGCGGCTCTCGGTCGGCCCAGCGGTCGGGGCTGCCCGGCCGGTACCGGCGGAACAGGCGCCGGATGTTGTACGTCATCACGTGCAGCTCGGGGGCGTCGACCGGGCCGACGAGCACCCGCCCGTCCTGGAGGGTTCCGTCGGCGCTGAGGGTCATGGATCCATCGTCCCCCAGCGGGCCCGCGTCGACCGCCGCTGGCAGGGATCCGTCACGGGCACGGGCCCCGCGGCCGGGAAACACGATTGCCCCAGGAGCCCGGCGTGGCCGAATGGTCCTGGGGCGTACCCGGAGAACTTAGCAGCGAGCCCTTCGTCCACGGGTGAGATCGCATCCATGGACCTCCCCACCTCGGTCGACTACCTTGGACACCATGGGTGTCCGGGAGAGCGAGCAGCAGGTGGTCGGTTTGGGCCAGCCTGACTCCGCGATCGACTCTCCTCGCGACGACCGTGTCGCGTCGGTAGAGGAGACCATGAGGGTCGCCCGCATCCTCGCGAAGCGACACGCAGAGCTGCTCCGCCGCCTGGCCTGATGGTCGTCGCCCTCTCCTTCGAGGCGGTCGTTGAGATCAATCTGGAGTTCGGCGGACACGGCGCTGGCGTTCGTGACGCCAATGGTGTCCATGCGGCGGTCGGGAGGGCGTTCAACGGCTTCGGCGGCGTCGATCCGTTCCCGAGCGTCTTCGACAAGGCCGCCGCCCTGATGCACGGCCTCGCGACAACCCAGTACTTCCACGATGGCAACAAGCGGACCGCGTTCCTTTCTGCGGTGGCGTTCCTCGAGCTCAACGGCGTCGTGCTCGGCGCCGTCGAGCCGGTCGAGGCGGAGGTGTTCACCCTCGCTGTCGCCGCGGGGGTCGTCGAGACGTCTCGCGTCGCCGAGTGGTTCCGCAGCGTGCACGAGCGACGTCAGCGGGGGAGCGCGGTGGACCCGCGGATCGAGTACCTGATGCTCGTCGGGCATGTGGAGGAGCGAGACGGTTTCCTGACCGACTGGTACGGCGTCGGCATCGCGGGTCGGCTGATCGACCCGCGCGAAAGCAAGCCGCCGTATCAATTACCGGTTTTCGTCTGCGGCAAGATCCATTGGCGCGAGGAGGACACGGGCCAGGGCCATGTGCTCGCGTTGTCCGTGGTCCCTCGTGACCCGGGGTCGATGGATCCGCCCCGACGTAACAAGTCGCGTCACGGACTCGCCCCACCGGTGAGGGGCGGCCACGAGCACCACCCAGAGGACTTGATGCCCTCAACATTTCACTTCCAGGTCGCCCCGCGGATCGTGGTCCCCGGTGACCTCGTGGTGGAGGTGCGACTCGACAGTGTGCTCGTCGGAACCCTTCCCTTCAAGGTCACGTTGGTGACCCTCTCGGACTGAAGTCGCGCGCTTTGGGCGGAGCTTGTCGACAGGCTCCGCGGCAAGAATGTCCGGCGCGCGGCGCTAGGCGTCCGCGGGATCCGGCGCCGCGTCGATGCGCGCGAGGAACGCGTGCAGGTCGTCCCGGATGCGGCCGAGCTCGGTCGGGGTCATGCCCGTCCGCTCGGCCACGGTGGCGGGCACCTGCTCGGCCTGCTGGCGGAGCGCGCGGCCGGCGTCGGTGAGGGTGACGCGCACGACGCGCTCGTCCTCGGCGCTGCGCGCGCGCTCCAGGAGCCCCGCCGACTGCAGGCGCTTGAGCAGCGGCGTCACGGTCGCGGGCTCGAGGGCGAGCGCGCCGCCGAGGTCGGAGATCGATCGGCCGTCGCGCTCCCAAAGCGCGAGCATCACGAGGTACTGCGGGTGCGTGAGGCCGAGCGGCTCGAGGATCGGCCGGTACAGCGCGACGACCGACCGCGCCGCCAGCACGGCCGCGAAGCAGAGCTGGCTCTCGAGTGCCAGCGGATCCGTGCGCGTCGCGCCCTCGTGTGCCATGCCAGCTCCCTGCCGTCGCCCGAATTACCGCGTACACTGAATACTATGACGCGAGGTAAGAGTCGGGAGGACGGCCCGCGGCGCGAGCGCGGCTTCGGGGCGGCCATCGAGCGGTTCAACGAGCGGCTCCGCCCCTACCTCGGCGCGCCGCCGCTCGGCCCGTACACCGACGACCTGGTTCCTGAGCCGCAGTCGCGCCTTTGCCCCATGTGCGGCAAGCCCATGCCCGACCACGACATCGACCGGTCGGGAGCGCGCACGCAGGTGCGCTGCCCCGTGTGATCCGTTCGCGCTGCTCGCGGAGGACGACGGGCGCTGACCAAGACCCGTGGCAGAGCGAGTGGACGTCTCGAACTCCCCCGTCGTTCATCGCGCGTCTTGTGCACTGCCCGCACGCCCACGAGCACGCACCTACGTTCCAAGTGAGGCGAATCCCGCTTCCTCACGTAGGAGCCAGCATGTCCGCACGACCCCTCCATCCCGTCCATCCCCTTCGTCCCCTTCGTCCCCTTCGTCCCTTCGGCCGCACGTTCCTCTCGACGCGCCGACTCCTGGCGTTCGTGGCCGTCGGCGCCCTCGCCGGCCTCGGCCTCGGCCTCGCCGCACCCAGCAGCGACGCCTTCGCAGCCGACCACGGTTCCTCCCACGCCCGCACCCGTCTGGAGCGCTCGCTCGAGGACAAGACCCTCGTGGAGGACCTGAAGAGCGGCCGGGTCACGCAGGAGGACGTCTTGGACGCCGGCGAGCACGGGCTGACCATCAACGGACACCACGTCGACGGCTGGACGAAGCCGTCCGCCGCGCAGCAGGTGGCGGGTCAGCAGATGGCCGCGCAGCTGCGCGCAGATCCCGCCGCTGCGCAGTCCCTCCGCGACGAGATGGGAGACCTGAGCGACGGCGACTGGCCCGACTCCGCCGACGCGCCCGCGGGCAGCGCCCCGACCGGCGCCGCCGGCATCACGGAGAGCAAGCACTGGTGGAACAAGGTCATCAAGTGGTTCCAGGGCGAGCACGTCTACATCAACGGCCCCTGGTTCAAGACCATCGTCGCGGGCGGCGTGGCCGGCGGGATGATCGGGCTGTGCCTGTTCTTCGACTTCTCGAAGATCACCTGCAGCCTCGTCGGCGCGGCCGTCGCGACCGTCGCGGAATGGATCAAGAACACCACGTGCGCCCGGAACGGCATCTGGCTCTACTACCCCTACTGGTGGAAGTCGCACTGCTGACGATGCGGCGGTGAGCTCAGGACGTGCCCACGGGAGACCGTGGGCACGTCCGTTTGCGCGAGCGCGTGGCACCTCCGCGGCGACGCCGCCGACCGGGTGGCCGAGCGGGCCGACGCGGATCTGTCCCGGGCGCTCGCGCTGCTCGCGGAGGACGGGGGCGCTGACGCCGGCGCCCGCCCGCCCGCGCCCCCGTCGGTCCGCCCCGCGCGGACGAGCGTGGCGCCGGTCTGCGTCGCCTTGAGCCAGCCGGTGAAGAGGGCGCGCTCGTCGGCGTCAAGGGGATCCGCGCTGGCACCCGGAGCGCCCAGCGCGTAGGCGCGGAGCAGCGCGGCGGCGGCGTGCGGGGCGTGCAGGGCGACGGGCGGGGTGGATCGCGGCGGAGCTCCTCGGGACGCGTCGAGCGGGTGGGGTCGGGCTGGTCGCATCGGGCAGGTGGCGGGGCGCCGCCCGCCCCGGACCCAGCCTCTCGTGCTCCCGCGGCTCCGTCGTCCTCCGCGGGGGCGATGGCCGTCCGCCGCGCGCACCACCGCCTATTCAGCGGTTGTGGAATCGCATTCCCTAAGCTCGCGGATCGGGGGCCGTCTTCCGCGCCGCCCCGCACGCGATCCACGGCACCGCCCGCACGGCACCGCCGTCCACGACATCGACGCCCGACCCCCCGACAGAACGAGAGGCCGCATGAGCGCCATCCAGGCAATGACCCCCGCAGCGATCCACCCGAGCGAGGGATACGACGGCTTCGTCGGCTGGGTCCTCGGCCTCATCGAGGTGCTGGGCGAGGTGGGGGTCGGCCTCGCCGTCCTCATCGAGACGTTCGTGCCGCCGATTCCCTCCGAGGCGATCCTCCCCGTCGCCGGCTTCCTCGCCTACGAGGGCCGCATGAACGCGTGGGGCGCCTGGGCCGCGGCCACGATCGGCGCTCTCGTGGGCGTGCTCATCTGGTACGCGATCGGGGCCGCGCTCGGCCGGAACCGCACCCGCCGCCTCGTCGGCCGGATCCCGCTGCTCGACCACGCCGACTTCGACAAGGCCGAGGCGTTCTTCCAGCGCTGGGGCGGGACGGCCGTGCTCCTCGGCCGGTGCGTGCCGCTCGTGCGCTCCTTCATCTCCATCCCGGCGGGCATCGAGCGCATGCCCGTCTGGCGCTTCTCCCTCTACACGGTCATCGGGTCCGGCGCCTGGAACGCCATCTGGGTCGGCCTCGGCTTCGCGTTCGGCCCGGCGATCCGCCCGGTGCTGGAGGAGTGGAGCGGCCTCATCTCCTACGCGGCCATCGGGATCATCGCGCTGCTGGTGCTGTGGTTCGTGATCACCCGGGTGATCCGGCGGGTGCGGGCGGCCTGACCCGGGCGGCCTGACGCCGCCACCCCGACCCTCGCGCCTCGCCTCTGCCAGGCTGGAACCCATGCAGACCCCCGGCGACCGCGCCGCCCACCCTGACGACGCCCGCCCGTCGATCCGCACCGCCGGAACCGACCAGCAGCACCCGGAAGAGATCCTCGTCCTCCGCGCCATCAAGCTGGGCGACATCCTCGTGGCCGTCCCCGCGCTCCGCGCCATCCGCCGCGCGCACCCCGACGCCCGCATCGCGCTCGCCACCACCGGCTGGCTCGCGCCCGTCGTGAAGCTCCTCGGCATGGTCGACGAGCACCTCCCGCAGCAGGGCTTCGACCACCCCATCGCGCGCGAGCCCGGCACGGTCGACCTCGCGATCAACCTGCACGGCGCAGGTCACGAGAGCCGCGCCCTCCTCCACGAGCTGCGCGCGCACCGCACCCTCGGGCACGCGGCGCCTCAGCTCGATCGTCTGCCCGCCGCCGACGGACCCGCCTGGGAGGACCACGTCCTCGAGCGGTACCGCTGGGCCCGGCTCGTCTCCTGGCACGGCATGCCCGCGGATCCGGACGACGTGGGCATCCTCGTCCCCGCCGAGCCGCCCGTCGCGGAGCACGCCGTCGTGATCCATGTGGGCGCCGCCTACGGATCCCGCCAGTGGCCCGTCGACCGCTTCGCCGCGGTCGCCCGCGCGCTCGCGGATGAGGGCCGCACGGTCGTCTTCACCGGATCGGACAAGGAGCGCGAGCGCGCCCTCGAGGTCGCCGCCCTCGCCGGCATGCCGACGGAGACCGTGCTCGCGGGCGAGCTGGCCCTCGACGCCTTCGCCGGGATCATCGCCGCCGCCGACCTCGTGATCTCCGCCGACACCGGCGCCGCCCACCTCGCGACCGCCTACGGCATCCCCTCGGTCGTGATCTTCGGCCCGGCTTCGCCCGAGGAGTGGGGCCCGCCCGCGTCCGGCCCGCACATCGTGCTGACCGACGCGTCGCAGCGCCTCGGCGACACGTTCTCGAGCGTCCCGGATCCGGCCCTCCTCGCGATCACGCCCGCGCACGTCCTCGAGGCGGCCCGCTCCCTCGACGGCCACCTCGTGATCCGACCCCTCACGGACGACCCGCGCGACTGATCCGGCGGTATTCAGGATTGGCGCTCCACGCGCCCGGGCGTCAGTCAGTTAGCCCTAGTAGGGCTGACCTAATTCTGGTAAGAAGTGTCTGACAGTACATCAAGGGAGCCGTAATTGAATGACCAAATGCCGGGCCGGCCCCAGAGTCACGATAATGCCGAAAAATCTCGACGCGCGTTTGAGGAGCGACTCCCGGCCAGCTGGACCTTTACCGCCCCGACCGGGGACTACGGCGTGGATGGGGATATCGAGGTGTTTGAAGCTGGCTTCGCCACCGGCATGCACTTTTTGGTGCAGCTTAAGAGCGTCGAAAGACTTGCAGGCGCTCCTAAGAAAGCGATCAAGAACGCCACTCGTAATTATTGGGCTGCACTCGATCTCCCGACGCTTATTGTTCTCTGGGAGGCCGCCTCAGGCCGAATTTGGTGGAAGTGGGCTCATCTGGTAGATGATTGGGGGGCCGATCCGGCCAACAAGGAATTGACCGTCATTTTTGAAGATGAATGGTCAGCCGATACGCCCAACGTTGTCTTAGATGAAGTTCGGGCTCAGCGAGCTCTAAAAAAAGTGACGCGAGTCTCCCGGTCTTTGTGGCAGTGACAAGCGACGAGGTATTTTTGGGCGAAAGGGCCGGATCGTTCGTTGGAAATACCAGGCGAGCCTTGGGCGGTGTCAGGGGTTTATCGCTCCAGGCGTCGCAGAAGCGGGACCTAGTGCTCAACGTTGCTTTTACGGACGACTTTGTTGTTGTGCGACTTTCTGGCGCTCATCCTCGATACATGCACTATCCGGCACTATTGGCGAAGGGAGGACTGGAGGAGGCAGATCGCCTCGCAATTCAGGGAAACATAATGATGGCCGCTTACATGGCGTTACGGTCGATGGGCCTCGGGCTGCAGGTCTACTCGGCCCTGCAAGCCGCAATCCCCATCGCCTCCTCCGTTTACCGGGCTGATTTAATAGACGTAATAATGCGGGACGTGATCATCGCTCGTGACTTGAAATCCCTGCTCGAACTGGCTCAGAGGACCATTCTCGAGCCGCAAAGTAGTATTCAAGTAGAGGCATCGCTATCCTTAATTACCCATAAGGGCCAAATCGACGACAAGGTTCTCGAGCTTCTCGCCGACCGCTTTGCGGCCGTCGCCAAGCTTACTGGACAAGCAATTATATTCTATAACGCTGCTCAATTGATGCGGAGCGTGAATGCGGCCAAGGCACGCGATTTATATATGAAAGCCGCCGACCTAGACGCGGTTACCGCAAGCGGGCATATTGGCTTCGCGACGTTGGCGCCACTTATTATGTAGAGGAGCTATTTTCAGACGCTGAAGGCTATTACAGAAAAGCTCAGGAGGCCGGCGCTCCATATCTGGATGCATTGATCGGGGACGCTCTGCTCCGTCAGGGAAAATATGCCGAAGCGGTGGCGTTATACAGGCAGGCTGCAGCTGCAGATGACCCCGACGCTGAGTATTGGCTGCTTTACGATGTGGCTTTTTCATACCTCATAGAGCGTTTCGACTCTCCAGTCCAGGAGCGGCAAGTCGCCCAGGCTAACCGTCAATTTGATGCCCTGTCTGGAGAGAATCCTGGCGCAAGTGATGTCGAGCAAGTCCTTGCACTAGACCTCTTGTCGCCGTTCGCCCTCTGGCGCTTGACGGAGGCGGAGAGGTTGGCTGGTAGGCCCGTCCTGCCCCTACTACTTGGGGGCGCACTATTGCTCGAGGACTTCCCTCCCATGTGGGATGAAGCCCTACGGGCGGCCAATACTGAGCTACCAGGCGCCCTCGCCCCTATAATCGGCGCCATCAAAAGGCATTGTCGAGAGGAGTTTATTTCCTTCTTGTATGAAGATGATTTCGTCGACGTAGACTTTCGAACCTCAGTGTTAGCAGCTTTCGAGCAAGTTCCCGACGTCGAGGATATCCCTGCCGTGGCGCGTGCCTATGAATCGTATGACGATGAGACAAGCTCAAAGTAAGTTAAGGGTGGAGTTGGTACGCGAGGCTGGTCAGCGCGTCAGCTGTAGTCCGCGTGCACCGTCTTCGCCGCCCCGTCGAGCCGCACCGTGCCGCCGTGGGGCAGGATCCACTGCGGCCGCGTGTGCCCGAACGGGACGCCCACGCACACCACCGCGCGCGGGTTGTAGCGGGCGATCTGCTCGATGACGGTGTCGCGCTGCTCGGCCCGCAGCCGCGCGCGCTCCTCGGGCGACGGCACGGGCGCGCCCATGACGATGGTCACCGGACGGGCGACGAGCACGCCCGCGACGACGTCGAGGATCCCGCGCTCGCCGAGCCCCCGCACCCAGCGCTTCACGCTGGCCGCCGACGGCACCTCCTCGCTCGTCTCGAGCAGCAGGATCCCGCCCTCCAGCCGGTCGAGGTCCGGCATGCGCCCGGCCATCGCGATCTGGTCGATCACCTCGATGCAGCCGCCCCAGGTCGGCCCCTCCACCGTCGCCGCGGGGCCGGCCCACTTCCACGGCTCGGTCGCGGTCCGCTCGCCGTGCTCGGTGAGCGCGCGAGGATCCGTCCAGTCGATCCCGTGGTCCTCCGACTCCCCGGGCTCCGTGATCTCGAGCTCGCCTCCCTCGATCAGCGCGGCCCGCAGCGAGCGCAGGTGCACGTCGTCGATGCCGGGGCCGGCGCCGAGGTGCACCTGCGTGGATCCGCCATAGAAGGAGGGGATGCCGAGCCCGGCGAGCAGGTTGTGCAGGTTCGTGTTGTCGCTGTAGCCGAGGAAGGGCTTGGGGTTCCGGGCCAGCTCCTCGATGTCCACGTGCGGGATCACCGTGACCTGGTCGTCCCCGCCGACGGTCGAGACGATCGCGCGGATGGAGTCGTCGGCGAACGCGGCCGTGATGTCGGCGGCGCGATCCTCCGCGCTCGCCCCGAGCCGGCGCGTGGTCGGGTACTCGACGGGGATCAGCCCGGTCGCCTCCTGCAGCCGCCGCATCGCCTGCACGTGCACCACGGGCGCCATGCCGGGCGCGGCGAACGCGGGGCTCAGCACCGCCGCCCGGTCTCCCGCCTCCGCCTTGGGCACGGACTTGCGGAACCGGGAGGAAGTGGAGGGGATCATGCGGGTCATGCTCGCAGAGGAGGCGGGGAGGGCGGGTGGTGTGCTGGGCCGTGCGTCCGCTTCCGCTGTCAGAAGCTCCTCCCCAACTCGTCGACCCCGCTGCGCTCCGAAGGTGGGGTGATCTCAGGCCCGTGGGGAGACCCCGCGGGTAGGTTTGTAGAACTCAGAAAGGGGCCCGTCATGCCGCACTCGCAGACCTCCGCCGCTGCCGCCATCGCCGCACGCGATGCACGAGCCGCGGAGAGCCTCGCCTTCGCGGACGCGGCCCTCGCGCTCGCCGGACACCAGGTGACGGATCCTGTGCTGATCGAGATATCGGAGCGCGCCGCTCGGGAGGAGATCACGAGCGAAGAGGCAGTAGCCGCGATCCGTCGCCACGTCATCGGATGATGCGCCGTCGGCCGACGTTCCGAACCTGGGACGACTACTTCATACCGGGTACGACCGTCCTCAGGAACAAGCTCACGGGCCCTGGCAAGCCCCACGGTGAGACAGACTCCGACAAGCTGCGCGTCAGCGAAGAAGACATCGCGCGTGTGAGACTCGCCGAGCTATATCGGCAACCCATCGACGGACACTTCGACTACCCGCACATGAAGGCGATCCACCGCCACATCTTCCAGGACGTCTACGACTGGGCCGGCGAGGAGCGCGTCGCTCCCGTCGGCTCCTTCATGAGCAAGGACGGGCACTCCTACTACCCGGCCGGTCCGACCCTCACCGAAGCAGCCGAGGCCCAGTACCGGCAGCTCGCCGACAAGGACCTCCTGCGGGGCCTCGATCAGCGGGAGTTCGTCCACGAGCTCGCGGAGAGCTGGGGCGAGCTCAACGTGATCCACAGCTTCCGCGAGGGCAACACCCGCACCCAGTTCGTGTTCTTCTCTCAGCTCGCGGAGCAGGCGGGGTACCGCATCGAGTCCTCCCGGTTCGCCGTGGGATCGCCGCTGAGGGAGCAGTTCGTCGAGGCCCGATTCCACAGCCAGGACACCGGCAGCAACGCGCGTCTGGAGGAGGTGCTGGGGCGAGCGGTCGTCCCTCTCCCGCGCCCGACATCGCCCGGGACCACCCGACCTGAGGGGCCGTCACCGTCGCGTGCGGTCCATGGCGTCGCGCGACCGGGCCCAGTTGCCGGTGGTCGTGTGGGCGGCCGAGACAGCGGCTACGGGAGGTAGCGGCAGGTGGCATCCGGGCAGGATCGATCCGCGAGTGAGGTGGGCCGGACCGGGCTCCGCGACATGGAGGATCAGGAGCCGCGGCTCGAGGCGCTGCGACTAGCGCTGGTCGCCGGTGAGGAGAGCGGCGAAGCAGCACCCTTCGACCTCGACACGTTCATCGCGGACAAGCGCGCCTGACGCCATGGCGGTTCCCACCGGCCGCGAAGACCTCTAGGTGCCCCCTACGGCCCACCCAACCAGTGGTCAATCCGGTGGTGGTCGGGGCTGAACCCGTGGCCGACACCCCAGATGACCGCCTGGGTGCGGCTCTGCACCTGGATCTTCCGGTAGATCGAGCGGATGTAGCTCTTCACCGTGTTGGGGGAGAGGTACGTGAGCGCCGCGACCTCCTGGTTGCTCTTGCCCTGCGTGATGAGGGCGAGGATCTCCGACTCGCGGTCCGTGATCCCCTCGCGCTTGCCCGGCCAATCGAGCGACGGCGCGCTCGCGGCCCGCAGCGGCGCCTGGTTGAACAGCTCCTCGCCCGCGTGGATCCGCTCGAGCGCCTCCACGAGTTCCCGTGCGGGCAGCGCCTTGGAGAGGTAGCCGTGCACGCCCTGGCGGCGGGCGTCAGCGATCAGCTCGGGCTGGAAGTTCCAGGTGTAGACGACCACGCGGCGGGCCCGCGGGTTGCGCACCAGCTCCGCGATCTCGTGGTGGTCGGATTCGGGCTGCGCGAACGAGTCGTACAGCACGATGTCGATCTCGTCGGAGAGAGCGGCGTTGGCATCGATCTCGGCCACCAGCACGCGGTCGCGGTAGTCGTCGAACATGTGGGCGAGGCCCTTCAGCACCACGTCGTAGTCGTCGACGAGCGCGATCGTGACGGGGCGGGTGCGGGCGGCGGGCATGGATCCACCATCCCACCCCCAGGGGTGTGTCGTCACACCCCGCAGGGTGGTTGATTGGATCCATCGCCCCACCGGGCACCGCAGCGCGACCCCGCGTTCACCAGAGAGAAGGACACCATGCTCGGACTAATCATCAGCCTCATCGTCATCGGCCTCATCGCCGGCTTCATCGCCCGCGCGGTCGTGCCCGGACGCCAGAGCATGTCGATCCTCATGACCATCGTGCTCGGCATCGTCGGCTCGTTCGTCGGCGGATTCCTCGCGTTCCTGCTGTTCCAGCGCGACGCCATGGACGGCTTCTTCCAGCCCGCCGGCATCATCGGATCCATCATCGGCGCGATCATCGTGCTGCTCATCTACGTGAAGGTCGGCGGCCGCAAGTCCGTTCGCCGCTGAACACGGCCGGGCGACCCGTCGATGCGCTGGCGCGCGTCTGACGACAGCCGGTAGCGGAAGACGAGGAGGGGCGGGCGGCCATGTGGCCGCCGCCCCGTTCCTGTGCCCGGGTCATCTTTCCAAGACTCCCCGAAATAGGGGGCGCGCCCGTGCGATTCCGCTGTGAGGATTCATCCGGCGCGAGACCGACTCGCAGGAATGCGAGGCGATGATGATCGCGACGACGAAGACGTGGCGCGGAATGGCTCTCGCCATCGCGATCGCACTGGGCACCACGACAGCTGCGGGAACGGCGATGCCCGCGCAGGCGGCCGCCACCATCGCCTTCTCCTCGAGTTCGGCACCGGTCATCTCCGGCTCAGCGACGGTCGGCTCGACCCTGACGGTCGCCACCGGTTCCTGGACTCCCGCGCCGACGGCCTTCGCCTTCAAGTGGTGGTCCGATGGTGTGGCGGTTTCAGGTGCGACTGCCTCCACGTACGCAGTGCGTACCGCCGACGTGGGCAAGCAGATCACGGTCACGATCACCGGCTCGAAGTCCGGGTACACCTCGCTGTCGCGATCGAGTGCTGCGACGGCGCGGGTGACGGGTCCCGCTTCCGTGTCGATCCCCGCGCCGAGGGTCGTGTTCGACGACTGGATGCTCGACACGGTCTCCGGATATCACGTCTACCTGTCGCTCGACGCCCTTCCCGCCGAAGTGGATGAGCCGCGCTACCAGTACGAGTTGAACGGTTCGGGCACCTGGCAGGACATGGGCGGCGCGGCCGTGGGGGAGGGTGAAGCGTGGGCCCCGGCTTCTCCTGGTGACCACCAGGTCAGCTTCCGTGTGGCAGGCACTGTCGACGGTGCTTTTGTCACGGGCACGCCGACCCCGCGCGTCTTGCATCGCGCTCGGGGGTACGTCCACGAGTCGACGCCCACAGCCGTGGTGTCCGGCTCGCGGATCACCTTCGCGTGGGATGTCCGTGAGGCGTTGAACGGATGGCCCGAGGAGGACGGAATCGGGTACACGATCACGGGCACCCCGGGCTGGACTCCCGCGCCCGCAGTGGGGTCGGTCACCGTCGATGTCGGATACGACGCGACGATCACGTTCTGGATGGAGTTCGGCGGCGGTGCAGACTTCTCCAGATGGGGCGAGGTGACCGCCACGACCGGGCATGCCCCGTCGGCGACGCAGCTCCTCACGTCCACGCCGGCGCCGTCGATCATCGGCACCGCGAAGGTCGGCAACATCCTCACGGTGCGCACCAGCACGTGGGAGCCGAAGCCGGTCGCCCTGAGCTACCAGTGGAACCGCAACGGAAACGCCATTCCCGGAGCCACCAACCCGACCTACACGGTCGTCCCCGCAGATGCCGGGACGCAGATCACCATCTCCGTCACGGGTGCGAAGGCGGGCTTCACCTCGGCGACGAAGACCTCGGCCGCGACAGCCCGCGTGCCGCAACCGATCATCACGGGCGTCGCACCGACGGTCTCCGGCGTCCTCAAGGTGGGTCAGACGCTCACCGCGAAGGCCGGCGCCTGGACTCCGCAGCCCGTGACGGTGACGTACCAGTGGAAGCGCAACGGCGTCGCGATCCCCGGCGCGACGGCGACGACGTACTCGCTCGTCGCGGCCGACAAGGGCGCGACGATCACCGTCGCCACGACTGGCGCAAAGGCCGGTTACCCGTCGCTCGTGAAGACGAGCGCGGGCAAGAGGATCGCATGATCCTCGTCGCCCGGCGCTGAGGGACAGAGGAGGGGCGGGTCGCCGAGGAGGCGGCCCGCCCCTCCGGCGTGCGCGGCGTCAGGCGCGTGCGGGCGCGTCGGCGGCGCCCGCCGGCCCCAGCAGCGGCGCCCGCGGATCCACCAGCACCGACCGCGCCGCCGCCCCGAAGCCGCGCATCGCCCGGCCCCAGTACGCCCGCGGCGCGACGCCGCAGGCACGGAGGGCCGCCCGGTGGTCGACGACGATCACCGTCGCCGCGCCCGCCGCGACGACCGTCCACGCGGCGCCGATGACCGCGCGCAGGGGAGCGGGGGTGTCGCGGAAGCCGGTGCGGAGGCGGTCGATCTGGAAGCGGACGTGGTCCAGCTCGTCGTCCGCGATGCGCTGCCCGAGGGCGCGGAGCGCGGGATCCGGGGCGTGGTCGGCGAGGGCGTGGAAGTAGCCCGTCGCGACCGTCTCCGCGATGAGGAACAGGCTGATCTCCGTCCGCAGCCCGATGAGGTGCCGCAGCCGGGTGAACGCCGCGTCCGTCCAGTGCGCGGGCAGCGCGGGCGCGTGCAGGTGGTCGAGCGCGCGCACGAACAGCGCCGCGTGCTTCTGCTCCTCCTGCACGAGGAGCGCGAGCGCGTGCGTGTACGCGGGATCGCCCGCGGCGGTCGCCATCCGCAGGAGGTGGACCCCGTCGCCGCTCTCGCCGAGCGCGAACCGCTGGAACGAGCGGACGAAGGCGCGGCGGGTGCGGGCGTCGAGCGGCGAGGGCGTGCCGGACGGGATCAGCTGCTCGGGGCTGAGGTGCCGGTCGGCGTTGGCGTGGAAGTGGGCGATCCAGTCGGCGGCGGTCGCCATGCGAGCGGTCGCCGCGGTGGGCCGTGCGGGCGTCGGTGTCTGCGTGATCGAGGTCATGCCCTCCCGCTAGGAACGGCGGTGCCCTGGCCTCGCCCGGCGGAGGAGGGACTCCGGGGGTCGCCGCGGCGCATCCTGCGGCGGACACGTGGTCCGCGAGGCGGACGCCGGCTACGTCCTCCGCCCGACGGCCATCGGGTGACGGTTCATCGGCTGGGCGTGATCGCCGTCATCCGTGGCTCATGATGGGCATGGGCCCACCGGCAGGACGATCCGTCCACGCCGTGTCCGCGGATCCGGTCACGACGACGACGCCCGGTCGGAGCAGCGACGCGGACACCCGGTCCGCCGCCGGGCGACCCGAGCCCGGGCGGTCCGCCGCTCGCATCAGGCCGCGTGCCTACGAAAGGAACCACCATGAGCATGGAAGGCGTCGCCTGGAGCTCGCTCTACAAGATCTCGAGCGCGCGGGACGGCCGGAATGGCATCTCCCGGGAGTCCGTGAAGCGGATCATGACGTTCGCGGTGCCGTACCGGGCGAAGCTGCTGCTCTTCATCGGGCTGTCCGTCGTCGGCGCGTTCCTCGCGGTGGCGACCCCGGTGCTCGCCGGCCAGGTGGTCGACGTCATCGTCGCCCGGGGCGAGGTCGCCACCATCGTGCGGCTCGCCGTCGTCATCGCCCTCGTGGCGGTGGCCGACGCCGGCGTCTCGCTCGTGACGCGCTGGTACTCGGCGCGGATCGGCGAGGGCGTGATCCTCGACCTCCGCACCGCCGTGTTCGACCACGTGCAGAAGATGCCGATCGCGTTCTTCACCCGCACGCGCACGGGCGCCCTCGTGAGCCGCCTCAACAACGACGTGATCGGCGCGCAGCAGGCCTTCAGCGGCACGCTGTCCGGGGTGGTCACGAACGTGTGGCGCTGATCCTCACCCTCATCGTCATGCTCAGCACGTCGCGGCTGGTGACGGTGCTCGCGGTGGTCATGCTCCCACTGTTCCTCGTGCCCGCGCGCCGCATGGGCGGTCGCCTCGCCGCGCTCCGCCGCGAGGCCGCCGACCACAACTCCGCCATGAGCACGCAGATGACCGAGCGATTCTCGGCGCCCGGCGCCACCCTCGTCAAGCTGTTCGGCCGGCCCGACGAGGAGTCCGAGGAGTTCCGCGTCCGCGCCGCCCGCGTCCGCGACATCGGGGTCCGCACCGCGATGCTGCAGTTCGTCTTCGTCACCGCGCTGATGCTCGTCTCCGCCCTCGCGCTCGTCTACGGGCTCGGCGGCTTCCTCGCGCTGGCCGGCCAGCTCGACACCGGCGAGGTGGTCACCCTCGCGCTCCTCCTCACGCGCCTCTACGCGCCGCTGACCAGCCTCGCGAACGCGCGGGTGGAGATCATGAGCGCGGTGGTCAGCTTCGAGCGCGTCTTCGAGGTGCTGGACCTCGAGCCGCTCATCCAGCAGAAGCCCGACGCCGTCCTCGTCCCGGAGGGCCCGGTGGCGGTCGAGTTCGACGACGTCCGCTTCGCCTACCCGTCCGCGGACAAGGTGTCCCTCGCCTCCCTCGAGGAGGTCTCCACGCTCGACACCCGCGGCGGCGAGGAGGTGCTGCACGGCGTGTCCTTCCGGATCGAGCCGGGGCAGACCGTCGCCATCGTCGGCACGTCAGGTGCGGGCAAGTCCACGATCGCGCAGCTGCTCTCGCGCCTGTACGACGTCGACTCGGGCGCCGTGCGCCTCGCGGGGACGGACGTGCGCGACGTCACCTTCGCCTCCATGCGGCACACCCTCGGCATGGTGACGCAGGACGGCCACCTGTTCCACGAGACGATCCTGTCCAACCTGCGCCTGGCCCGGCCGGATGCGACCGACGACGAGGTGTGGGACGCCGTGCGGCGCGCACGGCTCGAGCCGCTCATCCGCTCCCTGCCGGACCAGCTCGACACCATGGTGGGGGAGCGCGGCTACCGGCTCTCCGGCGGCGAGCGTCAGCGCATGACCATCGCGCGGCTGCTGCTCGCCCGCCCGCGCGTCGTCATCCTCGACGAGGCGACGGCGGCGCTGGACTCGACGTCGGAGGCCGCCGTGCAGGCCGCGCTGAGCGAGGCGCTCGAGGGGCGGACGGCCCTCGTCATCGCGCACCGCCTCTCCACCATCCGCAGCGCCGACCTGATCCTCGTGGTCGAGGACGGCTCCATCGTCGAGCGCGGCACGCACGAGGAGCTGCTGGCCGCGGGCGGCCGGTACGAGGAGCTGCACCGCACCCAGTTCGCGGTGCCGAAGGACGTCGCGGCGGAGGAGGATGCGGACGCGTCGGGCGCGCCCGGGCGCTGAGCCGGGTACGCCTCAGCCGAACACCCGCCGCACCACCTCGTGCTCCTGCTCGAGGCCGTCCCACTCGTCGGATCCGTCGGGCCGGGTCGACTCGTTCACCATGGCGAGCGCGCCCTGATAGCCCGCGTCCTGCAGCACGCGGAGGGAGCGGGCGTAGTCGACGTCGTCGAGGCGGCCGGCCTCATCCCGGTGGGCCTTGGCGTGGCACGTGACCGCGTGCCCGGCGATGCGGGCGAGCTGCTCGTGCTTGTGGGGCTGCGTCCAGTTGCCGAGGTCGATGAGGAGGCGCACGTCGCCGGCGTCGGCCAGGAGCGCGAGCACCGCGTCCGCGTCGGGCATCATCTCGCGCCAGTTCTCGGTGACGACGGCGACTCCCGGATGCGCGGCGGCCAGTCGCGACAGCCGCCTTGCGCTCGCCGCGAGCGTCTCCGGCGTGGGCGCGCTCCGACCGGCGACGACGCGCGCGTGGTGCGCACCCAGCGCCTCGGCGTCGTCGAGCTGCGCGGAGATCCACCGCTCGTGCAGGTCGGCGTCGGCCGGGTGCGTGAGGTCGCCGTCGTCGACGAGGAACGCGTCGAGCGTGATCCCCGACGCGGCGAGCGACGCCCGCAGGTCGGCGAGGTACCCGGCGTCCCGCGTGGGCAGCTGGAAGTGGGTGATCTGCACGGCCCGGTAGCCGCGCCGCGCCAGCTCGGCGGGCAGGTCGAGGAGGTCGAGCGCCCCGGCGGCGCGTCCGCCCGGGGTGGTGGGGCCGGATCCGTCGGGGCCGGGGACCCGCGGCCGCCCGAGCGTCCCATCGAGCGACCAGGCGTGCACGGCCTTGTCGGTCGGGCGGGTGGACGCGGTGGGGCGGGTGGTGCCGGTCGGCCCGGCGCTCCCGGTCGGCCCGCTCATCGGATCGTTCCGCGGTCGTCGTCGTTGGCGGTCATGCGGCCTCCGTACCGCCCGCATCGGCGCGGGCCATGCGTACGATCGTAGGCGCGGGCTTGCGCCGCGTCACGGCCGGATCCGGGCCCTGCCGCTCGAACGTCGCCCGCCCACCCCGATCACCGCCGAACGAGGAGCGCCATGGACATCGTCGTCTGGAACGAGAACGTGCACGAGAGCCGGGGTGACGCGACCGTCCTGTCGCACTACCCGGACGGGATCCACGCCGTGGTCGCCGACGGCCTCCGCGAGCTGCTCGGCGACGACGCGCGCGTGAGCACGGCGACCCTCCAGGAGGATCAGCACGGCCTCACCGAGGAGCGCCTCGCCGCCACCGACGTCCTCTACTGGTGGGGCCACGTGGCGCACGGCGAGGTGTCCGACGAGGTCGTCGCGCGCGTGATCCGCCACGTGCACGCCGGCATGGGCCTCGTCGTCCTGCACTCCGGCCACTACTCGAAGGTCTTCACGCGCCTGATGGGCACGACCTGCTCGCTCAAGTGGCGCAACGACGGCGAGCGCGAGCTGGTGTGGACCATCGCGCCGCAGCACCCGATCGCGGCCGGGATCCCGCACCCGATCGTCATCGACCGGCAGGAGATGCACGGCGAGCAGTTCGACATCCCGCGCCCCGACGAGGAGGTGTTCCTCTCCACCTTCGCGGGCGGCGAGGTCTTCCGCTCCGGTGTCGCCTACCACCGCGGCCGCGGCCGCGTCTTCTACTTCTCGCCCGGCGACCAGGAGTACCCCGTCTACCACCACCCCGACATCCGCCGCGTGCTCGCGAACGCCGCCCGCTGGGTCGCGCCGACGGACGGCCGCGCCGAGCTGACTGCCGACGAGCACCCGCGCGACTGGTTCCTCGCCCGATGAGCGCCGCGAAGCTGACGCCCGCCACGCCCGCCACGACCGCCGCACCCGTGACCCCGGCCACCCCGGCGACGCCCGCCGCGCCCGCTCCCGCCGCTGCGCCCGCCGCATCCGCCTCCTCCGGCCCCTGCGTCCGAGTGATCCACGTCGGCCTCGGCGGCTGGGGCGGCGACTGGGCACGGAATGCCGTGCCCGCGGTCGCCGAGATCGAGGTGGCCGCGATCGTGGATCCGAGCGAGCCCACCCGCGAGAAGGTGCGCGCGCTCATCGGGCTCCCCGCCGAGGCCGCCTTCGCCTCGCTCGCCGACGCGCTCGCCGCGGTGGAGGCGGATGCCGTCATCGTCACGGCGCCGGCCGTCACGCACGCGCCGCTCGCGCTGGAGGCGCTCGAGGCGGGCAAGCACGTGATCGTCGAGAAGCCGTTCGCGAACTCGACCGCGGAGGCCGCCGCCGTGGTGCGCCGCGGCGAGGAGCTCGGCCTCATCGTGCAGGTCAGCCAGAACTACCGCTGGTACCCAGCGCCGCGCCGCGTGCGCGAGCTGCTCGCGGCCGACGCGCTCGGCGAGGTCGCGACCATCGAGATCGACTTCCGCCAGTGGGACAACGACGAGCCCGACGACTACCCGCACTACCGGTTCCCGCAGCCGATCATCAACGACATGGCGATCCACCACTTCGACCTGATCCGCATGGTCACCGGCCGCGAGGCCGTGCGCGTGTTCGCCCGCACCAGCCGCCCGTCGTTCAGCCACTACCGGGATCCCGCGGTCGCCTCCATGGTCATCGAGCTGGAGGGCGGCCTGATCGTCGACTACCGCGGCAGCTGGCTGCACCGCGGACCCGTCACACCGTGGGCGGGCGAGTGGCGCATCTCCGGCGAGGACGGCGAGCTGACCTTCACGAGCCGCGGCGCGGGCCTGCGCGCCTTCGCCCTCTCGATCCTCGGCGGCCCGCCGCCCGAGACCAGCGGCCGTGACAACCTCGGCAGCCTCGCGCTGATGGAGGCGGCGGGCCGCTCGGCGGAATCGGGGCTCTTCGAGGACGTACGCGACCCGCTCGCCTAGCTGTACTCGGCCATGACGTTGGTGACACTTCGGGGCGTGTGAAGAGGCCTCCTGGCTTGATGGAGCTGTTCAGTTCAACCATCGCCAGGAGGCCTCGATGTCCCACGGTAATGCTCGTCTGACGGTTCACGGGAGGGTTCTCCTCGTGCGGCGGGTGGTGGAGGATCGTCGGCCGGTCGCGCACGTCGCGCGGGAGCTGGGGGTGTCGCGGCAGTGCGCGCATCGATGGGTGAACCGGTTCCGTGCCGAGGGGCTGCGAGGGCTGACGGATCGGTCATCGCGGCCCCGGTCAGTACCGAGGCGAACGAGCCCGGAGCGGGAACGGGCCGTGCTGGAAGCGCGGGCCCAGTTGCGGGCGGGTCCTGCGCGGCTGGCGCCGGTGACAGGTGTTCCATCCCGTACGATCTCCCGCATCCTGCGCCGGCACGGGGCGCCGCCGTTGGCATGGTTGGACCCCGTCACCGGGGCCGTGATCCGGGCATCCCGGTCAACGGCGCACCGGTATGAGCACGAGCATCCGGGTGATCTGATCCACGTGGACGTGAAGAAGCTCGGGAGGATCCCGGACGGAGGCGGCTGGCGGGTCCACGGGCGCAGCGAGCAGGTCCGCGGCCGCGGGATCGGGTTCGATTACGTCCATGCCGCGGTCGATGACCACACCCGTCTCGCCTACGCGGAGATCCATCCCGATGAGAAAGGCGCGACCGCGGCCGGGTTCCTGACCCGCGCAGCGGCGTACTTCGCCGGGCATGGGATCACCCGGATCGAGCGGGTCATCACGGACAACGCGTTCGCCTACCGGCACTCGACCGTGTTCAAGAACGCCGTCCAGGACCTGGGCGCGCGGCAGAAGTTCATCCGCCCGCACTGCCCCTGGCAGAACGGCAAGGTCGAGCGCTTCAACCGGACCCTCGCGACCGAGTGGGCCTACCGGCAACCCTTCACCGGCAACCAACACCGGGCCGACGCGCTTGACCCCTTCATCGAGCACTACAACACTGAACGAATCCACTCAAGCCACGGGCTCACGCCCGCGGCCCGAGTGTCACCAACGTCATGACCCAGTACAGCTAGCGCCGCCACCTCGCCACCCCCGACGGCGTGGGTCTGCGCGCCGACGGCCGCCTCGAGCTCGCCGAGATCAAGACCACCGCGAAGCCGTGGCGCAGCATCCCGCGCAACTACCTGCGGCAGATCTGGTGGCAGCAGTACGTGCTCGGCGCCGAGCGCTCGCTCATCGTCTGGGAGCAGCACGTGGACTTCGTGCCCGTGCACGAGATCCCGAAGTGGAAGTGGATCGACCGGGACGAGGCCGAGATCGCCGCGCTGGTGGCGCGCGCGAACGACCTCATCGCGCTCATCGTGCGCATGGCGAACGCGCCGGCGGGAGCCCGCGGCCTGGCCTGAGCCGCCGACCCGGTCCTGCGCGCCCGCCATCCCCGGGTGCCCTCCCGCATTCTTCTCGCCCGGGGAACACCGCGGAAACACGCCCGACTCACGCGGCGACTTCACTGGACGAGCGGGGGCGCGATGGGATCCACCATGCCGCCGCCTTCCGGGGAGGGGTCGCACGATGAGCCAGGTCGTCCAGTCGAGAGCCGTCGTCGCCGCCGAGGCCGAGCGGGATCGGGCGGCTGCGGCGATCGCCCTCGCCCCGCACGGGGAGACCATGCGCGCCGTCGTCGTCGCGGAGACCGGCGGACCCGACGTGCTGCACCTCGCGGACGTACCGGTGCCGCACCGCCTCGACTCGGAGGTGCTGGTGAAGGTCGTCGCCGCGGGCGTGAACCCCATCGACCTGCGGCTGCGGGCGGGCGAGTCCGGCGGGCCGACCCTCGGCGCGCTCCCGGCGGTGCTCGGCCGCGACTTCAGCGGCGTCGTCGTCGAGTCGCCCTACGAGGACCACGCGCTGCATCCGGGCGACGAGGTGTTCGGCCTCGCGATGGTGCCGCGGATGCCCGGCAGCTACGCCCCCTACATCGCCGTCCCGAGCGTGAGCCTCGCCCGCAAGCCCGCGCGCCTCTCGCACGTCGAGGCGGCGGCGACGCCCGTGAGCGCCCTCACCGCGTGGGGCATGGTCGTCGACATCGGCCGGGCGCACGAGGGACAGGTCGTCCTGATCCACGCGGGAGCCGGGGGCGTCGGCCACTTCGCGGTGCAGTTCGCGCGCCACTTCGGGGCACGGGTCGTCGCGACGGGCTCGCCCCGCAACGTCGACTGGCTGGCGGAGCTCGGCGCCGACGAGGTCATCGACCGCACGCAGGTGCGCTTCGAGGACGTGCTCGAGGACGTGGACGTGGTGATCGACCTGGTCGGCAACTGCACGGACGACACCGGCACCCGCTCGCTGCAGGTCCTCCGCCGTGACGGCCTCCTGGTCAGCGCGCCGGTCCGCGGCTGGCCGACCCTCGTGCAGGACGCCGCCGCCGTGGGCGTGCGCGCCACCCACTACGAGGTCGCGCCCGACGGGCAGAAGCTCGCGGTGATCTCGCGGCTGCTGGAGTCCGGGGACATCAAGGTCTACGTCGACGAGGTCTTCGACCTGGAGGACGCCGCCGAGGCGCACCGCCACATGGAGAGCGGGCACGCACGCGGCAAGGTCGTCCTCAACGTGTCGCGGGGCTGATCCACGCCCCGCTACTCTCCGGCGGTCGCGGCCAGCGCCTGCTCCATCACATGGTCCGTCTCGACCGCATCCGACAGTCGGAACGACCGCGTCCCCACGATGCGGAACCCGCTGCGCTCGTAGAACCGGATGGCACGCGAGTTGTGCTCGTTCACGCCCAGCCAGATCCCGGCCTCGCCGTCGAGCCCCCGCTCCCCCGCGAGCTCGCGCGCGACGCGCAGCGTCTCCGCCATGAGCGGCCGCGCGACGCCGACCCCGTGCGACCCCGCCTCGACGTACACCTTGCTCAGCTCGACCTCCGGCCGCAGCCGCAGCACGCCGGCCACGTCGGCGTCGGCGGGCGGGGCGGCGACGACCATCGTGTACCCGACCATCTCCCCGCCGACCTCGGCGAGCACCACCCGGTGCGCCGGATCCGCCAGGTGCGCCCGGAAGCGCGCGGGCGAGAGCACGGTGCGGATGTGCTCCGCGATCGCCTCCGCCGTGGTCGTCGGCGGGCACGCGAGCGCGAACGTGCGGGCGGCGAGGGCGGCGACCGCGTCGGCGTCGGCGGGAACGGCCACGCGGAAGGACGGGACGGCAGGAGTGACGGCGGGATCCGGGATGCTCACCCTCGAGAGCCTAGGCAGCCGCGCGGCCCGGGAATGACGGAAGGGCCCGCCGGAGCGGGCCCTTCCTGTGCTGCATGTCGTGCGTGCGCTCGCGCGCGATGGGGCTAGATGGAGTTGACGTCCACCGGGATGCCGGGGCCGAAGGTCGTGGAGACCGTGGCCTTCTGCACGTAGCGGCCCTTCGAGGAGGACGGCTTGAGGCGGACGATCTCCTCGAGCGCGGCGCCGACGTTCTCCGAGAGCTGCTCGGGCGAGAAGCTCGCCTTGCCGACCACGAAGTGGACGTTCGCGTGCTTGTCGACGCGGAACTCGATCTTGCCGCCCTTGATGTCGGACACCGCGCGCGCGACGTCCGGGGTGACCGTGCCGGTCTTCGGGTTGGGCATGAGGCCACGCGGGCCGAGCACCTTGCCGAGACGACCGACCTTGCCCATGAGCTCGGGCGTCGAGACGGCGGAGTCGAACGACGTGTAGCCGCCCGCCACCTTCTCGATGAGCTCGTCGCCGCCGACCTCGTCGGCGCCCGCGGCGATGGCCGCCTCGGCCGCGGGGCCCGTCGCGAAGACGATGACGCGGGCGGTCTTGCCGGTACCGTGAGGAAGGATGACGGTGCCGCGGACCATCTGGTCTGCCTTGCGGGGGTCGACGCCGAGCTTGAGCGCGACCTCGACGGTGCTGTCGAACTTGCTGGAACCGGTCTCGCGCGCGAGCTCGACGGCCTCCGAGGCGGTGTACGCCTTCGTGAGGTCGATCTTCTCGGCTGCGGCCCGGTAGGCCTTTGACTTCGCCATTCGTGTCTCCTGATTCGAGAGTGCGGTTGATGTGAGCCTGGCCGGCTCTCCCGCGTGATGCTGGAGCGGATCCCGGACGGGACCGCTGAGTGGTGGAGGCTAGGCCTCGACCGTGATGCCCATGGAGCGGGCGGTGCCGGCGATGATCTTCGCCGCGGCGTCGATGTCGTTGGCGTTGAGGTCGGCCTGCTTCTGCTCGGCGATCTCGCGGACCTGGTCCATCGTGAGCTTCGCGACCTTGACCGTGTGCGGCGTGCCCGAGCCCTTGGCGACTCCGGCGGCCTTCTTGATGAGCTCCGCGGCCGGGGGCGTCTTGAGGATGAACGTGAACGTCCGGTCCTCGTAGACGGTGATCTCGACGGGGATGACGTTGCCGCGCTGCGACTCCGTCTGGGCGTTGTACGCCTTGCAGAACTCCATGATGTTGACGCCGTGCTGTCCCAGCGCCGGCCCGATGGGCGGTGCGGGGTTGGCGGCGCCGGCCTTGATCTGCAGCTTGATCAGACCCGTGACCTTCTTCTTCGGTGCCATTTCTCTTCCTTCTTCTTGATTGCTAGATCGAGCGGGCCGCGCGGCCCGACCGCCTAGAGCTTGGTGACCTGGTCGAAGCTGAGCTCGACCGGGGTCTCGCGCTCGAACAGGGAGACGAGCACCGTGAGCTTGCCGCTCTCGGGCTTGATCTCGCTGATGGAGCCGGGGAGGCCCGCGAACGAGCCCTCCTTGATCGTGATGGTCTCGCCGATCTCGAAGTCGACCTCGGCGGCGACGACGCGCTGCGCCTGGCCGCCCTTGGTGGGCTGGCCCTTGACCTGCGCCACCTCCTTGATCTCGACGAGGCTCTTCAGCATGGAGAAGGCCTCCTCGAAGCGGAGGGGCGTGGGGTTGTGGGCGTTGCCCACGAAGCCCGTGACGCCGGGGGTGTGGCGGACGACCGACCAGCTGTCCTCGTTGAGGGCCATGCGCACCAGCACGTAGCCGGGGATGCGCACGCGGTTGACCATCTTGCGCTGGCCGTTCTTGATCTCGACGACGTCCTCCATCGGGACCTCGATCTGGTAGATGTCGTCCTCCATGTTGAGCGACACCATGCGGTTCTCGATGTTGCTCTTCACGCGGCGCTCGAAGCCCGCGTAGGAGTGGATGACGTACCACTTGCCCGGCTTGGAGCGGAGCTCCTTGCGGAACTCCTCGTAGGGGTCGACCTCGGCGGCGTCCTCGGCGGACGCGTCCTCGTCGGGCACCAGGTCGGCCTCAGCCTCGGCGATGTCGTCCGCGGTGGCGGGCGTGACGTCGGCGGGCTCGAGAGCCTCCTCGGCTGCCTCCTCCTCCGCCTCGTCGTCGGTCGCTTCGACGGCGGCCTCGGCCTCGTCGGGCGAGTCGATGTCGAGCGCGTCCTCGACGATGGCGTCGGCCTCGGGGTCGTCGACGGACTCCATCGCGTCGAGCGCGGCCGTCAGGTCGGTCTCGACCGAGTCGCCCTCGACGTGCAGGGCGGTGTGCTCCGCCGCGTCCGAGCTCTCCTCGGAGGACTCGATGGAGTGGCCCTCCTGGACCGCGTCCACCTCGGAGGACTGCTCCGCCGCGGGGGCGAGGTCGACGTCGTCGCGCTTGCTCTCAGCCAATGGATCTACTTCCCTCGTTCTTCGTCGTGCGTTGCCGTTCCGTGCCGTGCTTGTGCCGCGCCGGGCCGCGCGGACGCGGGACCCGTCGGGATCCCGGCCGCCGCCGTGCCGCGCCGCGCGCAGGCACCGTGGTCAGCCCGCGATGCGCGCGCCTCCCGGACGACCCTCTCGGGCCGCCTGCGGTGCTAGGCCCCGTTGCCGAACACCACGATGGCGAGGTACCCGAACAGCTGATCGAGGAGCGAGACGATCACCATCATGACGATGACGAAGGCCAGCACCACTCCCGTGAACGTCAACAGCTCCTTGCGGGTGGGGGTGACCACCTTCTTGAGCTCCTGCACGACCTGCTTGATGAAGAGCACCAGCCGGGCGAAGGGGTTGCGTCGTGCGTCCCGCTGCTCGCGAGCCTGCGCGACGATCTCCTCGCTCGGCTCGTCGACGATCTTCCGCGCCACGCGTGGGTCCCTTCCTGCATTGCTCGGCTTTCGCCCGGAGTTCGGGCGAGCCGCGATGTCACGCGCCCGGGGACCCGTTCCATCTAGCAGGGCGGACAGGACTCGAACCTGCAACCTGCGGTTTTGGAGACCGCTGCTCTACCAATTGAGCCACCACCCTCTGCGTCGTCACCCGCCTGCCCTCAAGCACCACGACCGTGCGAGCACGGACGGAAGAAGGCGCGGAAGAGCGTGGAGGAGATACCGACGCGGACGAGTGTACCAGCATCCGCGGGCACCCGGTCGGGCCGGTCGTCCGGCCATCGCCCCACCCGCGTGGTGCCCCGCCCGCATCCCTATGCTCATGGGCATGGCCGAACCGCAGAGCACCGTCCCCCTCAGCCGCGTCTCCACCCGCATCGGATCCATCGCCGAGTCCGCGACCCTCAAGGTCGACGGCAAGGCCAAGGCCCTGCAGGCCGCCGGACGCCCCGTCATCAGCTTCGCCGCGGGCGAGCCTGACTTCCCGACGCCCGACTACGTGGTCGAGGCCGCGGTCGAGGCCGCGCGGGATCCCCGCAACCACCGCTACACCGCGGCAGCGGGACTGCCCGACCTCCGCGAGGCGATCGCCGAGAAGACGCGCGTCTCGTCCGGGCTGGATGTGGGGATCGACCGCATCATCGTCACGAACGGCGGCAAGCAGGCCGTCTACCAGGCGTTCCAGACGCTGCTCGACGACGGCGACGAGGTCCTCGTGCCGACGCCGTACTGGACCACTTACCCCGAGGCCATCCGTCTCGCGGGCGGCGTGCCCGTCGACGTCTTCGCGGGCGCCGACCAGGGCTACCTCGTGACCGTCGAGCAGCTCGAGGCCGCGTGGACCCCGCGCACCAAGGTGCTGCTCTTCGTCTCGCCGTCGAACCCCACCGGCGCCGTCCACTCGCGGGAGCAGACCCGCGAGATCGGCGAGTGGGCGGAATCGAAGGGCCTCTGGGTCATCAGCGACGAGATCTACCAGGACCTCGTCTACGACGGAGCCGAGGCCGCGAGCATCGTCGACGTCGTGCCGGCCCTGGCCGACCGCACGATCCTCGTCAACGGCGTCGCCAAGACCTACGCGATGACCGGCTGGCGCGTGGGATGGATGGTCGGCCCCGCCGACGCCATCAAGGCCGCGGGCAACCTCCAGTCGCACCTGTCCTCGAACGTCTCGAACCTGTCGCAGCGCGCGGCCATCGCCGCGCTCCGCGGTCCGCGCGACACCGTCGACCGGATGCGCGAGGCCTTCGACCGCCGTCGCCGCACGATCGTCGCCGAGCTCGACGCCATCCCCGGCTTCGTCACGCCCACCCCGCAGGGCGCCTTCTACGTCTACCCCGACGTCACGGGCCTCTTCGGCCGCGACATCGACGGCGTCACGCCGACCACCTCCCTCGAGGTCGCCGACGTGCTGCTCGAGAAGGCCGAGGTCGCCGCGGTGCCCGGCGAGGCGTTCGGCCCGAGCGGGTTCCTGCGCTTCAGCTACGCGCTCGGCGACGACGCGCTGCTCGAGGGCGTGCGCCGGATCCGCGACCTGCTGGCCTGACCCGAGGCCGGGCCCCAGCGGTCGACCCGCGGCGCGCCCGAGGTAGTGCGTTCCCGCGCGGGAAACACACCGTCCGGTGGAAGCCGCGGAGACACGTCCGACAAATCAGCCGTTCTAGCGGGTCGAGGTCTTCAGGCTGACTTCGGCATAGGCGTGAGACACACTCGCATCCAGATGGACCGCCAGAGCCGACGCTGTGATCATCCATGATCGCCGTCGGCTTTCCTGACGAGCACGATCACCTGTGCACACTGCGGTCGAAGCGGCGCCGATAGGCCTGCCTCAGAGGATGATACGGCGGGCGGGCCCGGTGGCCCGCGAATCCTGAGCCGGTGGGCTCCAGGCAAGCGTGATTCTCACGAGCAAGGTCCCGGCCTCGGCGACACGCTCCTGAGGCCCACCGCCCCCGGCCTTACCCACACGGCGCACACCCGCGTCCCACCCTGTGCAGTTCACGCGCAGCACAGGCGTGGTGCGCGATACGTTGCCGCCAACGCCAGTCATCGACAGGCGACTTATGGCGAGGACGAACGCGCACAACACCTCGCTCCACGGATCGACGTCGATCCGGCCCGCGACACCGGGAGGGCCTTCCCAGAAACGGGCACCACAGGACCACCGCATCCGTCCATGCGCCCCAGGCGAAGCATCGAAGGGTCTCCACCCCGTCCGCCCCAAGACGCCGTCCCTTCGCGAAATTGCACGTGAACGGCTACATAGGCGCGCACCTCTAGGCCCATGCCTTGCCGATCGGCGCCGGAATCAAGCCACGTCAATAGGCAACGCTTCGTCGTCGCGCCCGGGTCTCATGTCTCGCACACAACGAAGAATCAAGCTTTAGCCAATCAATTCGCGAACCAAGCGAAGAAGGTTGATTATGAAACATGTCCGCATCCTCCCATCAGTAAAATTGCCGCTAGGCGCGATTGGAGTTTCCCTGCTTCTTGTCTTGGCATCTGCACTGCCCGCCTATGCCGTCAGCGCATCCTCGTCGGCTCGCACAGCCAAATCCAGCCCGACTGCGGCTGAAGTTCAGGACTACGCGCTAAAGACCCAGACGGAACAGGATGCCTGGAAAGACCTGGCTTAGCCCGAAGCCCAGGACCTCGAGGCTGCTTACGACCGAGCCGGAATCCACAGCCAAAGCGGACTCGCTTTCTCTGTCGAGAGTGCGACAGCATGGCGGGTCGCTTCTGATCTTCGAATACTCCGCATTCCGGTCATTGCAGGCCAAGGCGTCGAGCAACAGACGAGCATCACCGCCTTCTTCGATGACGCGGGGAAGCTCCTCGACACGACTGAATTCATGTTCAAGGCCACTTCGCCGACCTCAGGGACGGTTCACGTCTGGGTCGGAGACAAGACCTTACTGAACCAACAAGTGAGCGCTCCGGAGGACCGCGTCTCTGTGCCGCTGGCTTCGCAGGGTGGGGCGATCTCGCCCATGGACTATCAGAGAGGGGATTGGTGGGGTAACTTCAATGAGTGCCTCTCTAACGCCGGCATCGCCGCGTGGGTGATCACTGGTATCAGCATCGCTTGTGCTGCTATCTGCGTAGTAACGTTCGGAGCAGGGTGCCTCGTCTGCCTCGGGGCCGCATCGGCAGGCTTCAGTGGCACGGTAACGTTCTGCATCGGCATGGCGAACCACTACAGCTGAGGAGACGTGAGTATGAATACAAGCACGAGAGCACCCAAGTCGATTGCCACCGTCGCTGTGCTGCTAGCGATCCCCGGCTTGATCATGAGCCAAATCGCGCCATTCAGCAGCTATGCCTCGATATTGTGGCTCGCCTCGGGCATATTCCTGGCAATCGCATTGATAAGCGCGATCCGCATGTTCCGCACCTCCAAGGGGAAATAATGCGGCGAGGGGCCCAACTCGCCAGGTAAGGCGGGTGGGCCTCTCTATGTGCGAGGGCGTGCACCGGATCCGCGACCTGCTGGCCTGATCCGCCGCCCGGCCCGTGCCGCCCGGCCCGCTCCTAGAGGGAGAGGCCGACGAGCACGGGCTCGGGCTGCAGGATCACGCCGTGCTCGCTCATCACGCGGCCCTGCACGTAGCGCGCGAGGGCGGCGACGTCCTCGGCGGTCGCGGTGCCGCGGTTGGTGAGGGCGAGCGTGTGCTTGGAGGAGACGGCCGCACCGGATCCCGGCAGCCGGAAGCCGCGGTGCACGCCCGAGTGCTCGATGAGCCACGCGGCGCTGAGCTTCACGGCAGCCGGCTCGCGGCGGCGACGCGCGGCCGCCTCGCGCTCGATGGCCTCGGCCACCTCCCACTGGTCGCCGAGCGGCACGACGAGGTCCCGGAGCGGATCCTCCTGCGGCCAGCGCGGGGCATCGGCCGGGAGCGTGCGGGCGAACGCGGCGCTGACGATGGGGTTCGTGAAGAAGGAGCCGGCGCTCCAGGTGTCGGGATCCGCGTCGTCGAGCACCATGCCCTTGGACGCGCGGAGGGCGAGCACGGTCTCGCGCACGCGGGCTACGGGCACGCGGTCGCCGAGCTCCACGCCGAGCGCGCCGGCGAGCTGCGGGTAGGCGACGGGCAGGCCGAGCGCGTCGGGTCCTTCCCCGCGGGTGAGCGCGAAGTCCACCGAGAGCACGACGCCCACGCGCCCGCGCTTGAGCGCGGAGGTGCGGTAGCCGAGGCCGAGGTCGGCGGCGCCCAGGCGCTCCACCTCGCCCGTCTCGTAGTCGAGGAAGTCGACGCCCTCGAGGACGTCGGCCACCTCCTGGCCGTACGCGCCGATGTTCTGCACGGGCGAGGTGCCGGTGGATCCGGGGATCCCCGAGAGCGCCTCGAGCCCGGCCAGGCCGTCAGCCACCGTGCGGGCGACGAGCGCGTCCCACGGCTCGCCGGCCTGCACGCGCACGAGGACGGTGCCGTCGGCCCGCTCCTCGCCGATCTCGACGCCGCGGGTCGCGATGCGGATGACCGTGCCGGCGACCCCCTCGTCCGAGATGAGGGAGTTGGATCCGCCGCCGAGCACCATCCAGTCCTCGCCGACGGCCCACAGGCCGAGGAGCGTGTCGACGAGCTCGTCGCGCTCGCTCACGGTCACGAGCTCCTCGGCCGGACCCCCGACGCGCAGCGTCGTGAGGTCGGCGAGCGGGGCGTCGCGGTGCGTCTCGATCGTCACGGGGCCCTACGCCAGCCGGACCTGCGCCTGCGCGCGGCCGAGGACGGTCTTCCCGTCGACGGAGACGGCGATGTCGATGCGCACGGTCCCCGCCTCGGCGTCGATCGCGCCGATCTTGGCGACGACCGTCAGGTCCTGGCCGTCGGCGGGATCCACGACCACGGGCCGCGTGAACCGCACGCCGTAGGAGACGACGCGCGACGGATCGCCCGCCCAGTCCGCCACGGGCTGCACGGCCTGGCCCATCGTGAGCATGCCGTGGGCGAGCACGCCCGGCAGCCCGACCGACGCGGCCACGTCGTCGCGGTAGTGGATGGGGTTGAAGTCGCCCGACGCGCCCGCGTAGCGGACGAGGGAGTCGCGCGTGAGGTGCACGGAGCGCTCGGCCACGACGTCGCCCACCGCGAGGTCGGCGATGTCCGGCACTGCCACGGCGCTCACGCGTCGTCCCCGCGGACCACGAGGGTGGAGACGGCCGTGACGACGTGCGCGCCGGATGCGTCGACCATGGCGGACTCGGCGGTCACCATCGCGTTGCCGCCGAGCGTGGCGACCTTGGTGACGGTGAGCGTGGCGGTCAGCTCGTCGCCCGCGACCACGGGCCGCGAGTAGGTGAAGGCCTGCTCGCCGTGGACGACGCGGCTGAAGTCGATGCCGGCGTCGGGCTCGGCCAGAAGCTGCGCGAGCGTCGCCTCCTGCACCACGACGGGGAACGTGCTCGGCGCGACCACATCGGCGTGGCCGGCGGCGCGCGCCGCCTCGGGGTCGAGGTGGACGGGGTGGGTGGCGCCGACGGCGCGGGCGAACTCGCGCACCTTCTCGCGTCCCACCAGGTACGGGGCGGCGGCGGGGAGCACGCGACCCTGGAGCTCTGGATTCACTGGCACCGGACGATCCTACGCGGCGGGTGCGCGAGCGCCCCGGCGCGGGGCCTTCCCCGGGTACGCGAGAGCCCCGGCCCCCACTTCTCGTGGGGACCGGGGCCCTCGTCGCGATTCCGCTGCTGCGGCGTCAGCTGCCTACTGGCAGGAGTCGCACTGCAGGAGCTCCATGGGGTCGACGGGGATCGCGTAGCCGCCGACGGTGTCGTTGTTGTCGTAGTCCATGGGTGCCTCCCGTTGTGTCTGGTCGGGAACCGCCGGTGCGGTTCCTCAGGTCTCGTGGCTCTCGCCCCGATGGCCTCCGGATCCGCGTCTTCGCGAGGATCCGGGTTGCTCGGCCACCCGGTGGGGCGGTGAGGTTCTCCACTATATAACCCGAACTACAGACCTGTCATTCCACTACATCTAGTGGTTCGGCGTGTCGCGGCGCCTTCCGCGTCGTCATGCGGATCCGGGCCGACGGAGCGGATCCGGCGCCCATGCCGACCCGGCGTGTCGCCCCCCGGAGGGCCCGCGACGGCCCGCGAGGACGGGCCCGGGGATGCGCGAGGGCCGCCGCGAACGCGTCGCGGCGGCCCTCGTGCGCACGGTGCGCGGAGTGCGGATCAGGCGCCGCCCTCGCGCGCCTCCTTCTCCTCCTCGGACTCGCTGGCGGTGTAGTCGCCGCCGGCGGGTGCCTCGCGGCGCTCCTCGTCGTGCGCGTCGGGGACGGGGTTGCCCTGGGTCTTGTAGAGCACGTCGTCGTGCTCGGCGCCCGAGGCGTGGTCGGGGTGGTCGGGGGATTCGTGGTGGGTCATGCCCGGAGGCTACGCCGTGGGTGCTGGCGCCGGAAGGGCAGCGGCCACGGGAGGACACGCGGCCGGCGGGCGCACCAGAGCCGGGCAGAGACCCCGCGTCAGGGCGGCGGCCCCGCACGAGGGCAGAGGAAAGGCCCCGGAACCTGGCGAGAGGTGTCCGGGGCCTATCGAGGAGGACGGATCCGAATGAGGATCCGCGCTTCCGTAGCGGGAGCGGGACTTGAACCCGCGACACCACGATTATGAGCCGTGTGCTCTAACCACCTGAGCTACCCCGCCATGACCCTCGCGGTCGGCCGCGGCCGCCTGAGGGATCGAGCCCCCAGTGAGGATTGAACTCACTACCTCTTCCTTACCAAGGAAGTGCTCTACCAATGAGCTATGGGGGCGTGCCCGGGCGCGTCGGAGACGCGCTGGAACCATACGACGATAGCAGGTCCGGGACCGCCCACGAGACGCGTGACGGCCCCGGACCGGGGCACGGCCGGCCGGCCTCCCGCGGATCAGACCGCGGAGAGGTCCCGGATCTCGTCGGCCGTCAGCTCGAGGTCGACGGAGGCGAGGAGGTCGGGCAGCTGCGTGAGGTCGCGCGCGCTCGCGATCGGCGCGGTGACCGACGGCTGGGCCCGGAGCCACGCGAGCGAGACCGTGGTGACGGAGACGCCGTGCGCATCGGCGACCCGGTCCAGCACCTCGAGCAGGGCGCGGCCGTGGTCGTCGTAGTACTTGGAGGCCGCGCCCGCGCGCGGGCTGTCGACGTCCGCGCCGCGGTACTTGCCCGTGAGGAAGCCGCTCGCGAGGCTCGAGTAAGGGGCGGACGCGATGCCCTCGCGGATCAGCAGGTCGACGAGCTCACCCTCGTAGTCGTCCCGGGCGACGAGGTTGTAGCGGTTCTGGAGGACCTCGAAGCGGGCGATGCCCTCGCGGGCAGAGACGTCGAGCGCGGCCTGCAGGCGCTCGGCCGTGAAGTTGGACGCGCCGATCGCGCGGACCTTGCCCTCGGCGACGAGCTCGGCGAGCGCCGTGACGGTCTCCTCGATCGGGGTGTCCTGGTCGTCGACGTGCGCGTAGTAGAGGTCGATCGCGTCGACGCCGAGCCGACGAAGGCTGGCCTCGACGCCGCGGCGGACGCTGTCGCGCGACGTGCCCTTCGCGGCCTCGTGCGCGCCGACCTTGGTGGCGATGACGAGGTCGTCGGGGCGACCGCGCGAGGCGAGCCAGCGGCCGATGATCTCCTCGGACTCGCCGCCGGAGTTGCCGGGCTTCCACGCGGAGTACACGTCGGCTGTGTCGATGAAGTTGCCGCCGGCGGCGGTGTACGCGTCGAGGAGCTGGAACGAGGTGGCCTCGTCGGCGGTCCAGCCGAAGACGTTGCCGCCGAAGGACAGGGGCAGCACCTCCAGTCCGCTGGATCCGAGGGGCACGCGTGCGGGGTCCGTCATTGCTGATCTCCTTCGTCCGGTGATGGGGGCGGCGGCCGCCCCCTCCTCCAGCGCGCACCGGGGCCCGGCTATTCCGCCCATGGCCGCATCCAGCGTCCCGCGCCGTGGCCGCCCGTGCGCTCGGCGGGAGCGCGCGGGGGCCGTCGCCTAGGCTCGATGCATGACTCCGCCCTCCCCCACAGCCCCCTCCCCGGCTGCCCGGGACGACATCTCGACCCACCCCGACAGCACCCCGCAGCACGGCACCGGATCCGAGTGGTGGCGCACCGCCGTCATCTACCAGATCTACCCGCGCTCGTTCGCCGACTCCGACGGCGACGGCATCGGCGACCTCCCCGGGATCACCGAGCGGCTCCCCGCGCTCCGCGAGCTCGGCGTCGACGCCGTCTGGCTCTCCCCCTTCTACCTCTCCCCGCAGAACGACGCGGGCTACGACGTCGCCGACTACTGCGACGTGGATCCGCTGTTCGGCACCCTCGACGACTTCGACCGGCTGCAGCGCCGCGCGCACGAGCTGGGCCTCCGGGTCATCGTCGACATCGTCCCGAACCACACCTCCTCCGCGCACCGCTGGTTCCAGGAGGCGATCGCCACGCCCGTCGGCAGCGAGGAGCGCGCCCGCTACATGCTCCGCGACGGGAAGGGCGCAGACGGCGAGCTGCCCCCGAACAACTGGGAGTCGATCTTCGGCGGCCCCGCGTGGACCCGCCTCACCGAGCCCGACGGCACGCCCGGCCAGTGGTACCTGCACCTGTTCGACTCGTCGCAGCCCGACCTCGACTGGACGAACCCGTGGGTGCGCGAGCGCTTCCGCGAGATCCTCCGATTCTGGCTCGACCGGGGCGTCGACGGCTTCCGCGTGGACGTCGCGCACGGCATGGTCAAGGCGCCCGGCCTCCCCGACTACACGCCGCCCGAGGGCCAGGGCAGCATGGGCGGCGCCGGCGGCGTGGACGACCAGCCCGCTCCCCCGCCGCCGTACTTCGCGCAGGAGGGCGTGCACGAGATCTACCGTGAGTGGCGCGAGATCTTCGACTCCTACGAAGGCGACCGCGCGATGGTCGCCGAGGCGTGGGTCGAGCCGCTCGCGAAGCTCGCCGACTGGGTGCGCCCCGATGAGATGCACCAGGCCTTCAACTTCAGCTACCTCGAGACGCCGTGGGACGCCGCCGCGCTCCGCCGGACGATCGACGCGTCGCTCGCGACGTTCTCCTCCGTGGGCGCGCCGAGCACGTGGGTGCTCTCCAACCACGACGTGGTGCGACACGCCAGCCGGCTCGCGCTCTCGGGCGAGAACCCGCAGGGCGTGGGCATCGGGCCGGAGTCGACCGTGACCGTCGACGAGGAGCTGGGCCTCCGCCGCGCCCGCGCCGCGAGCGCGCTCATGCTGGCGCTCCCCGGCAGCGCCTACATCTACCAGGGCGAGGAGCTCGGGCTGCCCGAGGACACCCGGCTGCCGGACTCCGCGCGCCAGGATCCGACGTTCCACCGCACCGCGGGCGAGCGCTACGGGCGCGACGGCTGCCGGGTGCCGATCCCGTGGGAGGCCGGGAAGCCGTCGTACGGCTTCAGCGACGGCGACGCCAGCTGGCTGCCGCAGCCCGACGACTGGGACCGCTTCGCGCGCGACACCGAGCAGGCGGATCCCGCGTCCACCCTCTCCCTCTACACGGAGGCGCTGCTGCTGCGTCGCGAGCACGGCCTCGCGCTGGGCGCGCTGGAGTGGATCGCGGCGGAGGGCGACGACGTGATCGCGTTCGAGAGCGCGGGCGTCACCGTGATCGCGAACCTCGGCGAGTCCGCCGTTCCGCTGCCCGAGGGCCGCGTGCTGCTCGCGAGCCGGCCGCTCGACGGCGACGCCGTGCCGTCGGACACGACCGTGTGGCTGATCCGCGAGTAGCCCCGTCCCGGACGCCACGACGCCCCCTCGCCTTGGCGGATTCTCGTGGTCGTCGCAACACCTGATGATTTAGATGGTTGTCAGTAGAGCACGCATTCGCTCGGCTGGGGTGTCCCAGTCGAGCGTTTTGCGTGGTCGGCCGTTGAGCTGCTGAGCGACATGTTCGAGGTCGGCGGAGGTATGGGCGGCGAGATCGGTGCCCTTAGGGAAGTACTGGCGCAGGAGTCCGTTGGTGTTCTCGTTGCTGCCGCGTTGCCAGGGTGAGTGCGGATCGCAGAAATAGACCGGGATTCCGGCCTGGATGCTGATCTGGCGGTGGCTCGCCATCTCAGCGCCCTGGTCCCAGGTCAACGATCCACGTAGGTGTGCAGGCAGGGTGCTGATCAAGGGCACGAGCACGTCACGGACTTCCTCGGCGGTATGCCCGCCGGGGAGATGGCCGAGCATGACGTAGCGGGTGGTGCGTTCGACCAGAGTCACGATCGCGGACTGTGAGCTCGTGCCGACGATCAGATCACCCTCCCAATGCCCAGGGACTGCCCGGTCCTCGATCTCCGCGGGCCGGTCAGCGATCATGACCATCGGGTCCACGAACCGTTGAGTGCGATGCTCTGGGCGGGTGCGGGGTCTGCGGCGGGTGCGGCCGGTGCGTAACGCGTCGGCGACTTCGCGGCGCAGTCCGCCGCGGGCCTGGACGTAGATCGCTTGGTAGATCGTCTCCGTGCTCACCCGCATACTCTCCTCGCCCGGGAACTCCCGAACCAGCAGGCGGGAGATCTGCTCCGGTGACCAGCGCAGCATCAGCTTGCGTGCGACGTAGTCCCGCAGCGGCCCGTCCTGAGCGAGCTTCGCCCGCTTCGGACGAGAGCGGCTCGCTGCCCAGGCCCGGTGCGCCGCGTGGGGCTGGTAGGTCCCCGCGACCGTGCGGGCATCGAGCTCGCGTTTGATCGTCGATGCCGGCCGACCCAGAACCCGCCCGATCGCGCGCAGCGACAGGTCCTGACGGCGCAGATCCGCGATCGTCTCCCGCTCGATCACGGTCAGGAACCGCGGATGCAGAACAGCGTCGACAGCGGGCAGACGCGGTCCCGTGACCGTAGCCATCCCGGTGTTGTACTCGATCCGCCGACCATCAGCATGAATCCGAACACTGCCCCGCTTCATCCAGCCGCGGTCCCAGTCCTGCGCAGTGCGCTCATGCACACCGACCCGCGACGCGGCTACCCGCCGGGACATCCCCTCCACGCGGAGCCGCTCGTACTCGCCACGCCCTGGATGCCCCGCTGTACCGGACTTCCCGCGCCCACGCACACCAGCCGTGCGCGCCCACCCGTACGCGGTGTTCCGACTCACCCCGACCACAGCCGCAGCAGCCGTGATGCTGCCATCGACCCGGTCCAGTACCTCGAAGAACTCCCGCCGCAACTCACCCGAAACCACGATCCCCGCAACCCCCTGAACTCAGGGTGTTGCGGGGACCACGAGAATCCGCCCACCGCGGCCGGGCCCCTCGTGTCGGCGGGTCCGCGGATCAGGCGGCCGGCACCGCCGCCGCGTCCGCGAGCCCGGCGTGCGCCGCGTGCTCCGGGTACAGCAGCGGCAGCTGGAGCGTGAGCCACGGGCTGAAGGCCCACGGCGTGTGGGCGACCGCCGGGATGAGCTGCTCGGGATCCACCCACTGGTACTCGCCGACCTCCTCGGGCCGCGGATCCACCGGCGTGGCCGCGACCGCGCGGAACACCGGGCAGATCTCGTTCTCGACGACGCCCGCCGCGTCGGTCGCGCGGTAGCGGAAGTCGGGCAGCACCAGCTCGACGGACTCGAGGGTGAGGCCGAGCTCCTGCTCGGCGCGGCGGTGGACGGCCTCGAGCATGTCCTCGTCGGGCGCGGGGTGTCCGCAGAACGAGTTGGTCCAGACGCCGGGCCAGGTGAGCTTGCCGATGGCGCGGCGGGTGACGAGGATCCGCCCCTCCGCGTCGAACACGTGGCACGAGAACGCGAGGTGCAGCGCGGTGTCGCGGGTGTGGACCGTCGCCTTGGGCGCCGTCCCGATGGTCTCGCCGTCGTCGTCCAAGAGGACGACGAGCTCGGTGTGCTGTGGCATGCGCTCCCTGCTTTCCGTTACCCCCACGATGTTAGGTTTCATCCGTGGACGCCACCAACCTCGCTGCCGTCTCCACATCGAGGCAGGTCCATGTGAACGGCGTGCTGGACGCGTTCTTCGCCCGCTCGCTCGTGCGCGCCGAGGTCATGGGCGACGAGTACGTGAAGCTGTGGCGCACGCTCGAGTCGAACACGGCAGGCGGAAAGCGCTTCCGTCCGCGCATGGTCATGGCCGCGTACGACGGCCTGGGCGGCCAGGACGTGCAGGCCGCGGCCCACGTCGGCGCCGCGTTCGAGATGCTCCACACCGCGCTCATCGTCCACGACGACGTCATCGACCGGGACTTCACCCGGCGCGGCGGCCCCAACGTCTCGGGCGCCTACCGCGACATCGCCACCACGCAGGGCCTGCCCCAGCCGCTCGCCGAGCACCGCGGCATGTCCGCCGCCGTGATCGCGGGGGATCTGGCCCTCGTCAACGCCTACCGCCTGATCGACGCGAGCGGCGTGCGCGACCTCACGCGGTCGCACCTGATGGAGATCCTCGACGACGCCGTGTTCGCGTCGGCCGCGGGCGAGCTCATCGACGTCGAGTTCTCGCTCACCGCGGACGTGCCGAGCGTCGACGAGATCCTCCGCATGGAGCGCCTCAAGACCGCCGTCTACTCGTTCGAGGCGCCGCTGCAGGCCGGCGCCGTGCTCGCGGGCGCGCGGCCCGAGGTGGTCGCGGCGCTCGGCGACTTCGACCGCGACATCGGCATCGCGTACCAGGTGGTGGACGACGTGCTCGGCGTCTTCGGCGACGAGCAGGAGACCGGCAAGACCAACCTCGGCGACCTCCGCGAGGGCAAGCGCACGGTGCTCATCGCGCACGCCGTCCGCTCGTCGGAGTGGGGCGAGATCAGCGCGCTCGTCGGCAAGGACGACCTCTCCCGCGGCGAGGCGGCGCTCGTCCGCTCGGTGCTGGAGAGCTCGGGAGCGCGGGCCTACGCCGAGGGCGTGGCGCGGGATCTCGCGGTCGCCGCCGTCGCGCGCCTCGACGACCCGGTCGTGCCGGAGGCGCTCCGCCGGGAGCTCGCGCCCGTCGCGGAGTCCGTGCTCGGGCGCATCCGATGACGCGTCGCCTGCCCGGCCGCCGGCCCGCCGCCCCCCAGGCGCCCACGGGGCTCGAGAAGTACGACCGCGTGGCGCAGGAGACGGCCTCCGTCGTGATCCGCCGCTACTCCACCTCCTTCGGGCTCGCGTCCCGCCTCCTCGGCCCCGACGTCCGCCAGCACATCGAGAACGTGTACGCGCTCGTGCGCGTGGCCGACGAGATCGTCGACGGCGCGGCGGCTGGCGCGGGCGTGGATCCCGCGCACGTCGAGGCCCTGCTCGACGCGCTGGAGCAGGAGACCGAGGACGCCATGCTCCGCGGCTACAGCACCAACCTCGTCGTGCACGCCTTCGCCATCACCGCCCGCCGCGCGGGCTTCGGCGCCGAGCTCACCGCGCCGTTCTTCGCCTCCATGCGCATGGACCTGCGGCGGATGGAGCACACGCCCGCCTCCTTCACGGAGTACGTGTACGGATCCGCCGAGGTCGTCGGCCTCATGTGCCTGCGCGCGTTCCTGGTCGGCCACGCGACCACGCGCCCCGAACGCATCCGCTTCGAGGAGGGCGCCAAGCGCCTCGGCGCGGCGTTCCAGAAGGTCAACTTCCTCCGCGACCTGGCCGCCGACCACGGCGCGCTCGGCCGCAGCTACTTCCCCGGCGTCGACGTCGCGACCTTCTCGGAGGCCGACAAGGAGCGCATCCTCGACGACATCGACCACGACCTCCGCGTGTCGGGCGCCGTCATCCCCGACCTCCCCGCATCCAGCCGCCGCGCCGTCGCGCTCGCGCAGGGCCTGTTCGCGGAGCTCGCCGTGCGCCTCCGCGACACCCCCGCCTCGGAGCTCGTGCGCACGCGCGTGCGGGTGCCGGATCCCGTCAAGGCCCGCATCGCGCTCGCCGCCGCGTCGGGCGCGGAGCCGTCCGGCGTCGACGGGCGCCTCGTGCGCCGCTCCCGCGGACCCCGCGCGCACGCCGCCCGCCCCACCCCCGCGGCCCGTCCCGCCCCGACGGACCCCGGTCCGTCCGAGTCCGCCCCGACCGACCCCGAGCAGCAGGAGAGCGCCATGACCGCACCCACCGCCATCGTGATCGGCGGCGGGATCGCCGGCCTCGCCTCCGCCTCGCTCCTCGCCCGCGACGGATACCGCGTGACCCTCGTCGAGGGCCGCGATGAGGTCGGCGGCCGCGCCGGATCGTGGGAGAAGGACGGCTTCCGGTTCGACCTCGGTCCCAGCTGGTACCTCATGCCCGAGGTGTTCGACCACTTCTTCCAGCTGATGGGCACGAGCGCCGCCGAGCAGCTCGACCTCGTGCGCCTGCCCGGCTACCGCGTGCTCTTCGAGGGCGACCCGGATCCCATCGACATCCGCGACTCCCGCGAGGCGAACCTCGACCTGTTCGAGAGCGTCGAGCCCGGATCCCGCCCGGCGATGGCCCGCTACCTCGACTCGGCGAAGGACGTCTACGAGGTCGCGAAGAAGCGCTTCCTCTACACGACCTTCTCCGACTACCGGCCGCTGCTGAAGCGCGACGTCGTCACCCGCACGGGCACGCTCGCGAAGCTGCTGCTCACGCCACTCGAGACGCATGTCGCCCGGTACGTGAAGGACCGCCGCCTCCGCCAGATCCTCGGCTACCCGGCCGTGTTCCTCGGCTCGTCGCCGAAGCTCGCCCCGAGCATGTACCACCTGATGAGCCACCTCGACCTCGAGGACGGCGTGCTCTACCCGCAGGGCGGCCTCATCACGGTGATCGACGCGATCGAGGGGGTCGCGCGGGCCGAGGGCGTCGAGATCCGCACGGGCGCACCCGTCTCGCGGATCCTCACCGAGCCGACGAAGGCCGGGAAGGCGCGGGCGCGCGGGGTGCAGATCACCACCGACGCCGGCACCGAGACGCTCGAGGCCGACGTGGTCGTCTCCACCGCCGACCTGCACCACACCGAGACCGAGCTGATCCCGGAGGCGTTCCGCACCTACCCGCAGTCGTACTGGGACAAGGCCACCGTCGGCCCCGGCGCGGTGCTCGTCTACCTCGGCGTGAAGGGCGGCCTGCCCGAGCTGCACCACCACACGCTGCTGTTCACGGAGGACTGGGACGAGAACTTCTCCCGCATCTTCCCGCCGAAGGGCGGCTCGACGTCGGTGCCGGATCCCGCCAGCATCTACGTCTGCAAGCCCAGCGCCACCGACTCCTCGGTGTCGCCCGACGGCTACGAGAACGTCTTCATCCTCGTGCCGATCCCCGCCGACCCGACCATCGGCCGCGGCGGCATCGACGGCGCCGGGGACGCGCGCGTGGAGGAGATCGCCGACCGCGCCATCCAGCAGATCAGCGACTGGGCCGGCATCCCCGACCTCGCCGAGCGCATCGTCCTCCGCCGCACCTCGGGCCCCGGCGACTTCGCCGCCGACCTGCACTCGTGGAAGGGCACCATCCTCGGCCCCGCCCACACGCTCACCCAGTCGGCCATGTTCCGCGCGGGCAACACGAGCAAGAAGGTCGACGGGCTGCACTACGCCGGTGGATCCACCATCCCCGGCATCGGCCTGCCCATGTGCCTCATCAGCGCGGAGATCCTCGTGAAGCGCCTCCGCGGCGACACGTCGACCGGCCCCGGCGCCGTGCCGCTCGTGCGCACGGTCGGCCGCCCGGTGGCCTGATGAGGCTCGTCTACCTGGTGCTGCTGCTCGGCGCGCTCGGCTGCATGATGCTCGTCGACCGGCGCTGGCGCTTGTTCTTCTGGCGCGACCGCACGGCGGCGGCGGGCACGCTCCTCATCGGCGTCGCGTTCTTCCTGCTGTGGGACATCGCGGGCATCTCGCAGGGCATCTTCTTCCGCGGCGAGACGCCGTTCATGACGGGGATCCTCGTCGGCCCGGAGCTGCCGCTCGAGGAGGTCTTCTTCCTCACCCTGCTCTGCTACCTCACGATGAACCTCGTCAACGGGTTCAGCCGCCTCGCCGACCACCACGTCGGCCGGGCGAGGGAGCGCGCGAACCGATGAGCTACCTGGTGCTCGACCTGCTGTTCCTGATCCCCGTCGCGGTCGTCGGGTTCCTGTTCCGCCGCCTGCTGCTGCGCGAGGCGAACGCGGTGCCGTACGGATCCAGCCGCTTCGACTACCCCGAGTACTACTGGTACCGGCGGATGCCCGTCGCGATCCTGCTCGTGATGACCCTGATCTTCGACAACATCATGATCAAGGTCGGCCTCGTCGGCTACGACGAGGACAAGCTGGTGGGCCTGATCCTCGGCTACGCGCCCATCGAGGACTTCGCCTACGCCATCGCCGCCCTCGTGCTGCTGCCCGCCGTCTGGTACCTGCTGCGCCGCCGCCGCAGCGTGTCCGGCATCGAAGCGCATGAGTGACGTGCGCGCGCGGCCGGGTGCCGCGGAGATGCTGCGCACCGTCGCGCTCTCGTCGCGCCCGCTCTCCTGGGTGAACACGGCCTTCCCGTTCGCGGCCGCGTACCTCACGGTCACGCGCGAGCTCGACCTCACGGCCGTCCTCGGCACCCTCTACTTCCTCATCCCGTACAACCTCGCGATGTACGGCATCAACGACGTCTTCGACTATGAGTCCGACATGCGGAACCCGCGGAAGGGCGGTGTCGAGGGCGCGGTGCTCGCGCGCGCGATGCACCGGCCGGTGCTGCTCGCGGTGCTCGTCACGAACGTGCCGTTCCTCGTCTACCTCGTGATCGTGGGATCCGCGGCGAGCATCGCCGTGCTCGCGGTGAGCGTCTTCGCGGTGATCGCGTACTCGCTGAAGGGCCTCCGCTTCAAGGAGCGGCCCGTGCTCGACTCGCTCACCTCGAGCACGCACTTCACGTCGCCCGCCGTCTACGGGATCGTGCTCGCGGGCGGGGCGTTCACGCCCGCGCTGTGGGCGATCCTCGCGGCGTTCTTCCTGTGGGGGGTCGCGTCGCACGCGTTCGGCGCGGTGCAGGACATCGTCGCCGACCGCGAGGGCGGCATCTCCTCCATCGCGACCGTGCTCGGCGGGGCCGTGACCGTTCGGATCGCCGTGCTCGCCTACGCCGCGGCCGGCGTGGCGATGCTGTTCACGGGTCTGCCGGGGATCATCGCGGCCGTGCTCGTGATCCCGTACATCCTCAGCACCGCGCCGTTCTGGTCGATCCGCGACGAGGACGCGGGAGCCGCCAACCGCGGCTGGCGCCGCTTCCTCGGCCTCAACTTCCTCTCCGGCTTCGTGGTGACGATGCTCCTCATCGCGTACTGGCTCACGACCGCCTGACGCCGACGGCCCCGCCGCACCCGCTCAGTAGTGCGTCGGCATCATCCCCGTCGCGAGCTCGCGGCGGCGACGGGCGTGCTCGCCGGCGAAGGAGAGCAGCTCCATGTCGTGCTCGCGCATCCACGCGACGGCGGCCTCCAGCGTGACCGCGGTGGACACCCACACCCGGCGGCCGGAGTCGTCGACCGCGTCGGCGTAGACCTCGAACACGGTCGCGGCGCCAGGCGCGCGCACGGTCGGCACGACGTAGCCGAGGACGGGCTGCGACGCGACCTGCACGCGCCACGCGCCCTGGTGGAAGCGGGCGTGGGGGTGGTGGATGAGGGGCTCGGGCTCGCGGGTCATCGGTGCTCCAGGTGACGGGACGGGGGCGCGAGCACCCGGCCGTGCTCGTGGACGACGATAGGCTGTGCGTCCGACACGGGGGTGCTCGGCGCGGATCCGGCGCACGGTCCGCGCATCATGGACGGACGCCCCTCGATCCCCAGGAGCCCATGTCACCGCCGATCCGCCTCCTGCACCAGACGGTGCGCCCCTTCGTGGCGGCCGGCCTGCGCGGCGGGCTCCCCACCCCGCTGACCGCGACCGTGCCCACGGACGCGCCCGTCGGCGTGGTGCCGGGGCCGGATCCCGATCGCGTCCTCGCGCTCGGCGGCATCGGCGGATCCGGCGTGGGCCTCCGCACGCACGCGGAGGGCGTCGCGGCGCAGTCCGCGAAGGCGCTCGCCGCGATCACGGGCCGCGGCGTCGAGTGGCGCACCGTCCCGCTCGCCGACCAGCACCTCACCGCCACGCAGGAGGCCGTGCGGCAGATCACCGAGCTGCACCGCTACGACGTCGTGCTCGTGATGCCCGGGGTCGCCGACGCGCTCGAGCTCGCGCGCCTCACGCCGTGGGTCCACCGCCTCGAGGACCTGCTCGACCACCTCGTGGAGCAGACCGCGGACAACTCGATGGTGCTCGTCTCGGACGTGCCCCAGGTATCGCAGTACGTGGAGGCCGGCGCGTTCGTGCGGGGCCTCTTCCGGGATCACGCGATGTACCTCTCCGAGCGCAAGGCCGAGGTGTGCGCGCGCTTCCCGCAGGTCACGTCGGTCAAGCTGCCGGACGCCGGCCCCGTCGACTTCGAGGGCGGCGAGTTCCGCTACGCGTCCATGTACCGCCGCTGGGGCGAGCACGTGGGCCGCGTCATCGCCGACCTGCAGGCGGAGCGCGGCGGGGCCTGACCGGCCGGTGGATCCGCCCGGTGGCGTCCCTAGCTGTACTGGGTCATGACGTTGGTGACACTCGGGCCGCGGGCGTGAGCCCGTGGCTTGAGTGGATTCGTTCAGTGTTGTAGTGCTCGATGAAGGGGTCAAGCGCGTCGGCGCGGTGTTGGTTGCTGGTGAAGGGTTGCCGGTAGGCCCACTCGGTCGCGAGGGTCCGGTTGAAGCGCTCGACCTTGCCGTTCTGCCAGGGGCAGTGCGGGCGGATGAACTTCTGCCGCGCGCCCAGGTCCTGGACGGCGTTCTTGAACGCGGTCGAGTGCCGGTAGGCGAACGCGTTGTCCGTGATGACCCGCTCGATCCGGGTGATCCCGCGCCCGGCGAAGTACGCCGCTGCGCGGGTCAGGAACCCGGCCGCGGTCGCGCCTTTCTCATCGGGATGGATCTCCGCGTAGGCGAGACGGGTGTGGTCATCGACCGCGGCATGGACGTAATCGAACCCGATCCCGCGGCCGCGGACCTGCTCGCTGCGCCCGTGGACCCGCCAGCCGCCTCCGTCCGGGATCCTCCCGAGCTTCTTCACGTCCACGTGGATCAGATCACCCGGATGCTCGTGCTCATACCGGTGCGCCGTTGACCGGGATGCCCGGATCACGGCCCCGGTGACGGGGTCCAACCATGCCAACGGCGGCGCCCCGTGCCGGCGCAGGATGCGGGAGATCGTACGGGATGGAACACCTGTCACCGGCGCCAGCCGCGCAGGACCCGCCCGCAACTGGGCCCGCGCTTCCAGCACGGCCCGTTCCCGCTCCGGGCTCGTTCGCCTCGGTACTGACCGGGGCCGCGATGACCGATCCGTCAGCCCTCGCAGCCCCTCGGCACGGAACCGGTTCACCCATCGATGCGCGCACTGCCGCGACACCCCCAGCTCCCGCGCGACGTGCGCGACCGGCCGACGATCCTCCACCACCCGCCGCACGAGGAGAACCCTCCCGTGAACCGTCAGACGAGCATTACCGTGGGACATCGAGGCCTCCTGGCGATGGTTGAACTGAACAGCTCCATCAAGCCAGGAGGCCTCTTCACACGCCCCGAAGTGTCACCAACGTCATGGCCGAGTACAGCTAGCGGGCGCCGGCGGTCTCGGGCGGGCCTCGATCCGTCCGCGCTCGAGAGTCGGGAAGGACGCGCGGCCCGGCCGGGCGTCGGGGCCGGTGGCGCGGCTCGATGGCCGCAGCCCGCTCCGGCCCTCCCTGCTCCGACCTTTCCTGCTCCGGGCCCGTCCCGTGCGGCCCCGTGCCCGGCCTCCCGCCCGGCTCGGCGTCGGGGGCAGCGCCTAGGATCGATGCCGACATGAGTGCCGACCCCGCAGCCCTTTCCCCCTCCAGCACGCCGATCATCCTCGACGGCCGGTCGGGTGCCGACGGGGGCCCTGGAGCCCCGGCGGATCCGCTGCTGGAGGGCCTCAACCCGGAGCAGCGCGAGGCCGTCGTCTACCGGGGTCCGGCTCTGCTCGTCGTCGCCGGCGCCGGATCCGGCAAGACGCGCGTGCTCACCCACCGCATCGCGAGCCTCATCGAGTCGCGCGAGGCGTGGCCGAGCCAGATCCTCGCCATCACCTTCACGAACAAGGCCGCGGCGGAGATGCGCGAGCGTGTCGAGTCGCTGCTCGGGCAGGCTTCCGAGGGCATGTGGATCTCGACCTTCCACTCCGCGTGCGTGCGCATCCTCCGACGCGAGGCGGAGGCCTTCGGCTTCACGCAGAACTTCACCATCTACGACTCCGCCGACAGCCGCGTGCTCATCAAGCGGATCATCAAGCAGCTCGACGCGGACACGCTCGGCTTCACCGTCTCCTCGGTGTCCGGCCGCATCTCCAAGCTCAAGAACGAGCTGTCGGACGCGGACACGTTCGCGCGCACGGCGAACTTCAACGATCCGGCCGAGGCCATGTTCGTCGAGATATTCCGGCAGTACACGCGTTCGCTCGCGGCGGCGAACGCATTCGACTTCGACGACCTCATCGGTCAGACCGTCTACCTCTTCCGCGCCTTCCCCAAGGTCGCCGCGCTCTACCAGCGGCGCTTCCGGCACGTGCTGGTGGACGAGTACCAGGACACGAACCACGCCCAGTACTCCCTCATCCGCGAGCTCACGCGCGCGGTGGCCCCGGAGGACGTGCCCGTCGACACGCGCATGTCCACGAACGGCATGGGCGGGATCGACGGGGCGTCGCTCACCGTGGTGGGCGACAGCGACCAGTCGATCTACGCCTTCCGCGGCGCCGACATCCGCAACATCACCGAGTTCGAGCGCGACTTCCCGCAGTCGAAGGTCGTGCTCCTCGAGCAGAACTACCGGTCGACCCAGAACATCCTCACCGCCGCCAACGCCGTCATCTCCAACAACTTCGACCGCAAGGACAAGAAGCTGTGGACCTCCATCGGCGACGGCGACAAGATCGTCGGCTTCACCGGGTACTCGGGGCATGACGAGGCGCAGTTCGTCGCCGACGAGATCCAGAAGCTGCACGAGGAGGGCACCGCGTACTCCGAGATCGCCGTCTTCTACCGGACCAACGCGCAGACGCGCGCGCTCGAGGAGATCCTCATCCGCTCGGCCGTGCCCTATCGGATCATGGGCGGCACGAAGTTCTACGAGCGGGCGGAGATCAAGGACGCGATGGCGTACCTGGTCGCCGTGGCGAACCCCGCCGACGTGCTGGCTCTCCGGCGCATCCTCAACACCCCGAAGCGCGGCATCGGCCCGGCCACGGAGACGGCCCTCGCCAACTTTGCGGAGTCGCATGGCGTGACCTTCCGCGAGGCGATGCGCCGCGCGTCCGAATTGGGGCTCGGGCCCAAGGTGACGCAGGCCATCCTCACGCTCTCCCGGATGCTCGACGAGGTGGCGCTGCTGCTGGATCCCGAGCGGCCGGAGGGACGGACCTCCGTCAGCGACCTGGTGACGACGCTCCTCAAGCGCAGCGGCCTCGTGCAGGCGCTGCGGGCGAGCAAGGACGCGCAGGACGAGGCACGCGCCGAGAACGTCGAGGAGCTCGTCGCCGTGACGAAGGAGTTCTCGCGCAACAACCCCGAGGGCCAGCTGGTGGACTTCCTGACGGAGGTCTCGCTCGTCGCCGCAGCGGACGAGCTCGACGACTCGAACGGCACCGTGTCCCTCATGACCCTCCACACGGCGAAGGGCCTCGAGTACGACTCGGTGTTCCTCACCGGCGTCGAGGAGGACCTGCTGCCGCACCGGATGTCGGCCAACGAGCCCGGCGGCCCGGCCGAGGAGCGTCGCCTGTTCTACGTCGGCATCACGCGCGCACGGCGGCGTCTCTTCATCTCGCTCGCCATGACGCGCGCGCAGTTCGGCGAGGTGAACGTCGCCATGCCCAGCCGGTACCTGCAGGAGATCCCGGCCGAGCTCATCGATTGGAAGCAGTCGCCCGGCATGGCCACCTCTCGGGGTGGCACGCAACCGCGCGCCCTCAACGCACGGCGGGAGGGCGGCGGATACGGCGGCCGCTCGCGCTCGTCGAGCGGCTTCGAGGATCCGGCCCTGCCGCCGCCGCGCCCCAAGACCCAGTGGGCCAACACGGTCACCGGGCAGGTGCGCGACAACGGCGACCTCGAGCTCGCGTTCGGCGACCGCATCCGGCACACCGACTTCGGCGACGGCCGCGTCACGGGCGTCGCGGGCGAGGGACGCAAGCGCATCGCCGAGGTGCAGTTCGACGGGCCGGCGGGTCGCAAGCGGCTGCTCATCAAGATCGCGCCCATCGAGAAGCTCTAGCCGGGACCCGGCGTCGGCGGCCGGCGCGACGCGCGCCGATGCCGGCGGCGCCCAGCGCGCCGATGGCCGTCGCGGCGCACGCGAGCGGCTGTGCGCCCACCCGCTGCGTCCCGCCCGAGCCCGGTACCTCGATGCCGGGTGCGCCACCCGTCATCGCCAACTGCGCGTGCCCGTGCGACGCGGGCACGTCGACGGCGGGCGGCGGGCTCGCGTGGAAGGTCTCGCTCGCGTGCGCCGTGTGATCGGCGAACGGCGCGATGGCAGCCCCGTCCGCGTCTCCGGCGGGGCGCCCGGGGCTGTCGAGGACGGCGACGTACCACCCGGGTGAGAGGACGCGCATGCACGGCGTGGTCGCGTCGCCGTCATCGGCGAGGGCGACGTCGGACACGAGCCCACCCGATCCGCCGTCCTCGGGGACGCCCACCGGCGAGCCGTGCCCGGTCATCGGGCGACGCGCCCGCATCGGCCACCGGGGCGTACTCGTGGCCGGGCGGCGCGGCGAGGCCGACGTCGATGCAGAAGCCGAGCCGTCCGTCGTCCATGCGGTACGAGCCCAGCCAGCGGCCGTCCGATCCGGACGAGTAGCCGACGCCGTGGGCTACCGCGCTCAGGGCCTGCGCGGGAGGCACGGCGCTCGCCGCGAGGCCGAGCGCGAGGCCGACTCCCACGAGCGCCGACACGAGCCGGGCGCTGCGGGGGCGCCGGGGTGGGCGGTCGTGCCGCCGCCGAGGGGATGGGGAGCAGGGGGCAGAGGGGTTCCATGTCATGGCCGCACAGTGCGGCTCGAGGGCGCCGGCCAAGCGCGCGGCGCGACGAGCCGGGGACGGGATCCGCGTCGGCGCACCTGTGCAGGAGCGGCCCGGACCCCGGCTACCCGGCGTCGCGTCGGCGGTACCTGCGGGTGATCACCGATCGGGGCGCTTCGCGGACGACGCGCGGCAGCACCCGGTACACGGCGAGGATGAGCGCGAGGAGGCGCGCGTGGCGCCGTTCGAGCCGGGCGTCCCACCGCATCCCGAAGCCCGACCGCATCCGAGGCGGCAACAGCCCCGCCGTCACGAGCGCGACGACGGGCATGACCGCTCGGAGCGCCGGGGACCCGACCCGTCCGCCCAGCAGCGTCCGCGCGACCCGCCGCGCGTCCTCCGTCGGCTCGAGGGTCGCGACGCGGTCCTCCCAGTACTCGCGGAACGCCGCCCGGTCCGCGGGCCACCGCCCCTCGGGCACCTGCAGCGCTGTGCCCAGGACGGCGTACTCCCGGTAGACGCGGTCGGCGGCCTCGTCGGGAAGCCGGCCGAAGCACAGCTCGAACATCGTGACGGCCGAGTCGTACAGCGTCGCGGCCACCCAGAGCTGCAGGTCGGGGTCGTATGCGGAGTACGCCGGCGCGGATCCGTCGGCCGCGGCAGACGCTGCGCGGACCGGTGCGTGGGCGCGGCCGACGATGCGCCGGGCGCGTGCGATCTCGTCCGACGAGCCGAACACGACGGCGTAGACGTAGCCGAGCGTCCCCTCGAGCCGGTCGAGCGGTCGCGACGCGAAGTCGCTGTGCTCGGCCACCCCGCGCGCGACGGACGGGTCGGCGATCTGCAGCAGGATCGCCCGTCCCCCCGCGGCGAGCAGGATCCCCTCGCCCGCGAGATCGCGGATGGAACCGCCCGGCCGACGTGCGGGATGCGTCCTCGACCTCATCCGCCCAGTCTCCCTCCCCAGGCCCCGGATCGCGCGTCGGCGCACGGCCCGCGCGCACCCGGGCCGGCGCACCCGTGACCCGATAGGCTCTCCACGGTCGTCGACGCGGCGGGCCGGCCCACGCAGGTGGGCGGCTGGCGCGTCGGCCAGCCGCAACACACCGGGTGCCGCCACCAGACGGTCGTGGCACCGCAGCCTCGAACGACGCACATGACCGCCGAGCGCGGGTGCGGATGGGATGACACGCGTGGATCTTTTCGAATACCAGGCCAGGGACCTCTTCGAGTCCTACGGCGTCCCGGTCCTCCCGGGGATCGTCGCCGACACCGCCGAGGAGGTGCGCGCCGCGGCCGAGAAGCTGGGCGGCACCGTCGTCGTGAAGGCGCAGGTGAAGACCGGCGGCCGCGGCAAGGCCGGCGGCGTCAAGGTCGCCCAGAGCGCCGCCGCGGCGTACGAGGCGGCCGAGGGCATCCTCGGCCTCGACATCAAGGGGCACACCGTGCACCGCGTGATGGTGGCGGCCGGTGCCCGCATCGCGCAGGAGTTCTACTTCTCGATCCTCCTCGACCGCGCCGAGCGCTCCTACCTGTGCCTCGCCAGCTACGAGGGCGGCATGGAGATCGAGGAGCTCGCGGTCACCCGGCCCGAGGCGCTCGCCCGCATCGAGATCGACCCGGTCGCCGGCATCGACGCCGCGAAGGCCGAGGAGATCGCCCGCGCCGCCTCGTTCCCCGAGGAGCTCATCGCCAAGGTCGCGCCGGTCTTCGAGCGCCTCTGGTGGGTGTACCGGGACGAGGACGCGACGCTCGTCGAGGTCAACCCGCTCGTCCTCACGGAGTCGGGCGACAGCATCGCCCTCGACGGCAAGGTCACGCTCGACGAGAACGCCGGCTTCCGCCACGAGGGCCACGCGGCCCTCGAGGACGCGGCTGCGGCGGATCCCCTCGAGGCCAAGGCCAAGGAGTCCGACCTTAACTACGTGAAGCTCGACGGCCAGGTCGGCATCATCGGCAACGGCGCGGGCCTCGTCATGTCGACGCTCGACGTCGTCAGCTACGCCGGCGAGCAGCACGGCGGCGTGCGCCCGGCGAACTTCCTCGACATCGGCGGCGGAGCGTCGGCCGAGGTCATGGCCGCGGGCCTCGACGTCATCCTCGGCGACGAGCAGGTCACGAGCGTCTTCGTCAACGTCTTCGGCGGCATCACGTCGTGCGACGCGGTCGCGAACGGCATTGTCGGCGCGCTCGACAAGCTGGGCGACGCCGCCACCAAGCCGCTCGTCGTCCGCCTCGACGGCAACAACGTCGAGGAGGGCCGCCGCATCCTCGAGGAGCGCGCGCACCCCCTCGTCACCGTCGTCGGCACCATGGACGAGGCGGCCGACAAGGCCGCCGAGCTGGCCGCCGCTTAACTCCCGAGAGAGAACAGGAACAGCACATGTCGATTCTTCTCGACGAGAATAGCAAGATCATCGTCCAGGGCCTCACGGGGTCCGAGGGCACCAAGCACGCGGGCCGCATGCTCGCGTCCGGCAGCAAGGTCGTCGGCGGCGTCAACCCGCGCAAGGCCGGCAGCACGGTCACGATCGAGGGCGTCGAGCTCCCGATCTTCGGCTCCGTCGCCGAGGCGATGACGGAGACGGGCGCCGACGTGTCGGTCATCTTCGTCCCGCCGGCCTTCGCCAAGAGCGCCGTGGTGGAGGCGATCGACGCCGCCATCCCGCTCGCGGTCGTCATCACCGAGGGCATCCCCGTCAAGGACTCGGCCGAGTTCTGGTCGCACGCCAAGAGCACGGGCGGGAAGACCCGCATCGTCGGCCCGAACTGCCCCGGCATCATCAGCCCCGGCAAGTCGAACGCCGGCATCATCCCCGCCACCATCACCGAGGCCGGCCCCATCGGCCTCGTGTCGAAGTCGGGCACGCTCACGTACCAGATGATGTTCGAGCTGCGCGACCTCGGCATCTCGACCGCCATCGGCATCGGCGGCGACCCGATCATCGGCACCACGCACATCGACGCCCTCGAGGCGTTCGAGGCCGACCCGGAGACGCGCGCCATCGTGATGATCGGCGAGATCGGCGGCGACGCCGAGGAGCGCGCGGCCGAGTACATCAAGGCGCACGTCACCAAGCCGGTCGTCGCGTACGTCGCGGGCTTCACCGCTCCCGAGGGCAAGACGATGGGCCACGCCGGCGCGATCGTCTCCGGGGGGAGCGGCACGGCGCAGGGCAAGAAGGAGGCCCTCGAGGCCTCGGGCGTCAAGGTCGGCAAGACGCCGACCGAGACGGCCAACCTCCTCCGCGAGGTCTTCGCCGCCCTCTAGCGACCAGGCGCTCGACAGGGCATGTCGACGGCCCGCATCCCGGTGGATGCGGGCCGTCGCCATGCCCGCGGTCCCTCCCCATGCCGATCGGCCGGCGGATGCCCCGCCGCGCCCGTCGCCGGACGGGTCGCGCAGGGCCCGGCCGGTAGGGTCGTCGAGGCATGAACCGACACGCAACCGCCCTGTTCGCGGCACTCGAGGCGCTCCTGGTGGTGGGGGTCGGCGTCGCCCTGCCCCTCGTGCCGCTCACCGTCCTCTGGGCCGGGCAGTACGACCTGCAGATCGACTGGGGCGTCTTCGCGCGCACCGCGGTCGACCTGTGGCTCCTCGGGCACGGCGTGCCGCTCACGGCGTCGCTGGATCCCTCGCTCGCCTCCTCCCTCGGCCTCCCGGGCGTCGATGCGCCGTTCGCGCTCACGCTCGCGCCCCTGGGCTTCGCGCTCCTCACGCTCCTCCTCGGGATCCGCGCCGGCCGCCGCATCGTCGAGACCGACCACCCCGGCATCGGCGCGGGCTCCGCCGTGGCCACGACGGCCGTGCTGTCCCTCGGGCTGGCGCTCGCGGCGCAGCACGACGGCGTCTCCCCGGCGCTCGTGCGCGGAGCGATCCTGCCGACGCTCGTCCTCGCGCTCGGCCTCCTCGTCGGCGGGATCGCACGCGCCGATCGAGCGCGGGCCCGTCGATGGTGGGGGTCCTTGTCGTCCGGGCGGGCGGCCGGCGCCATCCGGGGCGCGCGGGATGCGTTCGACCGCCTCCCGGACGGCGCGGCGTCCGTCGTGGCCACGGCCGTCCGCGGGGGAGCGGCGACGGCCTTCGCGGTCGTCGCGGTCTCCGCCGTGGTCGTCGCGGTGCTGCTCGGCCTCCAGTACGCGACCGTGATCACCCTCTACGAGACGCTGCAGACCGGGATCGTGGGCGGCGTCGCCCTCACGCTGGCGCAGATCGCGCTCCTGCCGAACCTCGTGATGTGGGCGGCGTCGTGGCTCATCGGACCCGGCTTCGCCCTCGGCACCGGATCGTCCATCTCGCCGCTCGGCACGACCGTCGGCCCGATCCCGTCCGTCCCGGTCCTGGGCATCCTGCCGCAGGGTGCGTTCGACCTCGGGTACCTGGGCATCCTCGTCCCGGTCGTCGTGTCGTTCGTCGCGGCGGTCGCGCTGTCCCCGCGGGTCGCTCGGATCCCGGAGCCCGAGGCGCGCCGTTGGCCGTGGTTCCTGGTCGCGGGTCTCGGCATGGGCGTCGTCGGCGCGGTGGTGCTCGCCCTGCTCGCGGTCCTCTCCGGAGGCGCCGCCGGCCCGGGGCGCCTGGCCGACGTGGGTCCGGCGGCCGGCTGGATCCTCCTCGTCGCGTTCCTCGAGATCGGCGTCGCGTCCGTGGCGGGCATGTTCGTCTCGGGCCTGATGGCGCCCCTCGTCCGGCGCAGCCCCGAGGGACGCGGATAGGCTGTGCGCGTGCTCAACGTGGTCGTCCTCATTTCCGGCAGCGGGACCAACCTCCACGCTCTCCTCGAGGCTGCCGACCACGCGGACTACCCCGCCCGGGTCGTCGCGGTCGGAGCCGATCGCGACGCCGACGGGCTCGTCTTCGCCGAGGAGCGCGGCATCCCCACGTTCACGGTCCCGTTCGCGAGCTTCCCCGACCGCGCGGCGTGGGGGGACGAGCTCTCCGCGGCCATCGCCGGGTGGGATCCGGACCTGGTGGTGCTGAGCGGCTTCATGCGCCTCCTCCCCCCGCGTGCCGTGCAGGCGTTCGCGCCCCGCATCGTCAACACGCACCCGGCGTACCTGCCGGAGTTCCCCGGGGCCCACGCCGTCCGGGACGCCATCGCCGCCGGGGCCACGAGCTCCGGGGCGTCCATCATCGTCGTCGACACCGGGGTCGACACCGGGCCGGTGCTCGCGCAGGAGCGCGTGCCCGTCGAGCCCGGCGACACCGAGCACAGCCTGCACGAGCGCATCAAGGTCGTGGAGCGCAGGCTCCTCGTCGACACGGTGCGCGCGATCTCCCTCGGCACCATCGACCTCAAGGAGCTGTCCCCGGCATGAGCGGACCCCGTCACGACCCGTCCCTGTTCCGTGATCGAGACGACATCGAGGTGGCTCGCGCCCTCGTCTCCGTCAGCGACAAGACGGGGCTCCTCGAGCTGGCCGCAGCGCTCGCGGGGGCGGGGGTCGAGATCGTCTCCACCGGATCCACGGCGAGCACGATCGCGGAGGCGGGCTATCCCGTCACGCAGGTGCAGGACGTGACCGGGTTCCCGGAGTCGCTCGACGGACGCGTCAAGACGCTGCATCCGGCCGTGCACGCCGGCCTCCTCGCCGACCTGCGGCTCGAGTCCCACGAGGTCCAGCTGGCGGAGCTCGGCATCTCGCCCTTCCAGCTCGTGGTGGTGAACCTGTACCCGTTCGTCGAGACGGTCGCGTCGGGCGCCCCGGCCTCGGACGTGATCGAGCAGATCGACATCGGTGGTCCCGCGATGGTGCGCGCATCCGCCAAGAACCACGCGAACGTCGCGATCGTCGTGTCGCCGTCGAGCTACGACGAGGTGATCCAGGCCGTGGGCTCCGGGGGCACCACCCTCGAGCAGCGGCGCCGGCTCGCGGCTGCGGCCTTCGCGCACACGGCCGACTACGACCGCGCGGTCGCGGACTACTTCCGGTCGACGGTCGTCGGTGCAGGGTCCTCCGAGCCGGCCGACCCCGCCTGGCCCGCCAGCTGGCACGTCGCGGGCGAGCTCGCCCAGGTGCTCAGGTACGGAGAGAACTCCCACCAGGACGCGGCGCTCTACCGCCGGCCGGACGGCACCGGCATCGCACAGGCGGTGCAGCTGCACGGCAAGGAGATGTCCTACAACAACTTCGTCGACGCGGACGCGGCCGTCCGCGCCGCCTACGACTTCGCCGAGCCGGCCGTCGCCATCATCAAGCACGCGAACCCCTGCGGCATCGCGGTCGCGGCACCTCGTGCGGTGGACGCGATCGCCGCGGCGCATCGCAGCGCGCACGACTGCGATCCCGTGTCGGCCTTCGGCGGGGTGATCGCGGCGAACCGCACGGTCACGCTCGGGATGGCGGAGACGGTGAAGGAGATCTTCACCGAGGTCCTCGTCGCACCCGGGTTCGACGACGACGCGCTCACGCTGCTGAAGACGAAGAAGAACCTCCGCTTGCTCACTCTCCCGGAGGGCTACCACCGCGAGGGGCTCGAGGCGCGGCAGATATCGGGGGGCTACCTCGTGCAGTCCGGGGACGCGTTCCCCACGGACGGCACCCGGATCTCGGTGTCCTGGACCCTGGCCACCGGCGATCCCGTGGACGAGCAGACGCTCGCGGACCTCGAGTTCGCGTGGAAGGCCTGCCGGGCCGTGAAGTCGAATGCGATTCTGCTCGCCCACCACGGGGCGTCCGTGGGCGTCGGCATGGGCCAGGTCAACCGGGTCGACTCCTGCCAGCTGGCCGTGCAGCGCGCGGGCGACCGGGCATCCGGATCCGTGGCGGCGTCCGACGCGTTCTTCCCGTTCGCCGACGGACTGCAGGTGCTGCTCGACGCCGGGGTCCGTGCCGTGGTCCAGCCAGGGGGATCGGTGCGCGACGAGGAGGTCGTCGCCGCGGCCCGTGCCGCCGGCGTCGCCATGTACTTCACGGGCGAGCGCCACTTCTTCCACTGAGCGCCTCTGCGCGCACCACCACGGCATCCCGGGCGACACGCCCGGGATGTCGTTGGTTTTGCGGGGGTGGGGTGGTCCGCGTAATGTCTCCTCTTGTCGCCGGAACGGGCGGGGAGCTGAGAAGCTTCCGGAGCTGTTCTGGTGTTCTGGATCCTGGTGAAACACAAGTTGCCGCGGCTTATGGGTTGCGTGTTTACCATCAACTGAGCTAGGGTCTGATTCTGCTTCCGACGTGAGTGCTGGGCCTGTGTGGTCTGGATCACTCCCACGGGGAGCGGTGGAGTGTGAGCTCCGATGGCTGGCTGTGATGGTCGGTGTCGGGAGCGTCCGTTCCTTGAGAACTCAACAGCGTGCACAATGTCAAATGCCAAATACCCGTTGCGGGTGTCCTTCGGATGCTCGTTTCGGATTCCTTTGGAATACATTTAAACAAACAAGCAAGTCAGTAATGATTTGTTCTGTCGGTTTCAAACTTGCTGGTTCGTGTTCGATTCCCGTTCACGTCTGGCTTTAGATGTGCCGGCTGCTTTCGGGTGGTCGTGCGTTTAAGCATTTATGGAGAGTTTGATCCTGGCTCAGGACGAACGCTGGCGGCGTGCTTAACACATGCAAGTCGAACGGTGATGTCAGAGCTTGCTCTGGCGGATCAGTGGCGAACGGGTGAGTAACACGTGAGTAACCTGCCCCCGACTCTGGGATAACTGCTAGAAATGGTAGCTAATACCGGATATGACGATTGGCCGCATGGTCTGGTCGTGGAAAGAATTTCGGTTGGGGATGGACTCGCGGCCTATCAGGTTGTTGGTGAGGTAATGGCTCACCAAGCCTACGACGGGTAGCCGGCCTGAGAGGGTGACCGGCCACACTGGGACTGAGACACGGCCCAGACTCCTACGGGAGGCAGCAGTGGGGAATATTGCACAATGGGCGAAAGCCTGATGCAGCAACGCCGCGTGAGGGATGACGGCCTTCGGGTTGTAAACCTCTTTTAGTAGGGAAGAAGCGAAAGTGACGGTACCTGCAGAAAAAGCACCGGCTAACTACGTGCCAGCAGCCGCGGTAATACGTAGGGTGCAAGCGTTGTCCGGAATTATTGGGCGTAAAGAGCTCGTAGGCGGTTTGTCGCGTCTGCTGTGAAATCCCGAGGCTCAACCTCGGGTCTGCAGTGGGTACGGGCAGACTAGAGTGCGGTAGGGGAGATTGGAATTCCTGGTGTAGCGGTGGAATGCGCAGATATCAGGAGGAACACCGATGGCGAAGGCAGATCTCTGGGCCGTAACTGACGCTGAGGAGCGAAAGCATGGGGAGCGAACAGGATTAGATACCCTGGTAGTCCATGCCGTAAACGTTGGGAACTAGATGTGGGGACCATTCCACGGTCTCCGTGTCGCAGCTAACGCATTAAGTTCCCCGCCTGGGGAGTACGGCCGCAAGGCTAAAACTCAAAGGAATTGACGGGGGCCCGCACAAGCGGCGGAGCATGCGGATTAATTCGATGCAACGCGAAGAACCTTACCAAGGCTTGACATATACCGGAAACGTGCAGAGATGTGCGCCCCGCAAGGTCGGTATACAGGTGGTGCATGGTTGTCGTCAGCTCGTGTCGTGAGATGTTGGGTTAAGTCCCGCAACGAGCGCAACCCTCGTTCTATGTTGCCAGCACGTAATGGTGGGAACTCATAGGAGACTGCCGGGGCCAACTCGGAGGAAGGTGGGGATGACGTCAAATCATCATGCCCCTTATGTCTTGGGCTTCACGCATGCTACAATGGCCGGTACAAAGGGCTGCGATACCGTAAGGTGGAGCGAATCCCAAAAAGCCGGTCTCAGTTCGGATTGAGGTCTGCAACTCGACCTCATGAAGTCGGAGTCGCTAGTAATCGCAGATCAGCAACGCTGCGGTGAATACGTTCCCGGGCCTTGTACACACCGCCCGTCAAGTCATGAAAGTCGGTAACACCCGAAGCCAGTGGCCTAACCGCAAGGGAGGAGCTGTCGAAGGTGGGATCGGTGATTAGGACTAAGTCGTAACAAGGTAGCCGTACCGGAAGGTGCGGCTGGATCACCTCCTTTCTAAGGAGCATGTGCACCTCTCCTCTGTATACAGGGAGATCACGGGTGCCAAGTCACGCGTCAGGCGTATGTTCTGGCGGTGGCGCTCATGGGTGGAACATTGACATTGATGCCGGCTGATGTGCCGGGCTGCTAGTACGCCTCCTTGTGGGGTGGGAAAATGGTCTGGTGTGTCGAGGGCATGTTGCACGCTGTTGGGTCCTGAGGGACCGGGCCGCACCTTTTGGTGTGTCTGGTTTCTTGTCGGACCCTTTCCGTCGTCCCTTGAGTGGATGGTGGTGGGGTACCGCCCGTATATTGAGAACTACACAGTGGACGCGAGCATCTTAGATTCACCGGTTTACCCGGTGGATCACAAAGATCTATTTATAGATCATTGGTCAATTCTGTCTCCTCTAGGGGAGGCGAAACGATTCAATCTCATGTGATTTCAAGATTCTAAGAGCAAACGGTGGATGCCTTGGCATCTGGAGCCGAAGAAGGACGTATAAATCTGCGATAAGCCTCGGGGAGCTGATAATAGAGCTTTGATCCGAGGATCTCCGAATGGGGAAACCCCGCCAGGCCGTTTGGGCGACCTGGTGACTCCCGCCTGAATATATAGGGCGGGTAGAGGGAACGTGGGGAAGTGAAACATCTCAGTACCCACAGGAAGAGAAAGCAAAAGCGATTCCGTTAGTAGTGGCGAGCGAAACCGGAAGAGGCCAAACCGATCATGTGTGATATCCGGTAGGAGTTGCATGGTCGGGGTTGCGGGACTTTCCGTACAGTTCTACCGAGCTGTGAGGGCAATGAGCGCGATATAGACGAATGGTCTTGAAAGGCCAGTCATAGAGGGTGCGAACCCCGTAGTCGAAATGTCGTCGCCTGTCCGGAGAGTATCCCAAGTAGCACGGGGCCCGAGAAATCCCGTGTGAATCTGTCAGGACCACCTGATAAGCCTAAATACTCCCAGATGACCGATAGCGGACAAGTACCGTGAGGGAAAGGTGAAAAGTACCCCGGGAGGGGAGTGAAATAGTACCTGAAACCGTTTGCTTACAAACCGTTGGAGCACCCTTGTTCGTGTGACAGCGTGCCTTTTGAAGAATGAGCCTGCGAGTTAGTGATATGTGGCGAGGTTAACCCGTGTGGGGCAGCCGTAGCGAAAGCGAGTCTTAATAGGGCGTATGAGTCGCATGTTCTAGACCCGAAGCGAAGTGATCTATCCATGGCCAGGTTGAAGCGACGGTAAGACGTCGTGGAGGACCGAACCCACTTCAGTTGAAAATGGAGGGGATGAGCTGTGGATAGGGGTGAAAGGCCAATCAAACTTCGTGATAGCTGGTTCTCTCCGAAATGCATTTAGGTGCAGCGTTGCGTGTTTCTTGCCGGAGGTAGAGCTACTGGATGGACGATGGGCCCCAAAAGGTTACTGACTTCAGCCAAACTCCGAATGCCGGTAAGTGAGAGCGCAGCAGTGAGACGGTGGGGGATAAGCTTCATCGTCGAGAGGGAAACAACCCAGACCACCATCTAAGGTCCCTAAGCGCGTGCTAAGTGGGAAAGGATGTGGAGTTGCATAGACAACCAGGAGGTTGGCTTAGAAGCAGCCACCCTTGAAAGAGTGCGTAATAGCTCACTGGTCAAGTGATTCCGCGCCGACAATGTAACGGGGCTCAAGCACGCCACCGAAGTTGTGGCATTTATATTATAGGCAGGCCTTCGTGGTCCAGCCGTATGGATGGGTAGGAGAGCGTCGTGTGGCCAGCGAAGCGGCGGTGTGAACCAGCCGTGGAGGCCACACGAGTGAGAATGCAGGCATGAGTAGCGAAAGACGGGTGAGAAACCCGTCCTCCGAAAGACCAAGGGTTCCAGGGCCAGGCTAATCCGCCCTGGGTAAGTCGGGACCTAAGGCGAGGCCGACAGGCGTAGTCGATGGACAACGGGTTGATATTCCCGTACCGATGAAGAACCGCCCAAGACAATCCAGTAATGCTAAGTGTCTGAATCCTTGATTCGATCCCTTCGGGGTGACGGTCTTGGCCTAGCACACGACCCTACGCTGGGGCGTTTAGCGTATTAACAGGTGTGACGCAGGAAGGTAGCTGAGCCGGGCGATGGTTGTCCCGGTCTAAGGATGTAGGGCAGAAGATAGGCAAATCCGTCTTCTATGTAGCCTGAGACCCGATGGGTAGTCCTCACGGACGAAATCAGTGATCCTATGCTGCCAAGAAAAGCATCGACGCGAGGTTCCAATCGCCCGTACCCCAAACCGACTCAGGTGGTCAGGTAGAGAATACTAAGGAGATCGAGAGAATCGTGGTTAAGGAACTCGGCAAAATGCCCCCGTAACTTCGGGAGAAGGGGGGCCTGAGGCGTGTAGGGATTTACTCCTGAAGCGTTTGAAGGCCGCAGAGACCAGTGGGAAGCGACTGTTTACTAAAAACACAGGTCCGCGCTAAGTCGCAAGACGATGTATACGGACTGACGCCTGCCCGGTGCTGGAAGGTTAAGAGGAACGGTTAGCACGCAAGTGCGAAGCTGAGAATTTAAGCCCCAGTAAACGGCGGTGGTAACTATAACCATCCTAAGGTAGCGAAATTCCTTGTCGGGTAAGTTCCGACCTGCACGAATGGCGTAACGACTTCCCAGCTGTCTCAACCGCGAACTCGGCGAAATTGCACTACGAGTAAAGATGCTCGTTACGCGCAGCAGGACGGAAAGACCCCGTGACCTTTACTACAGCTTGGTATTGGTGTTTGGTGTGGCTTGTGTAGGATAGGTGGGAGACTGTGAAGCTCGGACGCTAGTTCGGGTGGAGTCATTGTTGAAATACCACTCTGGTCACTCTGGATATCTAACTTTGAACCGTAATCCGGTTCAGGGACAGTGCCTGGTGGGTAGTTTAACTGGGGCGGTTGCCTCCTAAAAAGTAACGGAGGCGCCCAAAGGTTCCCTCAACCTGGTTGGTAATCAGGTGTCGAGTGTAAGTGCACAAGGGAGCTTGACTGTGAGACTGGCAAGTCGAGCAGGGACGAAAGTCGGGACTAGTGATCCGGCAGTGGCTCGTGGAAGCGCTGTCGCTCAACGGATAAAAGGTACCTCGGGGATAACAGGCTGATCTTGCCCAAGAGTCCATATCGACGGCATGGTTTGGCACCTCGATGTCGGCTCGTCGCATCCTGGGGCTGGAGTAGGTCCCAAGGGTTGGGCTGTTCGCCCATTAAAGCGGTACGCGAGCTGGGTTTAGAACGTCGTGAGACAGTTCGGTCCCTATCCGCTGCGCGCGTAGGAAATTTGAGAAGATCTATCCCTAGTACGAGAGGACCGGGATGGACGAACCTCTGGTGTGTCAGTTGTTCCGCCAGGAGCACCGCTGATTAGCTACGTTCGGAACGGATAACCGCTGAAAGCATCTAAGCGGGAAGCCGGCTTCGAGATGAGATTTCCATCCCTTTTAGGGTGAAGGCTCCCGGCTAGACTACCGGGTTGATAGGCAGGATGTGGAAGCGAGGACTAAAGACTCGTGGAGCTAACCTGTACTAATAAGCCGATATCTTGAAAACATTTTGCTTGCGTCCACTATGTGGTTCCCGATATACGGTCGGGTGCTAATTGAACAACCAGCTTGACTGGTCGATTCATCACATATTGCATGCCCTGTGGGGTGTGTATGAGGTGTTTCGGCGGCCATAGCGAGAGGGAAACGCCCGGTCACATTCCGAACCCGGAAGCTAAGACTCTCAGCGCCGATGGTACTGCAGGGGGGACCCTGTGGGAGAGTAGGACACCGCCGGACTTAACTTGAGAACGAACGGGGAGGCCCGTCGCACATCGTGCGGCGGGCCTTTCTGCGTTAACACGGCCTCCCGATGGTGCGCGGTACGGCGGGCGGCCGCAACCGTGGCGTGCGAATGCGGAGGGCACCGACCGTCGGCCGCCTTCTCGAACATGTCGTGCACGGCGACGGATTCCGTTGCTCTCGGGCAGACCCTGTCAGCCGCCTCACATGACGGTCATAAGGCGTGCCGTTATCGTCGTCGTTCGTGACCGAATCCCCCGAGAACGCCCGCACATCCGGCCAGCCTGTCGAGCCCGCTGATGAGGGATCTCCGACGAGTCCCTCGACGTCCACGTCCGTCCGTCCGTCCGGCGCCCGCCCTTCACGCGCGGGTGCATCGAGCGTTCCTCTCGGCAGGGCGTTGTCCGCCGCGCTGGTCTCCGCGGGCGTTTCGGCGATCCTCGGCTTGCTCTTCAGCGTCCTGACGCTCTTCAGCTCCAACCAGCCGAGCGCTGCCGTGCTGGTGACGCTCCTCGACTACTGGACCGTGCACACGCTCGTTGCGTTCGTCCTGCTGGCCGCGCTGGCGGGGGTCGGGATGCATCGGCGACTGTGGACGTCCATCCTCGGCTCGGTGGCCGCGGCCGTCGTCGGCGCGCTGACCGGCAGCCTCGTGGGCGCGCTGGGGCAGGGCGCCACCGTCACCGGCGACATCGTGGGTCCCCTCCTGGAGACGCTCCTCGGCCTGAACCTCATGTTCGTTCTCGGCGTCGCACTGGCATCGATCCTGCTGGGCCGACGGCTGTGGGCTCGGCTCGTCGGGGCGGGCGACGCTGAGGTGGTGCGCGAGCGCGTCGCCCTCGTGCGGATCCCCTCGTCGCACCTGGCCGACGGTGAGCTGACGCATCTGGACCGCCGACCCGTGGACTCCGAGCTCGCCGACCAGCAGTGGGAGCGCTACGTCCTCGCGTTCGAGGAGGCCGGGTGGTCCACCCGGGAGGTCCCGCCGGCCGACGACCACCCCGATTCCGTCTTCGTGGAGGACGCCGTGCTGGTCCTCGGCACCACCGCCGTGCTGCTCACCTCCGGGGCCGACTCCCGACGTGGCGAGCGCTCCGGCGTGGAGCGGGCGCTCGAGGACATGGACCTCCAGGTGACGTCCATCGACCTGCCGGCGACCATCGACGGGGGGGATGTGCTAGAGGTCGGGCGCACGCTCTACGTCGGCGCCAGCAGCCGGACCAACGCGGCGGGGATCCAGCGTCTGCGCGAGATCGCCCGACCCCTCGGGTACGCCGTCGTGGGTGTGCCGGTCAGCCGGACCCTGCACCTCAAGTCGCAGGTGACGGCACTGCCCGACGGCACCGTCATCGGATACGAGCCGCTCGTCGACGAGCCGCGGCTGTTCCCGTCGTTCCTCCCCGTGCCCGAGGCCGAGGGCACGGCCGTCGTCGCGCTCGACGACGACACCCTGCTCGTCTCGGCCGCTGCGCCGCGGACGGCGGACCTGCTCCGCGGCCTGGGGTACGAGATCGTCGCCGTCGACATCAGCGAGTTCGAGAAGCTCGAGGGCTGCGTCACCTGCCTCTCGGTCCGCATCGGCTGACGCCGGCTGCGCGCTCGTCCGCGCGAACCGCACGAGCCCGGCCCGCATCCTCGGATGCGGGCCGGGCTCTTGTGCGTGGGGTGCGGACGTCCCTATCCTGGAAGGTTGCCTGGGGTGGCCATTCACGTGGTCGATCGGTGCGGCCCACACGTGAATCGCATACGCAGCCAGGGAGGGTGTCATGACTACGACATCGACGACATACGCACGCACGACCTCGAACCGGATCGGCGTGACGGCCGTCGCTGTGCGCCCTGCCTTCCGCGGTCCGCTCCGCTAGCTGACCATCCCGCTCGACGCCCCGGCGTCGGGCGACGGCGGGCCACTGGTGCAGGCAGGGCTCGGCGGCTCCGCGCATCGCGTCACGCCACGACACGTCACGTCGGCGTCGCCGACGTGCTGGACGGCCGGTGGCCGCGGGCGGCGAGAGTGCTTGATCCGATCCGTCCGTCCAGATCCGCTCGCACCCAGCCCGGCGAGTCGTGCCGGGAACCGCCCGCCGCTCGCGCTCCACCCACCCACATCCTCCGCCGCGCGCGTCCTCACGCCCGTGGCCGCAGAGCACGTCCGGCCGTGCATCGGCCGACTACAGAAGGAATGACACGTGTCCACCTCACCGCCCGCATCGCCCGACCAGGCGCCGTCCGAGCGGCACGGCCCCCGGCCCGGCACCATCGCCGTGCTCATGCGGCTGCTGCCGTTCGCCCGGCCCGCCATGCCCAGCATCATCGCGGGCATGGTGGTGGCGCTCATCGGCTCGCTGCTGTCGCTCGTGATCCCGCAGATCCTCCGCGGGCTCGTCGACGGACCGCTCGGCGACGGCGACTCGGCGGCCGTCGTGCCCGCCGTGCTCCTGATCCTCGGCCTCGGGATCCTCGAGGCCGCGATGATCGCGCTCCGCCGCTGGTTCGTGCTGAAGCCCGGCACGCTCATGGAGGCGGACATGCGGAACGCGTTCTACCGGAAGCTGCAGCGGCTCCCGGTCGCGTTCCACGACCGGTGGCAGAGCGGGCAGCTGCTCTCGCGCATGGTCAGCGACCTCAACCTCATCCGGCGCTGGATGGCCTTCGGCCTGGTGCTGTTCATCGTCAACATCCTCACGATCCTCGTGGGCATCGGCTTCCTGGTCTCCATCGACTGGCGCCTCGGCCTCGGCTTCCTCGTCTGCTCCATCCCGCTCTGGGTCTACGGCTACCTCTTCGAGCAGAAGTACTCGTCGGTCGCCCGGCTCAGCCAGGACCAGTCCGGCGACCTCGCGACGAGCGTCGAGCAGTCGGTGCACGGGATCCGCGTGCTGAAGGCCTTCGGTCGCGGCAAGCACATGCACGACGCGTTCGCCGAGCAGGCGGAGGAGCTGCGCGGCACGGAGATCAAGAAGGCGAAGGCCATCGCCGGCATCTGGCTCTGGCTGCTGCTCGTACCGGACCTGACCTTCGCGCTGGCGCTGCTCGGCGGCGTGCTGCTCGCGGCCGGCGGGCAGATCTCGGTGGGCGACCTCGTGGCGTTCTTCGCGACCGCGGCGGTGCTGCGCTGGCCGATCGAGTCGGTGGGCTTCCTGCTGTCGATGACCTTCGACGCGCGCACGGCCATCGACCGCTACTTCGAGGTGATGGATGAGGACGACACGATCACGGACCCCGCGACGCCCGTGCGCATCCAGGAGCCCCGTGGCCGCCTCGTCTTCCGCGGCGCGCGCTTCCGCTACCAGGATGCCGTCCCGGGCCAGCCCGACCTCATCGACGGGGTGGACCTCGACCTGCAGCCGGGGGAGACCATGGCGCTCGTCGGGATCACCGGCTGCGGCAAGTCCACGCTCACGGCGCTCACGACCCGGCTGTACGACGTGACGGGCGGCAGCGTCGAGCTCGACGGCGTGGACATCCGCAACCTCGGACTCGAGGAGCTGCGCAGCCGCATCGCGATGGCGTTCGAGGACGCCACGCTGTTCTCCTCGAGCGTCCGCGACAACGTGCTGCTCGGTCGCCCGGACCTCGCCGACGGCGGACCCGAGGCGGAGCGCGTGCTGCGGGAGGCGCTCGATATCGCCCAGGCCGGCTTCGTGCACGACCTGCCCGACGGCGTCGACACGACCGTGGGGGAGGAGGGGCTCAGCCTCTCCGGCGGGCAGCGGCAGCGGCTCGCGCTCGCGCGCGCGGTCGCAGCGGCACCCGACGTGCTCGTCCTCGACGACCCGCTCTCGGCGCTCGACGTCGACACGGAGGCGCTCGTCGAGGCGGCGCTGCGCCGCGTGCTCGCGTCCACCACAGCGCTGATCGTGGCGCACCGCCCCTCGACCGTGATGCTCGCGGACCGGGTGGCGCTCATGCAGGACGGCCGCATCACCGCGGTCGGCCGGCACTCCGACCTGCTCGCCACGAGCGAGCACTACCGGTTCGTCATCTCGAGCCTCGACGTGGAAGGGAACACCGTGCGCGAGGAGGCCTCAGCATGAGCGTCACCGGAGTCACCGGCGAGGAGAGGGACGACTTCTCCCGCGAGGAGAGCAAGCAGATCCGCCGCCGCTCAACGCGGCTGCTCGTCAGCACCATCCAGCCGGTCAAGCGGACGCTGATCCTCACGGCCGCGACGATCCTCGTAGCCACCGCGGCGAACGTCGCCGGGCCCGCCCTCATCGGCATCGGCCTCGACCGCGCGCTCCCGGCGCTCCTGGACACCGGCGACTTCACGGGCCTCGCGCTCGTGATCGGCGCCTACGTCCTGGTGGCGATCACGGGGGCCGTGCTCGTCGCGAAGTACCAGGTGATGTCGGCGCGCATCGCGCAGGAGATCCTTCTCGACCTCCGCAAGCGCATGTTCCTGCACACGCAGAAGCTGAGCCTGGAGTTCCACGAGACGTACACGTCCGGCCGGATCATCTCCCGCCAGACGAGCGACCTCGACTCGATCCGGGAGCTGCTGAACGGCGGCATCAACCAGCTCGTGCAGGGCGCGCTCTACATGGCGTTCACCGCCATCGCGCTGTTCTCGTTCGACTGGGTGTCGGGCCTCGTGCTGCTCGCAGCGCTCGTGCCGCTGTTCTTCCTGAGCCTCTGGTTCGCCGTGAAGTCGCAGGCGCTGTTCCGCCAGACGCGCGTGAAGTCCGCGCGGCTGATCGTGCACTTCGTCGAGACGATGACGGGCATCCGCGCGGTGAAGGCCTTCCGCAAGGAGAAGCGCAACGCGGAGGAGTTCTCCGAGCACGTGGAGGGCTACCGCGACACCAACATGCGCGTGATCCAGGTATTCGGGATCTTCGACCCGGGTCTCATCCTCATCGGCAACGTCACGGTCGCCGTGGTGCTGCTCGTCGGCGGCCTCCGCGTCGCGGACGGGCAGCTCGGCATCGGCGCGCTGCTCGCGGTCGTGCTCTACACACGGCAGTTCTTCGGGCCGGCGCAGGACATGGCGATGTTCTACAACAGCTACCAGTCGGCGTCGGCCGCGCTCGAGAAGATCTCGGGCGTGCTCGAGGAGGAGCCGAGCGTGCCGGACCCCGTGCAGCCGGTCGACCTGTGGGAGTCCACGGGCCACGTCTCCTTCGAGGGCGTCGAGTTCGGCTACGGCAAGGGCAAGACGATCCTGCCGCGCTTCGACCTCGACATGCCGGCGGGGCAGACCATCGCACTCGTCGGATCCACCGGCGCGGGCAAGACGACGCTCGCGAAGCTCATCTCCCGGTTCTACGACCCGTCCGACGGACGCGTGGCCCTCGACGGGATCGACCTCCGCGACCTGCACCCGAAGGACCTCCGCCGCGCCATCGTGATGGTGACGCAGGAGGCGTACCTCTTCTCCGGATCCGTCGCCGACAACATCGCGATCGGCAAGCCGGACGCGACCCGGGGCGAGATCCGGGCGGCCGCGGAGGCCGTAGGGGCGCACACGTTCATCGAGTCGCTGCCGGACGGCTACGACACCGACGTGAACAAGCGCGGCGGCCGGGTGTCGGCGGGGCAGCGCCAGCTGATCTCCTTCGCGCGGGCGTTCCTCGCGGACCCGGCCGTGCTGATCCTCGACGAGGCGACGAGCTCGCTCGACATCCCGAGCGAGCGACTCGTGCAGCAGGGGCTCACCACCTTGCTCGCCGACCGGACGGCGATCATCATCGCGCACCGGCTCTCGACCGTCGCGATCGCGGACCGCGTGCTCGTGATGGAGCAGGGCCGCATCGTCGAGGACGGGACCCCGGAGTCGCTCATCCAGGGCACCGGCCGGTTCTCGCAGCTGCACGCAGCGTGGCGGGAGTCGCTGGTCTAGCTGTACTGGGTCATGACGTTGGTGACACTCGGGCCGCGGGCGTGAGCCCGTGGCTTGAGTGGATTCGTTCAGTGTTGTAGTGCTCGATGAAGGGGTCAAGCGCGTCGGCGCGGTGTTGGTTGCTGGTGAAGGGTTGCCGGTAGGCCCACTCGGTCGCGAGGGTCCGGTTGAAGCGCTCGACCTTGCCGTTCTGCCAGGGGCAGTGCGGGCGGATGAACTTCTGCCGCGCGCCCAGGTCCTGGACGGCGTTCTTGAACGCGGTCGAGTGCCGGTAGGCGAACGCGTTGTCCGTGATGACCCGCTCGATCCGGGTGATCCCGCGCCCGGCGAAGTACGCCGCTGCGCGGGTCAGGAACCCGGCCGCGGTCGCGCCTTTCTCATCGGGATGGATCTCCGCGTAGGCGAGACGGGTGTGGTCATCGACCGCGGCATGGACGTAATCGAACCCGATCCCGCGGCCGCGGACCTGCTCGCTGCGCCCGTGGACCCGCCAGCCGCCTCCGTCCGGGATCCTCCCGAGCTTCTTCACGTCCACGTGGATCAGATCACCCGGATGCTCGTGCTCATACCGGTGCGCCGTTGACCGGGATGCCCGGATCACGGCCCCGGTGACGGGGTCCAACCATGCCAACGGCGGCGCCCCGTGCCGGCGCAGGATGCGGGAGATCGTACGGGATGGAACACCTGTCACCGGCGCCAGCCGCGCAGGACCCGCCCGCAACTGGGCCCGCGCTTCCAGCACGGCCCGTTCCCGCTCCGGGCTCGTTCGCCTCGGTACTGACCGGGGCCGCGATGACCGATCCGTCAGCCCTCGCAGCCCCTCGGCACGGAACCGGTTCACCCATCGATGCGCGCACTGCCGCGACACCCCCAGCTCCCGCGCGACGTGCGCGACCGGCCGACGATCCTCCACCACCCGCCGCACGAGGAGAACCCTCCCGTGAACCGTCAGACGAGCATTACCGTGGGACATCGAGGCCTCCTGGCGATGGTTGAACTGAACAGCTCCATCAAGCCAGGAGGCCTCTTCACACGCCCCGAAGTGTCACCAACGTCACGGCCGAGTACACCTAGAGCGCCTCGTGGCGCTCCGGCTCATCGACTGACGGCGTCGTCCCCGGGTGCGGCGGCACCGGCGTCGGCATCCGCGTTCGTGCGGGTCCCGGCGGCCAGCTCGGCCGTGCGCGTCGCGCGGACCTTGCGGCGCTGGTCGACGAACGCGACCGCGGCCACCACGGTCGCGATGCCGCCCGCGACGAGCGTGCCCGTCACCTCGCCGACGCCGTCCGCCTGCACGGCGGCCACGAGGATCGCGACGGTGAAGGCGGCGATGACGACCCCGACCGCGAGGATCAGCCAGGAGAGCAGGCCCTTCGCGCGGGCGTCGGGGGTGCGGGTGGCCATGCGCCCATCCTCCCACGGGCGTCGCGGGGTGCCGGGTCGGCGGCCGCCCGTGCATCCGATGGGAGACGGTGACGCGGGAAGCGAGCGGGCGTAGCGTCGGAGACGTCCCATCCACCGAACGAAGGAGCGCGAATGAGTGCAGACGACAAGGCCCAGAACACCGGCGAGAAGCTCGCGGGGAAGGCCAAGGAGGCCTTCGGCAAGGTCAGCGGCGACGACAGCAAGGTCGCCGAGGGCAAGACGCAGCAGTCCGGAGCCAGCGCCAAGCAGGCCGGCGAGAACATCAAGGACGTCTTCAAGAAGTAGGACTTCCGGAGGGACGTCCCTCCTGAGAGGCGAGGGGCCGGGTGTCGAGCATCCGGCCCCTCGTCACGCCCGGGGGCCGGCCCGCCGCCTCAGACGGTCGGATCCCCGTCGGCCAGCGCCCGGAGCGCGCGGCGGTCGGGCTTGCCGGACGGCAGGCTCGGCATCGCGTCGATCCCCCGGACGAGCGTGGATCCCGCGACGCGTCCGAGGCGCGCGGCGAGCTCGCGCCGCACGCGCTCCGCGAGCTCGAGATCCACGACGCCGGGCACGAAGACGACCGGGCGCTGCCCCCACCCCGCGTGCTCGCCCGGCACCGCGACGGCCTCGCCGAGGCCCGCCCGCCACGCGGCCAGCGACCGCACGGCCTCCTCCACCGCGGCCAGCCGCAGCTTCTCGCCGCCGGAGATCACGACGTCGTCGAGGCGTCCGATGATGCGCAGCACGCCGTCCACCAGCTCGCCGCCGTCGCCCGTGCGGTACCAGCGGCGGCCGTCGTGCTCGGCGAACGCCGCGTCGGTCGCGGCCGGGTCGCCGAGGTAGCCCTCCGCGAGCATCGGGCCGGCGAGCTCCACCTGGCCGTCGACTACCGCGACCTCGGCCGTCGCGACCGGCACGCCGTCGTACACGCAGCCGCCCGCGGTCTCGCTGGATCCGTAGGTGCGCACCACGCGCCAGCCCAGCGCGGCCGCGCGGTCGACGAGGTGCGGCGGGGTCGCCTGGCCGCCCACGAGGATCGCGTCGAGGCCGCGGACGGCGTCGCGGATCCGCCGGGTGTCGTCCCCGGTCGCCGCCCGGTCGACACCCGCGCCTCCCTCCGCCGCGTCGACGAGCCGGTGCAGCTGCGTGGGCACGAGCGACGTGTAGCGGGCCACGCGCGCGTCGAGGGATCCGGCGAGCTCCGCGAAGGCGCGCGGGTCGAAGCTCCCGGGTGCGAGGACGGCGGGCGCCGTGCCCGCCGCGATCGAGCGCACGATCACCTGGAGGCCGGCGATGTAGTGGGTGGGGAGCGCGAGGATCCATTGACCGGGCGCCCCGAGCGCCGCCTGCGACGCGGCGGCGCTCGCCAGCAGCGCGTCCGACGACAGGGCGACGCGCTTCGGCCGGGAGGTGGTGCCGGACGTCTCGACGACGAGCGCGACCCGGCGCTCGACCTCGGCGGGCGGCGGCGGATCCCCGGCGGCGACGGCAGCGGCGGGCGCGTCCACCGGCCGCGCGAGCAGCGCCGGCCCGTCGCCCGCGAGCGCCGCGCGGAGGAGCGGCACGACATCGGCGCCCGAGGCGGTCAGGCGCGCGAGCGGCCTCACGGGACGAGACCCGCGCGGATCAGAACTGCCACGGATACGGCGACCAGTCGGGCGCGCGCTTCTCGAGGAAGGAGTCGCGGCCCTCGACGGCCTCGTCCGTGCCGTAGGCGAGCCGCGTGGCCTCCCCCGCGAACACCTGCTGGCCGACCATGCCGTCGTCCACCGCGTTGAACGCGTACTTGAGCATGCGGATCGCGGTGGGCGACTTGCCGAGGATCGTCTCGGCCCAGTCGAGCGCGGTCGACTCCAGCTCGGCGTGCGGGACGACGCGGTTCACCGCGCCCATCTCGTACATGCGCTGGGCGCTGTGCTCCTCGGCGAGGAAGAACACCTCGCGCGCGGCCTTCTGGCCGACCTGGCGGGCGAAGTACGCGGATCCGTAGCCGCCGTCGAACGAGCCGACGTCCGCGTCGGTCTGCTTGAAGCGGCCGTGCTCGGCGGAGGCGATCGTCAGGTCGCACACCACGTGCAGCGAGTGCCCGCCGCCGGCCGCCCAGCCGGGGACGACCGCGATGACGACCTTCGGCATGAAGCGGATCAGCCGCTGCACCTCGAGGATGTGCAGGCGTCCGGCGCGCGCCGGGTCGACGCCCTCCGCGGTCTCGCCCTCGCCGTACTTGTAGCCGTCGCGTCCGCGGATCCGCTGGTCGCCGCCGCTGCAGAACGCCCAGCCGCCGTCCTTCGGGCTGGGCCCGTTGCCGGTGAGGAGCACGACGCCGATGCGCGGATCCTGCCGGGCGTCGTCGAGCGCCTGGTACAGCTCGTCGACCGTACGCGGACGGAACGCGTTCCGCACCTCGGGCCGGTCGAACGCGATGCGCGCGATCCGGCCCGTGAGGTCGTGGTGGTAGGTGATGTCGGTGAAGTCCTCCGCGAGGGGGACGTCGCGCCAGCGGGTGGGATCGTGGATGTCAGAGACCTGCTTCACCATGCGTCCAGCCTAGGCGGCACCCCGCCGGGCGCCCGCGGGTGCGAGGCTGGTTCCATGCTCCCCGCCCTCGATGACCTCCTCGCCACCGCCCGCGTCGTCGCCCTGCCGCTCCGCACGCGCTTTCGCGGCCTCGACGTGCGCGAGGCCGTGCTGATCGAGGGGCCGCTCGGCTGGACGGAGTTCTCGCCGTTCACGGAGTACGACGACGCCGAGTCCGCCGCCTGGCTCGTCGCCGCGTTCGACTTCGGGTGGACCGCGCCGCCCGCGCCCCTGCGGGACCACGTGCTCGTGAACGCGACGATCCCCGCCGTCGAGGCGTCGCGCGTCGCCGAGGTGCTCGCGCGCTTCCCGGGCTGCCGCACCGCGAAGGTCAAGGTCGCCGAGCGCGGCACGACGCTCGCGGACGACGTGACGCGCGTCGCCGAGGTGCGCCGCCTGCTCGGCCCCGAGGGCCGCGTGCGCATCGACGCGAACGCGGCATGGAACGTCGACGAGGCGGAGCACGCGATCCACGCCCTCGCGGAGCACGACCTCGAGTACGCGGAGCAGCCGTGCGCGTCGGTGGAGGAGCTCGCCGAGCTGCGCGGGCGGATCCGCCACCTGGGCGTGCCGATCGCCGCCGATGAGAGCGTGCGCAAGGCCGATGACCCGCTGCGGGTCGCCCGGGCCGGCGCCGCCGACCTGCTGGTGATCAAGGCGCAGCCGCTCGGCGGGATCCACCGCGCGCTGCGGATCACCCGCGACGCGGGCCTGCCCGTGGTGGTCTCGAGCGCGCTCGACACGAGCGTCGGGATCTCGATGGCCGCGCACCTCGCGGCCGCGATCCCCGAGCTCCCGCACGACTGCGGCCTCGGCACGGTCTCGCTCTTCGTCGAGGACGTGGTGGCCGAGCCGCTCGTGCCGGTCGACGGCCGGATCCCGGTGCGGCGCGTGACGCCGGACGCGAGCCTCCTGGACGCCCACGCTGCCGACGCCGACCGCCGCGCCTGGTGGCTCGACCGGATCCGCCGCACGCACGCCGTGCTCGCCCGCGCGTGACCCGATCGGCGGCAGCGCGAGCGGCGGCAGCCCGAGCGGCTACAGCCCGCTGTAGGTGTGCAGCCCCTTGAAGAACACGTTGACGACGCCGAAGTTGAACATGACGGCGGAGAACCCGATGATGGCGAGCCACGCCGAGCGCGACCCGCGCCAGCCGCGCGTGGCCCGCGCGTGGATGTAGCCGGCGTAGAGCACCCAGATGATGAAGGTCCAGACCTCCTTGGTGTCCCAGCCCCAGTAGCGGCCCCACGCGCGCTCGGCCCAGACGGCGCCGGCCATGAGCGTGAAGGTCCAGAAGATGAAGCCCACGATGTTGAGGCGGTACGCCATCGACTCGAGCGTGACCGAGTCGGGCAGCGTGGCGAGGAAGCGCATCTTGGCGGCCTGCGCGTCGGCGGCCAGCGACTCGCGCCGGAACTGCAGCAGCTGCACGCCCGAGAGCGCGAACGCGAGGGCGAAGAAGCCGGTGCCGAGCGCGGCGACGAAGACGTGGATCACGAGCCAGTACGACTGCAGCGACGGCGGCAGCGGTGCCACCTCGACGCGGTACTGGACCACCGCGATGCCCAGCAGGATGAGGATGAGGCCCGTGACGAAGGTGCCGAGGAAGCGCAGGTCGCGGCGCGTGAGCACGATGAGGTAGACGCTGAGGATGAGCAGCGTGCCGGTCATGGCGAACTCGTACATGTTGGCCCACGGCACGCGCGAGGCGGCGAGGCCCCGCAGCACGGTGGCGATCGCGTGCGCGACGAACCCGACGACGAGCAGAACCATGGCGACGTTGAGGCTGAGGGATCGGCCGGCGGCGACGGGCGCGCCCGGCCCGGTGGCGACGCGGCCACCGCCTGACGACGCGGGCTCGCGCTCGATGGTGGTGGTGCCTCCGCGGCGCGCGGCGGTGGCGCCGACGGCGGAGGGCTGACGTGCCGCGGTGGTGGCCGCGTCCGCCACGAGCGCGGAGCGCCGCGCGAGGTCGAGGGCGAACGCGATGAACGCGGCCGCGTAGAGCCCCATCGCGACGATGAGCGCGATGAGGGAGACGTCGTCGAGCATGGCCGTGTTCACGAGTGGAGCCTAACTTCTGCATCTGACACGGCGTCCGGCGTGAGACCGGCGACGTGCGTGGAGGCCAGGGCCGCGACGGCGGCCTCCAGCGTGGGGTCCTCGCCGCGGGCGAGTCCCGCGTACTCGAGGGTCGTGGATCCGTCGGCCTGCGGCACCGCCTTCACCCACACGCGCCGGCGCGGCACGAAGAGGGAGGTGAGCAGGCCGCCGAGCACGAGGATCGCGAACAGCAGCACCCAGCGCTGCGTCGGGTCGTGGTGCACGTCGAACGAGACGAAGCGCGGCACGGAGTCGAGGCTCACGCTGCCGAGGCCGTCGGGCAGGTCCGTCGTCTGGCCGGGGGCGAGCTCGATGGACTGGACGCCCGTCTTGCCGCCGGTGAGCTGCGTCAGGTTCCCCGTGTCGAGCGTGTAGACGGACGTCGGCACGCCGCCGTCGATCCCGAGGTCACCCGTGTAGACGTTCAACGTCAGCAGCGGGTTGTCGAGGTCGGGGTAGGAGGAGAAGAACGGCGCCTTCTCCGCGCCCTGCGTCGGGTAGAAGAAGCCGAGCATCCCGACCTGCTCGCGCAGCCCGTCCGGCACCTTGACGACGCCGAGGGACGTGAGCTTCGCATCCTGCGGGAGGAACGGCACGTCGGCGCTGTAGACGACGGTGCCCTGGGGATCACGCACCGTCACGTGCGGCGCGTACCCGTTGCCGAGCAGGTACATGTCGGTGCCGCCGATGGCCAGAGGGTCATTGACCTTCACCTCGCGGTCCTGCGGCTGTCCGCCCGGCACGTCCGCGGTGACGTCGGCCGTGAAGTCGAGCGGCTGGCCGATGGCGTTCGGGTTCTCCTGCTCGTACTGCACGTGCAGGGCGTTGAGCTTCACGCGGTACGGGGTGAGCGATGAGTCGTCGAAGAAGCGGCCCGGGTTGAACGAGTCGAAGGTGGAGAGCGTGTTCACGAACGACTGCCCCTCCACGAGCACCTTCTGCCCGGAGTAGCCGAAGCCGCCGCCGATGCCGACCGTGACGAGGATCCCCACGAGCGCGGAGTGGAAGACCAGGTTGCCGGTCTCGCGCATGTAGCCGCGCTCGGCCGAGACGGAGAGCACGCCGCCCGCGTCCGACGCGTCGTCGACGAGGACGGTGCGGTAGCGCTGGCGCTTGAGCAGCGCGCGCGCCTGGCGGATCGCGTCGACCGGATCCGCGGTGGTCGCCCGCGTCGTGTACCCGGCGAGGCGGGAGAGCCGGGCGGGCGTCTTGGGCGGCGCCTGGCGGAGCGCATCGAAGTGGTGCTTGGCGCGCGGCACGACGCAGCCGATGAGGCTGATGAACAGCAGCAGGTAGATGGAGGAGAACCAGACGGAGCTGTACGTGTCGAACACCTGGAGCTTGTCGAGGATCGGGTACAGGTCCGGGTTGTCGGCGCGGAACTGCGTCACGCCGTTCGGGTCGGAGCTGCGCTGCGGCACGAGGGATCCGGGGATCGCTGCGAACGCGAGCATCAGCAGCAGGAACAGCGCCGTGCGCATGCTCGTGAGCTGACGCCAGAACCACCGCAGCGTGCCGAGGAAGCCGAGCTTGGGCTGCGTGATGGGCGCCCCCTCGCGCGGCGCCTGCCGCGGGGAGTCGACGTGGTCAGATGGCCGGGACATACGTGGCGATCACCCCCTGGAGCTGGAGCATCCACGCCGACCAGAGGCCGGAGACCATGAGCACGCCGGTGATGACCAGCAGCGCTCCCCCCACGAGGTTGAGGGTGCGGATGTGGCGACGGAGGAACCCGACGGTGCGCGTCATCCAGCCGAGGCCGAGGGCCACGAGGAGGAACGGCACGCCGAGCCCGATGCAGTAGGCCACCCCGAGCAGCACGCCGCGGCCCGCGTCGGCCGAGGTGAGGCTCATGGAGATGACGACGGCGAGCGTCGGGCCGATGCAGGGCGCCCAGCCGATGCCGAACACGACGCCGAGGAGCGGCGCGCCCGCGAGGCCGGTCGCCGGGCGCCACGAGCTCTTCACCTGCCGCTGCAGGAAGCCGAGCCGACCGGTGAAGACGAGTCCCATGACGATGAGGACCACGCCGAGGATGCGCGTGATGACGTCCTGCCAGCGCATGAGCCAGAAGCCGGCCGTGGCCGAGACGAGCGTGGTGACGATGAAGACGGCGGAGAAGCCGAGCACGAACAGCGCCGTGCCGAGGAGCAGCCGGCGACGCGTCGCCGATCCGCCCTTCGCCTCCGCCATGCCGCCGATGTACCCGAGGTAGCCGGGCACGAGCGGCAGCACGCACGGCGACGCGAACGAGACCAGGCCCGCGAGCAGCGCGAGCGGCACCGCGACGAGGAGCTGGCCGGAGAGGACGCTCTGGATCTGGTCCACCTACCCCGCCGCCTCGGCGACGGTGTCCTTCACGAGCGTGCGGAGCACCCCGGGGTCGATCTGCCCGAGCACCCGGGAGGCGACGCGCCCCTGGCGGTCGAGGATGATGGTGGCGGGCACGGCGTTCGGCGCGATGGTGCCGGCGAACGCGAGCTGCATGGACGTGTCCTCGACGTCGAGGACGGACGGGTAGGTGATGCCGTAGGTCTTGTCGAAGGAGTCGACGTTCGGGCGCTGGTCGCGCGTGTTGACGCCGAGGAACTTGACGCCGTCGGGCGCGTGCTCCTCGCTCGCGGCCTGCAGGTCCTTCGCCTCGAGGCGGCAGGGCGGGCACTCGGCGTACCAGAAGTTGAGGACCGTGACGGCGCCGACGTAGTCAGCCGAGGTGATCTCCGTGCCGTCCGACAGCGTGCCGGAGAACTCGACGGGTGCCGCGCGCTCGGCGAGCGGGATCTCGGTGAACGTGCCGTCGCCGGCGATGTAGCGCTTGTTGTCGCCGGCCTTGAACTCGGCGGCGAGCGGATCCTCGGTGCAGCCCGAGAGCGCGACGGCACCCAGCACGGCGGATGCGGCGGCGGCGAGGATGCTGCGACGGCTGACGCCGGGCATCACACCGCCCCCTGGTCGACGGCGTCGGCGGCGAGACCGGCCGCCGGGTCGATGTAGCCCGTCTCGACGAAGCGGTCGCCGACGCGCTCGACCGTGGTGATGCTCGACAGGGCGCAGCGGCGCTGGCGCGGGTCGTGGAAGAGGCGCTCGCCCGAGAGGGAGAGGTGGACCATCCAGATGGGCAGCTGGTGGCTGACGATGACGACGTCGCCGTCGGGCACGGAGCGGTACGCGGCCTTCACGGCCTCCGCCATGCGCGCGGCGATGGAGCGGTACGACTCGCCCCAGCTGGGCTTCACGGGATCGACGACCAGCGGCCAGAGGCGCGGCGAGCGCGCGATGCGGGCGGGCGAGGGGAACTTGGATCCCTCGAAGCGGTTGGTGGGCTCGATGACCCGCTCGTCGGTCTGGACCTCGAGGGCGAAGCGCTCGGCCCACGGGGCCGCGGACTCCTGCGCGCGCTGCAGCGGCGAGGCGATGACGCGGTTGACGGGGGCACCCGCCTCCTCCAGCGCCTGCGCGGCGGCGTCGGCCATGCGGTGGCCGAGCTCGGAGAGGCCGTATCCCGGGATGCGTCCGTAGAGGACTCCGTGCGGGTTGTGCACCTCGCCATGGCGGACGAGATGGATTCGTGAGGCGACCACCCGTCAAGTGTAGGTGGCGAGCAGATGTACAACCGCCGAGGATCAGACGCAACCCCCTGCGCTAATCATTCGTCCCCAATAAGATTGTGCGCACCGGTGGGGGCCGGCCTCTCGAGACCGGCTTCGACCGGATATTACGTGTGTATACAAACGTTTGGGCCCCAAAGGAATCGCACGCTAAGTTAGGTGCTCGAGGTCGTGATCCGGCCTCCCAGCGAGAGCCCTGTGGAACACGGGACCTCGCAGAGACCCCCGTCTAACGGACGCGGGCCCGCATGACGATGCCGTCCGCGACGGCACGGAAGGAACGGGCACCATGACGATGACACCGACCAGGACCACGGCCGCCGAGACCGCCTCCGACACCGAGCTCGACCACATCGAGTCCGCCCGCCCCGTGGATCCGTACGCGGACTCCGACCTCCCCGAGCCCTCGCTCGTCACCCCCGGCGCCAGCACCGACGCCGTGAAGGACTACCTGCGCCAGATCGGCCGCGTGCCGCTGCTGACCGCCGAGCTCGAGGTGAGCGTCGCCCGCCGCATCGAGGTGGGCGTGCTGTCGCAGGAGGTCCTCGACACCCGCACCGACCTCACCCCCGCCGAGCGCCGCGAGTACCAGACGCTGGCCCAGGACGGGATGCGCGCCAAGCAGCACCTCGTGAACGCGAACCTGCGCCTCGTCGTCAGCATCGCCAAGCGCTACACGGGCCGCGGCCTGCCGTTCCTGGACCTCATCCAGGAGGGCAACATGGGCCTCGTCCGCGCCGTCGAGAAGTTCGACTACCAGGCCGGCTTCAAGTTCTCGACCTACGCGTCCTGGTGGATCAAGCAGTCCATCACCCGCGGCATGGCCGACACGAGCCGCACCATCCGGATCCCCGTGCACACGGTCGAGCACATCAACCGCATCAACGCCGTGCAGCGCGAGCTCGGAGACGAGCTCGGCCGCGACCCCTCCATGGAGGAGATCGCGCGCGAGTCCGACACGCCCGTCACCAAGGTGCGCTACCTGCTCGACCGCGCGCAGGAGCCCATGTCGCTGCAGGTCCTCGTGGGCGGCAGCGGCGGCGACGGCGACACCGAGATGGCCGACCTCATCGAGGACGCCGACGTCACGCAGCCCATCGACGTGGTGACGCAGCAGCTCATGGCCGCGCACGTCACGCGCCTCATCGACGGGCTCGCCGAGCGCGACGCCGAGGTCGTGCGGATGCGCTTCGGCCTGGCCGGCCTCGAGCCGCGCTCGCTCGCCTTCGTGAGCCAGCAGCTCGGCGTGACGCGCGAGCGCGTGCGCCAGATCGAGAAGAAGGTGCTCGCCAAGCTCCGCATCCCGGAGCTGGAGATGTACATCCGCGGCTGATCCCGCCGCACGACACGAGGGCCGTCCGCGCACGTCGCGGGCGGCCCTCGTGTGCACGAGGTCGCCCGGCTTGATCCGGTCAGGCGGAGTCGCGGATCACGAGGTCGGTCGGCAGCACGATGCTCGCGGGCCGCTCCCCCTCGATCACCTGCATGAGCAGGCGCACCATCTCGGAGCTGACGCGGTCGAACGGCTGCCGCATCGTGGTGAGGGCCGGCGACGCGGTGGCGGCGACGGGCGAGTCGTCGAACCCGCCGACGGCGACGTCCTCGGGCACGCGGCGGCCGCGCTCGGCGAGCACACGCAACGCGCCCGTCGCCATGAGATCGTTGGCGGCGAACACCGCGTCGAGGTCCGGAGCCCGTTCGAGCAGCTCGGCCATCGCCCGCGCGCCGCTCTCCACTCCGTAGTCCCCGACCGCGACGAGCGCCGGATCGAAGGCGTCGCCGAGCTCGGCCCGATATCCCTCGAGCCGCTTCGTGCCGCCCGAGGTGTCCGGCGGGCCCGTGATCGTCTCGACGCGCGTGCGCCCGAGGCCGCGCAGATGCGCCGTCATGGTGCGCGCGCCCTCCTCGTCGTCCGCCGCGACGTAGCCGAGGCTCCGCTCGAAGCCGAGGGGCACCCCGCACGCGACGACCGGCACGCCCGCGAGGTGGATGTCGTTGACGAGGTCCCGCGCTCCGCTGTGCCACGACACGAGCAGCACGCCGTCGATGTGGCCCGCGATGATGAACTCCTTCGCCCGCCGCTGCTCGTCCGGCGTGCCCGCCATGATCAGCACGAGCGACACATCGCGCTCGGCGAGCGCCTCCGCCGTGCCGCGCATCAGCCGGGAGAAGTTCGGGTCCTCGAACAGGAGCTCGTGCCGCTCCGTGAGGAGGAACGCCACAGAGTCGGATCGGCGCGTGACCAGCCCTCGGGCGTGGGGGTTCACGCGGTACTGCGTCTTCTTGATCGCCGCGTTGACGGCCTGCAGCTTGTCCGCGCTCACCCAGTGGCCGCCGTTGAGGACGCGGGACACGGTGCCCCGGGACACCCCCGCCTCGGCCGCGACGTCCTCGATGGTGGGACGCCGCCTGCCGCTTCTGGTGACCATGGCGCGAGTCTAGGGTCGCCCCCCCTTACTTGACGGCGCCGGCCGCGAGGTCGACGCGCCAGAACCGCTGCAGCAGCAGGAACATCGCGATGAGCGGCAGGATCGACAGCAGGGCCCCCGTGATCACGAGCGTGTACATCGACGGCGCCGACGCCCCCTGGTTCAGCAGGCCGTTGAGCCCGACCGTGAGCGGGAACAGGCTGTCGTCGCCGAGCATGATGTACGGCAGCAGGAAGTTGTTCCAGATCGCGACGAACTGGAACAGCAGGATCGTGACGAGGCCCGGCAGCATCATCGGCATCGCGATGCGGTGGAACACGTACATCTCTTTCGCGCCGTCGGTGCGCGCCGCCTCCATGACATCGGTCGGCACGGACGCCGCCGAGTAGATCCGAGCGAGGTAGATGCCGTAGGGGCTGATGATCTGCGGCAGCAGCACCGCCCAGTACGTGTTGGTGAGGCCCACCTGCGCCATCAAGAAGTACTGCGGGATGGCGAGGATCACACCGGGGACCAGCACACCCATGAGCAGTACGGTGAACACGGCGTCGCGGCCGGGGAACGCAAACTTCGCGAGCACGTAGCCGGACAGCGCGGAGACGTAGGTGGAGAGGATGGCGCCGACGCCCGCGTAGAGGGCGGTGTTGAGCATCCAGCGCCAGTAGATGCCGTCGCGGTAGGCGCTGAGCTCGGCGATGTTCGCGAACAGGTTGGCGCTCGGCGCGAACGTGAAGGTGGAGAACAGCTCGCCCGAGCTCTTGGTCGAGGCCATGACGACCCAGACGACGGGCAGCAGGCAGTAGACGGCGCCGAGGATCAGGATGACGGTCGCGACCGCGCTGGGACGACCGGGCGCGCGGCGGCGCGGGGCGAGCGGTGGGGTGAGGGCGCGCTCGCCAGCGGCGCGCGGGGCGGTGATCGTGGACACGGGTCAGTCCTCCTGTCCGAAGGCGCGCTTCTGCACGACGCGGAGGAACAGGAACGACACGAGGAACGTGGCTCCTGCGATCACGATCGAGCTGGCGGCCGCCGAGTAGATGTCGTCGCGCGTGAACGCGTCGCGGTAGATCTTCATGAGCGGCGTCCAGCTCGTGGAGAGGGTGTTGGTGAGGGGACGCAGCGTCGTCGGCTCGGCGAAGACCTGCAGCGTCGCGATGATCGAGAATAAGCCGGTCATGATGAGCGATGGCGTGATGATGGGGATCTTGATGCGCAGCGCCACCTGCACCTCGCTCGCGCCGTCGATGCGGGCGGCCTCGTAGATCTCGGTGGGCACGGCCTTGAGGGACGTGTACATCACGATCATGTTGAAGCCGACGCCGCCCCATAGCGCGATGTTGGCGATGCCGAACATGATGAGGCCGCTGGACAGCACCTCGGGTGCGTCCCATCCGACGAGGTCCGCGAGGTAGTAGAAGGGGCTCACGGCCGGCAGGTAGAGGAAGCCCCAGAGCAGTGAGCTGATGACCGCCGGGACGGCGTAGGGCAGGAAGATCGCGACGCGCGAGAAGCCCGTGGCCCGGGAGCGCCGGGAGTCGAGCAGGAGCGCGAACAGCAGGGCGAGGCCGAGCATGCACGGGATGAGGATGAGCCCGTAGAGGAGGACCCGGCCGACCGACGCGGCGAACTCGGGATCCCCGAGCGCACCCGCGTAGTTGTCGAGCCCGGCGAAGACCGTGGTACTGCCGCCCGAGCCCAGCCCGAGGCCCACGACCTGCTTTCTCTGGAAACTGAGCATCAGCGTGTAGACGATGGGGGCGAGCATGAACAGGGCGAACAGGATGATACCCGGGGCGAGCATCGCATAGGGCACCAGCACGCGCGAGCGGAACGTGCCGTGCGTGCGCGGACGCGCCGCGGGGAGGCGCGGTGCGGAGCCTGCGCCGGTGGGGGTCGGGCGCGCGGGCGCCGCCGTCTCGGTCACGTGGGAGACCTCTCTGTCTGGGGATGCGCGTCGGCGCGGATGGCGCCTCGGGCGCCGGGGGATCCGCCGGCCGGCATCGTGCACCGACCGGCGGAACGGTGGGGTCACCTGACCGTGAAGCCGTTCTTCTCCATGTCGGCCACCGTGATCCGCTGCATGGCGTCGACGGCCGCGAGGAAGTCGGCGCTCTTGCGGCTGTCAGCGGCCTTCGCGAACTCGTCGTTGAAGGCGCTGTACGCGACGTTGACGTTCGGACCGTAGGTGAACGGCGCGATCGAGTCGGCAGCCTCGGCCGCGACGTCGTAGAAGTCGGGCTGCGAGCTGAAGAACTCGGGCGCGGTGTCGAGCGCGTCGGCCACTGCCTCGGTGTCCGCCGGGTAGACGTTCGAGATGTCGGCGAGCGCCTTCACCGCCTCCGGGTCGGTGTTCAGCCACTTGGCGAACTCCACGGCCGCTTCCTTGTGCTCCGACTGCGTGGTGACGGCGGTGGTGGATCCGCCCCACGTGCCGGTCGCGGGCGACGACGCGTCCCACTGCGGCAGCGGTGCCGCGGCCCACTTCCCCGCAGTGTCCGGCGCGTTGGAAGCGAGGACGCTGGGCGCCCACACGGCGCTGATCCAGCCGACCTGCGTGCCGTCGTTCAGCCCCTGGTTCCACTCCGGCGTGTACATGGGCTTGTTGTCGATGGCGCCGGACTCGACGAGGTCGCCCAGTACGACGCGACCTCCTCCGTGGGCTGCGCCGCGATGCCCACTCCCCACGCGTCGCCGTCGATGGACCACCAGGAGGCACCCGCCTGCTGCGCGAGTCCCGCGAAGGATCCGGCGTCGCTCGCGGAGAACGTGCCGAGGCACTGCGAGGGGTCGGCCGCGTGCACGGCGTCCGCCGCGGCACGGTACTCGTCCCACGTCGTCGGGACGGCGATGCCGCGCTCGGCGAGGATGTCCGCGCGGTAGAAGAGCATCATGGGTGCGACGTCCTGCGGGATCGCGTAGACGGCGTCGCCGCCCAGGGTCACGCTCGACCACACGCCTGCGCTGAAGTCGCCCTCGAGGTCTCCGGCGCCCTGCTCGGAGATGTCCGCGATCGCGTCGGCGGAGACGAGGGTCGGGATTTTCTGGTACTCGGCCTGCATCAGGTCCGGGGCGCCGCTGCCTGCCTTGATCGCGGTGAGCAGCTTGGTGACGGCGGGGTCGCCGCCGTCCTGCTTGTTCACGGTGACCTGGATGTCGGGGTTCTGCTGGTTCCAGATGTCGACGACCTTGTCGAGGTCGGGCGCCCAAGCCCAATAGCTGAGCTCGACGGGCCCGTCGTCTGCTGCGCCCGGGGCGCATCCGGTGGTGATCAGCACGGCGGCAGCTGCCGCCGCGACCGCGGCTGTGCGGATGGATGTGCGCATTCGTCCTCCTTGGCGAAAGGCTGAGTGGGAGCGCTCACGCAGAGCACAGGCCGTCGGGTGACGAGATACGGGTCGACGCTGACTGTGAGCGCTCTCAGTAACGCACAGCACAAAGGGCGTGTCAATTACCCGTGATGCGGTCGTTACCTCCCGAACTGCGTGTGTTAGAACTGGGAGCGCACACAGTCAAAGGAGATGACATGGATCCGGATCGCCGCGACAGCCCGCGCCCGCTCACCTGGCCGCGCGGCACCGAAGCCCTGCGATACGGCGGTGACTACAACCCGGAGCAGTGGCCCCGCGAGACGTGGCACGAGGACGTCCGGCTGATGCGCGAGGCTGGCGTGAACCTCGTGAGCATCGGCATCTTCTCGTGGTCCGTGCTGGAGCCGAGCGAAGGCGTGTACGACTTCGCGCTGCTCGACGAGGTCATGGACCTCCTCCACGCCAACGGGATCGACGTCGACCTGGGCACGCCCACCGCCGCTCCGCCCGCCTGGTTCTGGGCGCGCTACCCCGACTCGCGTCCCGTCACGCGCTCCGGCACGGCGCTCGGCTTCGGATCCCGCGGCATGGTCAGCCCTTCGAGCCCCGAGTACCGCAGGGCGGCGACGGAGATCGCCCGCCGGCTCGCCGAGCGCTACCGGGACCACCCCTCTCTCGTGATGTGGCACGTGCACAACGAGTACGGCGCGCCCATCAGCGACTGCTACTCCGACCACTCGGTGCGCGCCTTCCGTGCCTGGCTCGAGGCCCGATACGGCTCGCTGGATGAACTCAACCGCGCGTGGGGCACGTCGTTCTGGGGTCAGCGATACGGGACGTGGGACGAGATCGACGCCCCCCGGCAGTCGGCGAGCACCACGAATCAGACGCAGCGGCTCGACTTCGCGCGCTTCACGTCGGATGCGCTCCTCGCCTGTTTCACCGCCGAGCGTGACGCGATCCGGGAGCACACGCCCCATCTGCCGATCACCACGAACTTCATGGCATCGAGCTGCCCGTCCATCGACTACTGGCGGTGGAGCCGGGAGGTCGACGTCGTCGCGAACGACCACTACCTCACGGCCGAGCGCCGGGACAGCCACGTGATGCTCGCGCTCGACGCCGACCTCACGCGCTCCTTCGCGGGCAACCGGCCGTGGATGCTCATGGAGCACTCCACATCCGCCGTGAACTGGCAGCCGCGCAACATCGCGAAGCGGCCCGGGGAGATGGCGCGCAACAGCCTCGCCCACGTGGCGCGCGGATCCGACGCCGTCATGTTCTTCCAGTTCCGCGCCTCCCGCTTCGGCGCGGAGAAGTTCCACTCGGCGATGCTGCCGCACGGTGGCACGGACACGCGGATCTGGCGCGAGGTCGTGGCGCTCGGCGCGGACGTGGCCGCGCTCGCGCCCGTGCGCGGATCCCGCGTCCGCGCCCGCGTCGCGATCCTCTGGGACATCCAGTCGTCCTGGGCGCAGGATCTCGAGTGGCGCCCGTCGGTGGAGCTCGACCACCGCGAGCGCGTCGAGGCCTTCTACACGGCGCTCTGGCACCGGGGTGTGACGGTCGACTTCGCGCATCCGCACCACGACCTGTCGGGCTACGACGTGGTGCTCGCACCCGCCCAGTACCTGCTCGACGAGGAGGGGTCGCGGAACCTCAGGGACTTCGTCGCGGGCGGCGGGCGGCTCGTGGTGTCGTACTTCAGCGGCATCGTGGATCAGGACGACGCCGTGCACGAGGGGATGGCGCCCGGCGCGCTCCGCGACGTGCTGGGGCTCGGCGTGCAGGAGTTCATTCCGCTGCGCGCCGACGAGACCGTGGCGCTCGACTCCGGCGCGACGGGAACCGGCTGGGCCGACGACATCGTGCTGTGCGGCGCCGAGGCGCTCGTGCGCTACGCGTCGGGACCGGCAGCAGATGGACCCGCGATCACACGGAATGCCGTCGGATCCGGCGCCGCCTGGTACGTCTCGACGCGCCTCGACCCGGCGGCGCTCGACGCGCTGCTCGCCGACGTGCTGGCCCAGGCGGGCATCGACGCGGAGCCGGCCCCGGACGGCCTGGAGCGCGTGACGCGGCACGGCGATGGCGAGGCGTTCACCTTCCTCGTCAACCACGCCGACGATCCGCGGACGGTGGCGATCCGCGGCGCCGAGCTGCTCACCGGGACCGAGGCGGACGGGGCGCTCGAGGTGCCGGCAGGCGCGGTGCGGGTGGTGCGCACGGCCGGATGACCGGACCGTGGACGAGCGGATCCGCGGGCCCGGTCCTGCGGATCCGCTCAGAAGAGCGCCCACTAGCCGTTAGTGCGCATACAGTCGTGTTCCACCCCATCGGAAGGCGTCGCGACGCGCATCCACGTCGACGACGACAGCAGGCGGCTCGATGACGAGCCGCGGAGAAGGAGGAGCAATGGCTCTCACGCAGGCCGCACCCGGCCAGACCGACATCCCCGGCATCAGCTGGTCCCCCGTCGCCGCGGGGCTCTGGGTCGCCCGACGCGGCGACGAGTTCGCGGGTCTCTCCGAGGAGCGGTGGGGCGTCGGCTTCCACGTCACCGACCGCCTCGGCCGCGACGTCGGCGACTTCCCCACGCTCCAGGAGGCGCGCCGCGCGCTCGGCTGACCCGAGCGCCGGGCGGGCGTTGCATGCGCCCGCCCGGCGGCCGATAGCACCTCCCGGCCGCGCTCGCACCGGATCGACGATCGCGCGCGCGCAGGCCTAGGGTCGAGCAGGTGCCTGCCTCCCCCACGCCTCCCGCATCCGACCACCACGCCGCCGACACCGGGCAGGCCGACGGCTTCGTCCGGGTGCGAGGTGCGTCCGAGAACACGCTCCGCGACGTGGACGTCGACATCCCGCGCGACCGGATCGTGGCCTTCACGGGCGTCTCGGGGTCCGGCAAGTCGTCGCTCGCGTTCGGCACCGTCTACGCAGAGGCGCAGCGCCGCTTCTTCGAGTCGGTGGCGCCCTACGCGCGCCGGCTGATCCGGCAGGAGCAGACGCCGCACGTCGAGAGCATCACGGGCCTACCGCCGGCGGTCGCGCTGCAGCAGCGCCGCGGAGCACCGAGCACGCGCTCGACCGTCGGCACCGTGACCACGCTGTCCAACTCGCTCCGGATGCTCATGTCGCGGGCCGGGACGTACCCCGCGGGCCAGGGCCGGCTCGACTCCGACGCCTTCTCGCCCAACACGGCCGCGGGCGCGTGCCCCGTGTGCCACGGGCTCGGCGTCGCGCACACCGTGACCGAGGCGTCGCTCGTGCCGGATCCGTCGCTCTCCATCCGAGAAGGCGCGATCTCCGCATGGCCGGGCGCCTGGCAGGGCAAGAACCTGCGCGACGTCACCATCGCGCTCGGGTACGACGTGGACGTGCCGTGGCGCGAGCTGCCGCGGGAGTCGCGCGACTGGATCCTCTTCACCGAGGAGCAGCCGGTGGTGCAGATCACGCCGCAGCGCGACCGCGTGGCGAAGCCCTACAACGGGCGGTTCTGGAGCGCGCGCTCCTACGTGCTGCACACGCTCGCCGACTCGGCGAGCCCGCGGCTCCGCGACGCCGCGCTCGCGCACATGGTCTCGGGCACGTGCGAGCGGTGCGGCGGGAGCGGGCTCACGCCGGAGGCGCTGGCCGTGACCTTCGCGGGCCGCAGCATCCAGGAGCTCAACGCGCTGACGCTCGCGGACCTCGCGACGGCCATCGCGCCGGCGGACGGCATGGGCGACGTGGCCGTGACCATCACGACCGACCTCGTCGCACGCCTCGCCGTGCTGGTGGACCTCGGGCTCGGCTACCTCAGCCTCGGTCGCGTCACCACGACGCTGTCGCCCGGCGAGATGCAGCGGCTCCGTCTCGCGACGCAGCTGCGGTCGGGGCTCTTCGGCGTCGTCTACGTGCTCGACGAGCCGTCGGCGGGGCTGCACCCGGCCGACGCCGAGCCGCTGCTCGAGGTGCTCGAGCAGCTGCGCGACTCCGGCAACTCCGTGTTCGTGGTCGAGCACGACATGGACGTCGTGCGGCGCGCCGACTGGATCGTGGACGTGGGGCCGGGCGCGGGGCAGGCGGGCGGATCCGTCGTCTACAGCGGTCCCGTCGACGGGCTCCGCGAGGTGGAGGCGTCGGCGACCCGACCGCACCTCTTCCCGGACCTCGCGCCTCCGCGCGCCGAGCGGACGCCGCGCACGCCGACCGGGAGCATCCGGGCGACGGGCGTGACGCTGCACAACCTCGTGGACCTCGACGTGGAGATCCCGCTCGGCGTGATGGTCGCGGTGACGGGCGTGTCCGGATCCGGCAAGTCGACGCTCGTGAGCCGCGTGCTGCCGGACCTGCTGCGGGCCTCGCTCGCGCCCGACCGCGTGGTGGTCGAGCAGGCGGACGACGCGGATGGCGACGACGACGCGTCGGGCCCCGCGCGGATCGCCCGGGTGGAGGGGGCCGACGCCGTCGACCGGCTCGTGTCGGTCGACCAGCGCCCCATCGGCCGCACGCCCCGCTCGACGCTCGCCACCTACACCGGGCTCTTCGACGCGGTGCGGCGCACGTACGCCGCCACCGATGAGGCGCGCGCCCGCGGCTACGGCGCCGGCCGGTTCTCGTTCAACGTCGCGGGCGGGCGGTGCGAGACCTGCCAGGGCGAGGGATCCGTGACGGTCGAGCTCCTCTTCCTGCCGGGCTCCTACGGCCCGTGCCCCACCTGCCACGGCGCCAGGTACGAGCCGGCGACGCGGGAGATCGAGTACCACGGGAAGTCGATCGCGGACGTCCTGGGCATGACGGTGGACGAGGCGCACGGCTTCCTGCAGGACGTGCCGCTCGCGGCCCGCGCCCTCGCGACGCTCCGCGACGTGGGCCTCGGCTACCTGCGGCTCGGCCAGCCCGCGACCGAGCTGTCGGGCGGCGAGGCGCAGCGGATCAAGCTGGCCACCGAGCTGCAGCGGGCGCCGCGCGGCCACACCCTCTACCTGCTCGACGAGCCGACGACGGGCCTCCATCCGGCCGACGTGGTGCTCCTCCTCCGGCAGCTGCAGGGGCTGGTGGACGCGGGCAACACGGTCGTCGTGGTGGAGCACGAGATGGACGTGGTGGCGGATGCCGACCGCGTGATCGACCTCGGGCCGTCGGGCGGCGACCAAGGCGGCCGGATCGTGGCGCAGGGCACCCCGCGGGAGGTCGCCGACGCCGCGGGGAGCCGGACGGCGCCGTACCTCGCGCGGCGGCTCGACGCCTCCTGAGACGGGTCGCGCAGGACGGCACGGGCCCAGCGCGACGTGGGTAGTCTGACCTCTTGCGGTCGCGCCCCGGTGCGTCCGACGCGCTCGCCTCCATCCCGCACGCCCCTAGGAGCACCTCGTGACTGACTCGACCGGTACACCCTCCACGCCCGCGGGCTGGTACGCGGACCCCGCAGGATCCGACCGCCTGCGCTGGTGGGACGGCACGCGCTGGACCGACCACCTGGCCGACGCGCCGGCCGCCGCCGCGGCCTCGTCGTCCGCGGGCCAGCAGGGTGACGTTCAGGGATCCGCGGGGCAGCCCGCCGCCGCTCCGGGCTCCGGCCACGTGGCCCCGGAGGCCCCGGGGGCCGCAGCCGCGCCGCCGGCCTACGGCCAGCAGGCTCCCGGCCAGCCGTACGGGCAGCAGCCCTACGCGCAGGCCGGGTACGCGCAGACGCCCTATGCCGCCCCGACCCCTCCCCCGCAGGTGCCCGCGTCCACGTCCCCGTTCACGTGGGCGATCTGGGTCCTCGCGGCGCTGCCGCTCGTCTCGATCGTCCTCGCGCTGAACGTCGACTACCGCACCGCGCTCGAGATGAGTCCCCGCGGCCCGCGACCCGACGCCCTGGTCGCCTCGGCGATCAGCAGCCTCGTCCAGTTCCTCCTGTGGGGCGGATCCGTCGCGCTCGCGTTCGTCGACTGGCGCGACCTCACGCGCCGCGGCATCGTCCGCCCCTTCCACTGGGCGTGGGCGTTCATCCCCGTCGCCGGCGGCGTCTACCTCATCGGGCGGTCGATCGTCGTCCGCCGCCGCATCGAGGGCGCGCCCGCGAACGCGCTGTCGCCGATCTGGCTCTGGGTCGGGCTCAACGTCATCGTCGCGTTCATCTCCATCGTCAAGTTCGTCGAGGCCTTCTCCACGACGATGCAGATGTACAGCACCGGCCGCTACTGATCCGCAGTCGGCCCGCCCGCCGCACGTCCCGCGCCCCGGTCGGCGCGTCCGCTCACACGAAGCGGATGCGCTGGCCGGGGCGCAGCTGCGCGGCGAGGCGGACGTCGTCGCGGGCGACCACGCCGATGACCGGGTAGCCGCCCGTCATGGGGTGGTCGGCGAGGAACAGGATCGGCCGGCCCGACGGCGGCACCTGGAGCGCGCCGGTGACGACGCCCTCGCTGGGGAGCTCACCCGGGATCCGCCGCTCGAGCGGCTCGCCGTCGAGGCGGACGCCCACGCGGTCGGCCTCGGCGGTCACCTCCCACCCGCGGTCGAGGAGCGCGGTCCAGGATCCGTCGACGAACCAGTCGAGGCGCGGGCCGGGCGACGCGCGGAGGACCACGTCGCCGTCGGCGGGCGCGGAGACCGCGAGCGAGTCGATCGGGGGCACGGGCCGGGCGGGCGCGGATCCGACGGGCAGCACGTCGCCCACCGCGACGGGCGCGGGTCCCACGCGGGAGAGCATGTCGGTCGCGCGGGAGCCGAGGACGGGCGCGACGTCGATGCCGCCGCGCACCGCCAGGTACCAGCGGATCCCCGCGACAGCCGACCCGATCTCGAGGGCGTCGCCGGCGTCGAGCAGCACGGCCGCGGCGTACGGCGCGGGCCGCGACCGGCGGCCCACCGTGCGCACGAGCGGTCCGACGGCGCCCGTGACGGCGACCCACACGGCGGCCGTCGCCCGCAGCACGGCGCCGCCGAGCACGATCTCGAGGCCCGCCGCGCCGGGCGCGTTGCCGACGAGGAGGTTCGCGTCGGCGAGGGCGCGGGGATCCAGCGCACCGGACGGCGAGACGCCGATGCCGCCGTGGCCGGGTCGGCCCGCGTCCTGCACGAGCATGAGCGGCCCCGTGCGCTCGATCACGAGGCCGGGCGCGGCCACGGTCGTCGCGCGGCGACCGCGGCGGGGAGCCGGCGCGTCGCTCACGCGTCGACCTCGCGGAAGCGCACGGCGGATCCGGGCTGCAGCAGCGCGGCCGGCTCGCGCTCGGGATCCCACAGCACCGCCCGCGTGGTGCCGATGAGCTGCCAGCCGCCCGGCGAGACGCGCGGGTAGATCCCGCTGAACTCGCCCGCGAGCGCGACGGCGCCGGCCGGGACCCGCGGGCGCGGCGACGTGCGGCGCGGCACCTCGAGGCCGGGGACGCCGGCGAGGTAGCCGAAGCCCGGCGCGAAGCCGCCGAACGCGACCGTCCAGGTGCCCGAGGTGTGGCGCTCCACGACCTCGCGGACCCCGATGCCGAGGAGCGCGGCGACGTCGGCCAGGTCCTCGCCGTCGTAGACCACGTCGATCTCGACGGGCGCGTCACCCCGGGAGCCGGCCTCGTCGGCGGGCCGGGCCGGCTCGGCGGCGAGCGCCCAGGAGCGGGCGGCGGCGAGCGGGAGCACGTGCGGATCCACCGTGACGAGGATGCTCCGCGCGCCGGGCACGATGTCGACGACGCCTCGCGGCCGCGTCGCGTCGAGCACCGGCTGCAGGCGGAGCACCTCGTCGAGCGAGTCGAGGTCGAGCATGACCGCCGCGTCGCCGCACGGCAGGAGCCGGAGGGTCACAGCGCGCGCCGGTCGCGGGCGGGGAGCGCGCGACGGTCGGCGCCGGCGGGAGCCGCCGTCGCAGCGGCGTCTGCGCCAGCCGCATCCGGCACCGGCCGGATCTCCACGCCCGCCGCCTCGAGCGCGTCCCGCACCGCGCGGGCCAGCCCGACGGCCCCGGGGGTGTCGCTGTGCACGCAGAGGGAGTCGGGGTCGAGCCGCACCACGGATCCGTCGATCGCCACGACCGTGCCCTCCGTCGCCATGCGCACAGAGCGGGCCGCGACATCGGCCGGGTCGTGGATCACGGACCCCTCCTGCCGCCGGGACACGAGCGCGCCCTCGGGCGTGTACGCCCGGTCGGTGAACGCCTCGACGCGCGTCGGCAGGCCGGCGGCGTCGGCGAGCCGGAGGATCTCCGAGCCGGGCAACCCGAGGACGGGGAGCGTCGGATCCAGCGCCACGACCGCGTCCACCACGGCCTGCGCCTGCACGGGATCGTGCGCGATGCGGTTGTAGAGGGCGCCGTGCGGCTTGATGTAGGAGACGCGGGCGCCGACCGTGCGCGCCAAGCCGGAGATCGCGGCCAGCTGGTAGAGCACGTCGCCCGTGAGCTCGGCGGGCGACGCGTCGAGGTCGCGGCGGCCGAAGCCCTGGAGGTCGCGGTAGGCCACGTGGGCGCCGACGGCGACGCCGTTCCGGGCCGCGCGCTCGAGCGCGTGCAGCATGACGAGCGGATCCCCCGCGTGGAACCCGCACGCCACGTTCGCGCTCGAGACGACGTCGAGCATCGCGTCGTCGTCGCCGAGGGTCCAGCGGCCGAAGGACTCGGCCAGGTCGCTGTTGAGGTCGATCTGCATGGCGTCTCCCCTGCGGTGGTCGCGCCGCGACCGGCGCCGGCGACCGCCCGTCGCGGGGCCGTGCGACCAGGCTAGGCGGCCCGCGGGGCGACCGGCCCGACAGCGGCGCGGATAGACTCGATGACCGTGACCTCACGCACCCTCATCAAGAACCTGGCCGCCCTCGACGACGGGGACGTGGCCGTCTCCGGCTGGGTCGAGACCGTCCGGGATCAGAAGAAGATCCAGTTCGTGATCCTCCGCGACGAGTCGGGCGCGGTGCAGCTCACCTACAAGCGCCAGGGCGACGAGGACGCGACCGCCGACACCATCTCCGGGCTCGCGGCGGGCACCTTCCTCACCGCGACCGGCACGCTCAAGCACGACGAGCGCGTGAAGCTCGGCGGGCTGGAGATCGGCCTGTCCGGCATCGAGGTCGCCGCGGCCGCCATCCCCGAGACGCCCATCGCGGCCGACTCCTCCATCGACAAGCGCCTCGACTGGCGCTTCATCGACCTGCGCGCGCCGCGCAACTCGCTCATCTTCCGCGTGCAGACCACGCTGGTCCACGCGCTGCGCACCTACTGGGTCGAGCACGACTTCATCGAGGTCTTCTCCCCCAAGCTCATGGCCACGCCCTCCGAGTCGAACGCCGAGCTGTTCAAGGTCGACTACTTCGACGGCGTCGCGTACCTCGCGCAGAGCCCGCAGTTCTTCAAGCAGATGGCGCAGTCCGCCGGCTTCGGCAAGATGTTCGAGGTCGGCCCGGCGTTCCGCGCCGACCCGTCCTTCACCTCGCGCCACGCGACCGAGTTCACCTCGGTGGACGCGGAGATCAGCTGGATCGAGAGCCACGAGGACGTCGCGCGCCTCCAGGAGGAGCTCATCGTCGCCGCGCTCACCGCGGTGAAGGAGAAGCACGGCGACGAGATCCGCGAGCTGTTCGACGTGGAGGTGACTGTGCCGAGCATCCCGTTCCCGCGGATCCCGCTGCTCGAGGCCAAGGACATCGTCGCGAAGCGCGGCCATGTGATCGACCGCGCCGACGACGACCTCGACCCCGAGGGCGAGCGCCAGATCGCGGCGCACGTGATGGAGGAGTTCGGCCACGAGTTCGTGTTCCTCACGGACTACCCGTCGACGATCCGGCCGTTCTACCACATGCGGAACGCCGAGGACCCGTCGATCACGAACAGCTACGACCTCATCTGGAACGGCGTCGAGATCACCACGGGCGCCCAGCGCGAGCACCGCGTCGACGTGCTCGAGGCGCAGGCCCGCGAGAAGGGCCTCGACCCCGAGGAGCTCGGCTCCTACCTCGACTTCTTCCGCTACGGAGTGCCCCCGCACGGCGGCTTCGGCATGGGCCTCAACCGCGTGCTGATGCTGCTGCTGCACCAGTCGAACCTCCGCGAGGTCACTTACCTGTTCCGCGGGCCGAACCGGCTCGCCCCGTAGGTCCTGCTCCACCGGACGGCCCGATCCCCTCAGCAGGGGGTCGGGCCGTTCCGCGTCGGCGGCCCCGGTCCGGGCGTGCGGATCTACATCGCTCGGGGGAACCGCGGACGCCGACCCGCCCGTAGCGTGGCAGGCACCGCCGACCCGCCCGGGCGGCCGCACGCCCGGACCCCGAGGAGCCCGCATGCCCCACGAGACGCGACACGACCGGAGCCTCGCGCCCGGGATCGCCCGGCACGGTCGGCTGCGGAAGCCGAGCGCGGTGCGCACCGCGGTCCTCGCCGTGGTCGTGGTGGCAGCCGTCGCCGTCGTGAGCACCGGATCCGTCGCCGCGGTCGCCGCCTGGGACCTCGCGCGCACCGTGCAGGCGAACGCCGTGGACATCGGGGACGGGAAGGCAGCGCCGCCCTCCATCGGCGGGATCGACGGGGGCGCCAACATCCTGCTGGTCGGCGGCGACACCCGCGAGGGTCAGGGCGATGGCTACGGCACGGGCAAGGACGTCCAGACCGGCAACCTCAACGACGTCACGATGCTCCTACACATCAGCGAGGACCACACGCGCGCGACCGTCGTCTCCTTCCCGCGCGACATGCTCGTCGACATGCCCGCCTGCACCCGTCCGGACGCCTCGGAGGAGCCCGCGTCCTCGGACGAGCAGATCAACGTGGCGCTCAAGCGCGGTGGGCTCCCGTGCGTCGTGCGGACCGTCGAGGCGATCACGGGACTCGAGGTCCCCTACGGCGGCGTCATCCAGTTCAACGGCGTCCTCGCGATGTCGAACGCGGTCGGCGGGGTGCCCGTCTGCGTCGCCAAGCGCATCTACGACCCCAAGACCGATCTCGACCTGCAGCCCGGGGTGCACCCGCTGCAGGGGCGCGAAGCCGTCCAGTTCCTCCGCACCCGCCACGGCGTGGGCGACGGCAGCGACATCGACCGCATCAGCAACCAGCAGGTGTTCCTCAGCGCCCTCCTGCGCACCATCACGTCGACGGACACGCTGACCAACCCGGCCAAGCTGTACGGCATCGCGCGCGCCGCGGTCGACAACATGGTGCTCTCGACCTCGCTGGACACCCCGTCCGCCATCACGTCGCTCGCCCTCACGGCCAAGGACATCCCGCTCGACCGCTTCACCTTCGTGCAGTACCCGAGCATCCGGCTCGAGAGCCAGCGCGTGGCGCAGGACGTCGTGAAGGGCGACGAGATGATCCGGCTGATCGCGGCCGACGCGGACTTCTCCCTCGCGCCGGGCAGCACCGGACAGGGAGTGGCCGCGCCAGAGCCCGCGGCCGGGGAGACCCCCGCGCCCGACGCCGGAAGCACGCCGTCCGCCGAGCCCTCCGCCCCCGCCGTGCTCCCCTCGGGCGTCACGGGCCAGACGGCCGCGGAGGAGACCTGCTCGAATGGCTGATGCCAGCCCGCCCGCCCTCCTCCTCGTCAACGGCACCTACGGCGTCGGCAAGAGCGCCGTGCTCGACCACCTCGGCGAGCTGCTCGCCGAGGCCGGGCGGCCGTTCAGCCTGATGGACGTGGACTGGTTCCACCGGTCCTGGCCGCCCGCGTCGTGGGATCCGGAGAACATCGTCGTCGAGGCGCGGGCCATGGCCGCCACGTGGGCGCTGTTCCAGGAGGCGGGGCCGCGGCAGCTCGTGATCAGCGGGGTGGCGGCGGAGCGCGCCGACCTCGACAGGTACCGCGACGCGCTCGGGATCGACGTGCGCAGCGTGCTCCTGACCGCGTCGCCCACGGTCGTCGAGGCGCGCCTGCGCTCCCGCTACGACGACGACCGCAGTGCCGCGCGCGACTGGCACCTGGCCCGCCACGCGCAGCTCGCCGCGCGGCTGCGGGAGTCCGGCCTCGACGAGACGACGATCCCGACCGACGACCGCCCCCCCCCGGCAGGTGGCGCGGGCGGTGCTCGACGCGTTCGACGCCGCCGCCCGCTAGGGATCCGCGGGCGACGGGATCCCCGCCCGCCGGAGAACTGTTTCCTCTGTTGCCGTAATATCGGGCCCATCACTCGATGCCCCCACCCGCGGGCCGCCGAGCCGTCGACGCCGCGGGATCCGCAGGATCCGCGCCGCCGACGAGACCTGAGGACGGGACATGGAGGAGGGCAGGGCATGGGCCAGCTGATCTTCGACAGCACCACCCGCACCACCATCGACGACCGAGCGCTCGCGCACCTGCAGATCGTGATGATCAACAAGCTGCGCCGCCGGGAGAGCTTCGCGTTCTCGTGGAAGTACCCGGCATCCGAGGGCGACGGACGCAGCACCGTGTGGGTCGCGCCCGAGCTCCCGCTGCACTTCCGGTTCTCGGGCAGCCGCGTCCCGGCGATCAACCCCGCGTGGGTGGAGGTGCTCATGGAGAGCGCGAACACCGGATCCGGGCTGCACCTGATCCCGGAGCCGCCGCCCGGATCGTCGCCGCACCCGGAGCCGCGCGCCGACTGACGGCACACGCCACGGGCCTCCGGCGACCTGCCGCCCGCCCTGCCCGACCCGCCCGACCCGCGACCGAAGGACGACCATGGCCCTCACCAACCTCCCCTACGACGACGAGGCGATCCTCGGCGCCGCCGAGTCCGCGAACGCCATCAGCCGCGAGGTGCGCGACGTGCAGGTCGACTTCACCGGCACCGGCGTCGGCGAGGACGGCGTCGCGCGCATCACGGCGACGATCTCGTGGACCGTCCCGGCCGACGAGGCCGTGCGGATCCTCGAGCAGGCGATGCCGCGCGGCTGAGCGCGGCTCGCACCGGCTGAGCGCGGCTAGTCCCGCACCGCCTGGATCCGGTGCCGCACCCGGGATGCCACGCCCGCGCCCAGCGGCAGCACGAGCGCCGCGGCCACCGGGCCGACCGTCGCGGCCGCGGAGACGACCGCGAGGACGGATCCGCCCGCCAGCAGGAGCGCGTCGGCCTGCCACGCGGCGATCACGAGCGCGGACGCGTCGCCGGCCGGCGTGATCACGGGCGCCATCACCTCCAGGGGCAGCGGTCCCTTCGCGGCGTCGAGCGCGCGCACCACGACGAGCAGCAGCGTCACCGCCGGCGCGACGACGAGCGCGGCGGCACCCGCACCGCCCGCCACGGCGATCCCGGCGCCCACGAGCGCGCACGCGACGCCGGCCGCCGCGGGGAGCGTCGCGTGCAGGAGCAGCAGGCGACCCGTCGGGATCCCGTACAGGGGCGGGGCGGAGGCGACGTCGACGACGTGCCGGAAGCCGTCCGCGCCGACCCCGAGCGCCAGGAAGCCGACGAGCACGGCACCGAGGGCGGGGATCACGAGCCCGGCCCCCGCGCCGTCGAGCGACACCGCCAGCAGGGCGCCGGACGCCGCGACCCCGAGGCACGCGGACGCCGCGCGGACCGGCGTGCGCGCCGCCCCGACGAGGTCGCGCCACGCGACGAGGGCCGCGGGCGACCCGCCGCGCACGGCTCCCCAGCCGCGCCCGATCCGCGGGAGCGGCCGGAACCCACCCACCGCCATCGCGAGGTCGCCGGTCGTCGCGAGGGTCGTCGCCGCCTGCCAGCGCTGCGCCTGCGCGAGCAGCTCGGGCCCGCGCAGCCCGCCGAGGAGCACCGGCGCCAGCGCGACGACGGCGAGCGTGAGGCCGCCCAGCACCCCGAGCGCGAGGGCGGCGTCGGGCGCCGGCGGCCACGCGCCACGGGCCGGGAACAGCACCCGCACGGCCGACCACGGCGTGATCGCCGCCGGCACCAGGACCGCGACGACCGTGGATCCGAGCAGGACGGCTCCCCCGACGGCACGGCCGCCCGGGCCGAGTCGCTGGCCCGCGAGCCAGCAGCCCGCGAGGATCACGCCGACCGGCGCGCCGCCGGCCGTCCAGACGGCGACCGGCCAGGGGTCCGCGTCGCCCGCGACCAGCAGCGCGAGCGCGGGCAGCAGCGCGACGAGCCCGGCGAGCGCGGAGGATCCGAGCGCGGCGCGGGCGAACGGGCGCGCGAGCACGCTCCGGCGCGCCAGCCCGCTGCCGGCGAGCGCCGCGGTGAGGAACGGGGACAGCAGCGCCGGGCCCCGCGCGCCGCCGGCCATCACGAGCGTGGTGGCCGCGAGGCCGACGACCGCGGCGGAAGCCTGCGGCCCGAGGTCGCGGAGGGCGGCCGCCGCATCCGGCTCCGCGAGCTCCAGCACGATGGCGCGCAGCACCGGCACCCCCACGATGAGCACCGTGAGCGCCCCCGCGTACAGGACGTAGGCGAGGTCCATCGGGGTCGCGCCGCCACGCTCGCGGCGCAGGGCCCGGACCGTGCGGAGGACGCGCCGGGTGCTCACGCGGCGTCGCCGACGAGCGCGATCGACCGGTGCGCCACCGCCTCGCGCAGCGTCGGGCTGTGGGTGGCGAGCACGAGCGCGCGGCCGTCCTCGAGCTCGGCGCGGAGGATCCCGATCGCCAGCTGCAGCCGGTCGGGATCGAGCCGCTGCTCCGGCTCGTCGAGCAGCAGGACGTCGTAGGGCCGCACCGTCGCCATCGCCAGCGCCGCGAGCTGCGACTGCCCGGACGACAGCTCGTGCGGGAACCGGCGGGCGAGGGGCGCCAGCCGCCACCGCTCGAGGTGCACCGCGGCGCGGTCCCGGGCGGCCGACGCGTCCATCCCCCACGTCGCGGCGATGACGGCGAGGTGCTCGGCGAGCGTCAGGTCGCGCGCCACGGGCGGGTGCCCGATGGATCCCGACACCGCGCGCCGGAGGGCCGCGTCGCGTTCGTCGACCGGACGGCCCTGCACGCGCGCGGTCCCCGTGCTCGGCCGCGTGAGCCCCGCGACGACCCGCAGCAGGGTGGTCTTCCCGGCGCCGTTCGGCCCGGTGACCGCGAGGGCCTCGCCGGGCGCCGCCGTCAGGTCGGTCGGATGCAGGAGCGGGATCCCGTCGACGACCACCGACACCCGCTCGACCTCGACGGCATCCCCCATCCGGCCATCCTCCCGTACGTCGCGGGCGGGCCGGCGGCCGGAGTCACACCTCGAAGTCGACCGAGGCCGCGGAGCCCACGAGGCCGCGCACGACGGCGGCGACGCGCTGGTGCTCGGGGTGCACGTCGTACGCGTCGAGGGCGGCCCGGTCGTCGAAGTCGGCGATCAGCACCACGTCGTGGCTGCGCGCGGAGCCGACCACGTCGCGCCCCACCTGGAACGAGCGGATGCCGGGCACGAGGCCGGGCAGCGTCCCGAGCACCTCCGCGATGCGCGCGGCGTCGCGGTCGATGGCGGCGGGATCACGGTCGGCGAGCTTCCAGGAGACGACGTGGCGGAGGGTCATGCACCGACCCTATCCGCAGTCGACCGGGCCACGGTCAGCGCTCGACGAGCGCCTGCCGGAGCCGTTCGGCGTCGATGCGCCAGTAGTTGTGCACGCGACCGTCGATCAGCAGCACGGGGATCTCCTCGGCGAACCGGTCCGCGAGCGCCGGGTCGTCGAGGATGCTGCGCTCCTCCAGCGTCACCTCGGCGGCGCGCGTCGCGTCGAGGCCCTCGAGCACCTGCGTCACCACCCCGCGCGCATCGTCGCAGAGGTGGCAGCCGGGCTTGCCGACGAGGGTGAGGACCGTTGCGCTCATCCGCCCAGCGTAGGCGAGGCCGCGGATGGCCCCGCCCGCGGCCCTGCCCGCCACCCGACCCAGGAGCGTCGCCTACGCTGACCCGATCATGGTCGAGCAGGCGGGCACCCCGATCCTCGCGTTCTTCGACGTGGACAACACCCTCATCCACGGCGCGAGCGCGTTCCATCTCGTGCGCGGGCTCCGCTCGGCCGGCCTCCTCACGGTGCGCGACATCGTCGGGTCCGGATGGAAGCACGCGCGCTTCAAGGCGCGCGGCGAGAACGACCGGCACCTCGCGTCGGCGCGCGCCCGCGGCCTCGAGGTCGTGACCGGCGTCACTGTGGCCGACATGGCGGTGCTCGCGGACGACATCTACGAGCAGCACACCGCGCCGATGGTCTGGCCGGAGACGCTCGGCCTGGCGCGGGAGCACCTCGCGAAGGGCCACCAGGTCTGGCTGGTCACGGCGTCGCCGTCGTTCCTGGCCGACGTCATCGCCCGGCGCCTCGGCCTCACGGGAGCGCTCGGCACCGTGCTCCAGGTGCGCGACGGCGCGTACACGGGCCGCCTCGAGGGCGAGTTCCTGCACGGCGCGCACAAGGCCGCCGCCGCGCGGGGCCTCCTCGCGCGGACAGGCGCGGACGCCGCCGAGTGCTGGGCGTACTCCGACTCGCGCCACGACATCCCGCTGCTCTCGCTCGTCGGGCGCCCGGTCGTGGTGAACCCGGACCGGGCGCTCGCGGCCCACGCGCGGGGATCCGGCTGGCCGTCGATGCGGCTGTGGCGCCAGAGCATCCGCGACGCCCGCAGGCGCGTGCGCCGCGAGGCCGCGCAGGCGGACGGGCCCGCCCGGAACTGATCGGCCGCACGCCCCCGCACCCCGAACGCCGCACCCTCGACGCACGAAGAGGACGCCGCCCCGTCACCGGGCCGGCGTCCTCTCGATCGCGTGCGGCGCCCTCGTGGACGCGTGCGCTCTACTTCTTGTTGCGGCGCTGGTGGCGCGTCTTGCGAAGCAGCTTGCGGTGCTTCTTCTTCGCCATGCGCTTGCGACGCTTCTTGATCACTGAACCCATAGGGGCACCTCATCTGTTGCCGGACGGAACACGCGGGCACTGGGAGGACCCGCGGAAAATAGCCTCAGAGGAGTCTAGCCGACATCCGACATGCCGGAGTGACGCGAGGCCTCCCCGGGCTGGCCGGGCACCGCGTTCGACGGGTCGATCGCGGCGAGCACGGCGGACTCGGGCACGCGGAACGAGCGGCCGAAGCGGATGGCGGGCAGGTCGCCCGAGTGCACGAGGCGGTAGACGGTCATCTTGGAGACGCGCATCATCTCGGCCACCTCGGCCACCGTGAGGAATCGGACGTCGGACAGGTCACGCGACATGGGCGGATCGACTCCTCGTTCTGCGTGACCGGCTCACGGACCTCGTAGCCCCCGCGATGCGGGCGCTGGTGCGCGATTCTAGGGGTCCGGGTGGACGCGTGTCCATCGTGTCACATCCTGCATCACGCGTCCCGCGAGTTCCCCGGCTTCCTGCCGCGCAGCCGACCGAGGCCCGCCTGGCCCGCGCTGCCCGCGACGCGCGTCGCGTCGTGCACGGCGGCGGCCGCCTGGTAGCGGGTGTCGGCCCAGATCCGGCCGAGGGACGCGGCGAACGGGTAGCCGGCCGGATCGCCGTCGTCGTCCCCGTCGGGGTCGGCGGACAGGCCGCCGCCGAGCAGGCCCGTGTCGGGATCCGCGTGCCCGTCGTCGGAGGCCTCGTCCTGGTCGTCGTCGACGAAGGGCGCGACCCAGGCGTCCAGCGCCTCGAGCGGCGCGGACTCCAGCCGGTAGTAGCGGTGCTGCCCCTCCTCGCGAACCGAGACCAGGTCGCTGTCGCGCAGCACGCGCAGGTGCTTCGACACGGTCGGCTGGCTGATCCCGAGCGTCTGCACGAGCTCCGAGACGCTGATCTCCCCGGTGGGCGCCTCGGGCACCGCGCGTCGGTCGAGCAGCACGCGGAGGAGGTCGCGCCTCGTGGGATCCGCCACGACGTCGAAGATGTCAGCCATGCCCGAAGGGTATTCCGTCCCGCGCTCGCAGTACCATGGCGATCCGGGCCACTGCGCCTCTCGGAGCGGACAGGGGACCATGCGCGTCAGGCCGGATCACGGACGTCCCCTCCTCGGGCGCATCCGCGACTTCCTCGACTACTTCGCGCACTCCACGCCGGCCCGCTTCGCGATCCTCATATTCGCCGCGCTCGTCCTCACGCTGACGACGATCCTCATGCTCCCCGGCATGACCTCCACCGGCGACACCGCGCCCTTCGCCGACGCGCTCTTCACGGCGGTATCCGCCATCTGCGTCACGGGCCTCGCGACGGTCGACATGGCCACGTACTGGACCCCGCTCGGCCACGCCTTCATCGCGCTCGGCGTGCAGATCGGCGGCATCGGCGTGCTCACCCTCGCGTCGATCATGGGCCTCATCGTGTCGCGCCGCCTCGGGCTCAAGGCGCGGCTCATGGCGGCGAGCGACAGCAACCCGCTGCGGATCCACCACGGCCCCGTCGCCGAGGGCCAGGCCGTGAAGCTCGGCGAGATCGGCACGCTGCTGCTCACGGTCGCGATCAGCGCCCTCGTCATCGAGCTGTCCATCGCGGCGCTGCTGTTCCCGCGGATCCTGCTGGAGGGCATCCCCGTCGGCCAGGCCGCGCTCGACTCCTTCTACTACTCGCTCATGGCGTTCACGAACACGGGCTTCGTCTTCAGCGAGGCCGGGTTCGAGCTCTACCACCAGGACTACTGGTTCCTCAGCCTGCTCATGATCGGCGTCTTCCTCGGCAGCATCGGCTTCCCCGTCATCTACGCCGTGTACCGCGGCTGGCGCAAGCCGCGGCGCTTCTCGGTGCACGTGAAGCTCACGCTCTGGACGTCGCTCATCCTCATCGTGCTGGGCACGCTCGCCTACGTCGTGCTCGAGTGGGACAACACGAAGACGTTCGCGCTCATGGACCCGGTGCAGCACGGCTTCCAGGCCCTGTTCCTCTCCGTGATGACGCGCTCGGGCGGCTTCTCGACGCTGGACATGGCCGACTTCGGCAACGCGAGCCTGCTGGTCACGGACATGCTCATGTTCATCGGCGGCGGATCTGCGTCGACCGCAGGCGGCATCAAGGTCACGACCCTGGCGATCCTGTTCCTCGCGGCCTTCGCCGAGGCCCGCGGCAGCGAGTCGATGGAGGTGTTCGAGCGCCGCATCCCGAGCGATGTGCTCCGCCTCGCGGTGAGCATCGTGCTCTGGGGCGCGACGACTGTGGCGCTCAGCAGCATCGTGCTGCTGCAGATCTCCGGCGAGCGCCTCGACTACGTGCTCTTCGACGCCATCAGCGCGTTCGCCACCTCGGGGCTCAGCACGGGCTTCACGGCCGAGGCGTCGGATCCCGCGAAGTACGTGCTCGCGGCCACCATGTTCCTGGGGCGCGTCGGCACCGTGACGCTCGCGGCGGCCCTCGCCGCGAGCACCCGCCGGCAGCTCTTCCAGCGCTCCGAGGAGCGGCCGATCGTCGGCTGAGCCGGCACCCGGCACGATCCGACCACCGCGAGACCCGATCAGAGAGGCCCCTCATGGGCGAACGCATCCCCCACAACGCCCCCGTGCTCGTGATCGGGCTCGGCCGCTTCGGCGCCGCGACCGCGGGCCAGCTCGCCCGGCTCGACCGCGAGGTGCTCGCGATCGACGCGAGCGAGGGGCTCGTGCAGAAGTGGTCCGACCGGGTCACCCACGCCGTGCAGGCCGACGCCCGCAACATCGAGGCGCTGCAGCAGCTCGGCGCCAAGGACTTCTCGATCGCGGTCGTCGCGGTGGGGTCGTCCATCGAGGCGAGCGTGCTCATCACCGCGAACCTGGTGGACCTGAAGATCCCGCAGATCTGGGCCAAGGCCATCAGCCAGTCGCACGGCAAGATCCTCGAGCGCATCGGCGCGAACCACGTCATCTACCCGGAGGCGGAGGCCGGCGAGCGCGTGGCGCACCTGGTGTCCGGGCGGATGCTCGACTTCATCGAGTTCGACGACGACTTCGTGCTCGCGAAGATGTACCCGCCGAAGCCCATCCGCGGGATGACGCTGCTCGAGTCGGCCGTGCGGCGGCGCTACCGGATCACGGTGGTCGGCGTGAAGACGCCGGGCAAGCCCTTCACCTACGCCACCTCGGAGACGCTGGTCTCGAACCACGACCTCATCATCGTGTCGGGCACGTCGGCCGACATCGAGAAGTTCGCGTCGCTGTCCTGACCCGCGGGCGGGCGGAGCAAGTCGGGCCGGGCCTGGCCGGGCGCGGGATCAGCCGGCCGCGAGCTCGCGGGCCCGGGCGAGCGCGGCGTCGGTCGCGCGGTCGAAGAGGCCGGACAGTCCAGCCGCCTGCAGCACCTCGACGGCCCGCTCGGTCGTGCCCTTGGGGCTCGTGACACGGCGGCGGAGCTCGGCGGGATCCACGTCGGACGCGGCGAGCAGCTCCACCGCGCCGCGGAACGTGCCCTGCACGAGCACGCGCGCCTCGTCGGGGCTGAAGCCCTTCGCCTCGGCGGTGCGGGTCAGCTCCTCGATGAGCAGGAAGACGTAGGCGGGGCCGGATCCGGAGATCGTGCTGAGCGCGTCGATGCGCTCCTCGGGCACCTCGACCACGTCGCCGACGGTCGCGAACACCGCCCGGGCGAGCGCGCGGTCCTCCTGCGTGGAGCGCGTGCCCGCGGCGAGCCCGGTGACCCCGCGGCCGACGAGCGACGGCGTGTTCGGCATCGAGCGGAGCACTGCCACGTGGTCGGGCAGCAGCGACTCGAAGGTCGCGATCGTGACGCCGGCCGCCACGCTGATCACGAGCGCCCCGGCATCCAGGTCGTCCGCGATCTCGCGCAGCAGGTCGGGCACCATGTGCGGCTTGACGCCCACGATGACGACGCGCGCGCCGCGGACCGCGCGGCGGTTCGCGTCGGCGTCCTCCTCGACGCTCGCTGCCGCCACGCCGTCCCGCTCGCCGAGCGCCGCGGCGCTGGCCGCCGAGCGGGTGGTCACGCGCACGTCGCCGTCGACCTCGACGCCCGGCTGCAGCAGGCCGCCGAGGATGGCGCCGTTCATGGATCCGGTGCCGAGCATCGCGAGCGACGGGAGGCGGACGGCCTCGGCGGGAGCGGACATGGCGGGAGCGGACATGGCGGGGTGGGAGGCGTCGGGCATGCGTCGATCCTAGGGATCAGGTGCCGCGCGGTCGGGCGGTCGGCGGGGACGGCCGCGTGGCTAGGCTGAGGCGACCGGGGCATGCGCGCCCGGGCGGCCCGAGCCGCCTCGCCGGTCGAGGAGGTCCGGCCTTGAGCGAATCCCACGGCAGCAAGGCGATCTTCGCCGCCCTCGCCGCGAACGTCGGCATCGCGATCACGAAGTTCGTCGCCGCGTTCTTCTCGGGCTCCTCCTCGATGCTGGCCGAGGGCGTCCACTCGCTCGCCGACTCCGGCAACCAGATCCTTCTGCTCATCGGCGGCAAGCGCGCCAAGCGCATGGCGGACGAGGAGCACCCCTTCGGCTACGGCCGGGTCCGCTACGTCTACGCGTTCATCGTCTCGATCATCCTGTTCTCGGTCGGCGGCGTGTACTCGCTGTACGAGGGGATCCACAAGATCGAGCACCCGGAGCCGCTCGACGTGCCGTGGCTGCCGATCGTCGTGCTCGTCATCGCGATCGGCCTCGAGTCGTTCTCGCTGCGCACGGCCATCACGGAGTCGAACCCGCTGCGCGGCACGCAGACGTGGGTGCAGTTCGTGCGCCGCGCCAAGAGCCCGGAGCTCCCCGTCCTGCTGCTCGAGGACACGGCCGCGCTCTCCGGCCTCGTGTTCGCGCTGCTCGGCGTCACGGCCTCGATCATCACGGGCGACGGGATCTACGACGGCATCGGCACCCTCCTCATCGGCGTGCTCCTGGTGGCGGTCGCGGTGATCCTCGGGGTCGAGATGAGCAGCCTCCTCGTCGGCGAGGGCGCGTCGAAGCCCGACCTGGCTGCCATCCGCGCGGCCATCACCTCCGGACACGAGGCCGAGTCGATCATCCACATGAAGACGCTGTACCTCGGCCCAGACGAGCTCCTCGTCGCCGCCAAGATCGCGATGCCCGCCACCAGCTCGCTCGGCGACCTGGCCGCGGGGATCGACGCGATCGAGCGCCGCGTCCGTGAGGCCGTGCCGGTCGCCCGCGTCATCTACCTCGAGCCCGACGTGCGGGTCGCGACGCGCTGATCCGCCCGTCCCGCGGCGGCGCCGTGGAGACGCCCGCGCTGTGCAGGGGCCGATCCGCCGCAGCGTGCGCGCTGCGACCATGACGGCCGGACGGGTCACGCGGCCCGCACGTCGCGGACGCTCGAGCACGCCGCTCGGGGCGCGGCCGACAGAGGAGACCGAAGTTGACGCGTGCGATGAGGGCCGCGGCCGCGGCGACGGCGCTCGCCCCGGGACTGCTCCTCCCGGCGACCGGCGCCGCCCAGGCGGACACCCGGCACGCGCCGACCGGCACCCCCGCGCGCGTGCCCGGGGAGCGCGCCGCCGGAGACCTCACGGCGCAGGAGCGCCGGCATGCTCGGGCGGGGGACGGACGCGACGGGGGCCGGGACCACGAGCAGCACCAGCCGCATCAGGGGCGCATCTGCGTAGGCTGCGCAGGCTGATCCGGGCACCGCGCCCGGCTCCGCACTCGCCTCCTCCATGCGGGCGGCGATCCCGACACCGGATCAGGCGTCGGCGCGACGGTCCGCGAAGAAGTCGTCGAGCACAGCGGCGCACTCGGCCGCGAGCACACCCGCGAACACCTCGGCGCGATGCGGCAGCCGGCGATCGCGCAGCACGTCGTACAGGGATCCGGCCGCGCCGGCCTTCTCGTCCCACGCGCCGAACACCACGCGCGGCACCCGGGCCGCGAGTATCGCGCCCGCGCACATCACGCACGGCTCGAGCGTGACCACGAGCGTCGCGCCCACGAGGTGCCGGTCGCCGGTCGCCTCGGCTGCAGCACGCAGCGCCTCCACCTCGGCGTGCGCGGTGGGATCCTGCCTGGCCTCGCGGAGGTTGCGCCCGCGCCCGATGACGACCCCCGCCGCGTCCACCACGACCGCCCCCACGGGCACGTCTCCGGTCTCCGCGCAGGCCCGGGCCTCGTCGAGCGCGACGGCCATCCAGCGCTCGTAGTCGCCGGGGACGGGCAGGTCCAATCGCGATCCCCCTTGCTGGTTGAATGGAGCCTATGCGAGTCCACGTAGCCGACCACCCGCTCATCACGCACAAGCTGACGGCGCTGCGGGACCGCACCACCCCCTCCCCCGTGTTCCGCAGCCTGGCCGACGAGCTCGTCACGCTCCTCGCCTACGAGGCCACCCGCGACGTCCGCGTCGAGACCATCACGGTGCAGACGCCGGTCGCCCCCGCGGAGGGCCTCACCCTCAGCGACCCGAAGCCGCTCGTCGTCCCCATCCTCCGCGCCGGGCTCGGCATGCTCGACGGACTGATGCGCCTCATGCCGAGCGCCGAGGTCGGCTTCCTCGGCATGGTGCGCAACGAGGAGACGCTGCAGCCGGACATCTACGCCGAGCGCCTCCCCACCGACCTCTCCAACCGCCAGTGCTTCGTGGTGGATCCCATGCTCGCCACGGGCGGATCCCTCATCGCCGCCATCGAGTACCTCTTCGACCGCGGCGCCGTCGACGTCACCTGCATCTGCCTCATCGCCGCGCCCGAGGGCCTGAAGGCCGTCGAGGAGGCGACCGCGGGCCGCGAGGTCACGATCGTGCTGGGCGCGCTCGACGAGAAGCTCGACGAGGTCGGCTACATCATCCCGGGCCTCGGCGACGCGGGCGACCGCCTGTACGGCACCGCCGCGCACTGACCCGCGTCCCGCTCCATCCGGCGTCCGTCTCCCCGCGGAGATGGGCGCCGCTGTCCGTGCACGCACGATTCCTGCGCGTCCCGCACGATTCCGGTCGCTGCTGTTGACACGGGCGCACGGATCCGTGCAAGCTCTCCCCATGACTCCGAACGCGCACGTCCTGACCTCCTCCGAGGCCTCGGGAGTCGCCGGCATGATGATGCCCGGCCGTGTCGCGATGTCCTGTCGAATGTCGGCCTGAGCCGCCACCTTCGCCTGAGCGGTCCCGCGACGCGTCCGTCGCCGACCCTCCTCGCCGTCCTCGGCGCATCCGCCCCCTGAGGCGTCTCGCACTCCCCTGAGGTCCCGCGCAACCCAGCTGCGCCGCACCCGCATCATCACAAGGACTCCGCCATGTCGCTCGCGACCATCGACCCCGCCCGCACCTCCCTCCGATCCGCTCCCGCCGCTCCCGTGCTGCGCGCCGCGACGCCGCTCGCCCCGCCGCTCCGCCGCCCGCAGGCCGTCCCCGCACCGACCACAACGTCCGCCGCGCCCGCTCGTCCGGCCCGCCTGCGCGCCGTGCCCGAGGGCACCGAGGCTCGCGGCTTCGCCATCTACGTCGGCCTCGACGAGCTGAAGGCGTCCGCCGCCGGCACCGACCTCGGTACCGTCGTCGCCGCGCTCAAGCGCCTGGCCGCCGAGCTCGCCCCGGGCGTCGAGACGCACGCCGCCGTCGCCCTGGCCCCCGAGGGCGCCGGCGGCCGCGACATCGACGTGGTCCGGCTCGCGCTGCAGGATCCCGCGGCCGTCGCCCAGCACCGCGAGCAGCCCGAGGACGACGACCGCGTCGACGGCGGTGTGACGGTCGACCTCTCCCGCAAGCGCGTCGTGCTCGACGGCGAGACGGCCCCGCTCACCTACAAGGAGTTCGAACTCCTGCAGTACCTGGTGCTCCGCGAGGGACGCACCATCGAGCGATCGGAGCTCATCTCCTCGCTGTGGTCCGCCGCGGACGAGGACGACGTGCCGAACGAGCGCACCATCGACGTGCACGTCCGCCGGCTGCGCTCCAAGCTCGGCCGCTACGAGGAGATCGTCCGCACGGTGCGGGGCGCCGGCTACCGCTTCGACCGGCACGCGGACGTGGCCGTCCACCACGCCAGCACGCAGTCGCCCGACCTGTTCTGAGGCGCCGCCCCGAGGCGGCCGTTCGGGCTCAGCCTGCCCTTGCGGAGCTGTCGGCGATCTCCCAGCAGATCGGGCCGCTTCGAGGTAGCGGGGCGTTACGGGATCGTTATACAGTCATGTCGTCCCACCGTTTGCTGTGGCGGTGGAGACGGAATGTGATTGCAGGACACTCCTGGTGCAAGGGAGAGGGCCGGCCCCATGCCTCTGGGGTCGGCCCTCAGTCATGTCCGGCGCGGATCCGCCCCGGGCACTCCCGGGATCGCCGCTCAGTAGACTTCCGTCGGATGCGTGCGCCCGATCCACATCGCGATGCGCACCGGACGAGGAGGCCTGGTGGGCGAGACAGCGGACGCCGTGCGGGCGTGGGAGTCCCTGTTCCGCGCGCAGGTCAGCGTCATGCGACGCCTCACCGCCGAGTTCCCCAGCCGTGAGCTCTCGTTCAACGAGTACGACGTGCTGTTCAACATCTCGCGCCAGCCCGAGGGGCGCCTCCGCCTGCGCGACCTCAACCAGCATGTGCTGCTGACCCAGCCCAGCGTGAGCCGGCTCATCGACCGGCTCGTGGCGCGGGGCCTCGTCGTCAAGTGCGGCGACGAGAGCGACGGCCGGGCCACCATCGTGCGGCTCACCGACGTCGGCGACGCGGCCTTCCGCGCGGTCGCGCGCGTGCACATGGAGTCCATCGCCTCGACCGTGGGCGGGGCGCTCACGCCGGACGAGCTGAACACGCTGCGCGCACTCACCGACAAGCTGCGCGGGAGCGTCGCCGAGGCCTAGTTGTAGTTCCCAGTGAGGTTGTGAACGCGTTCGGCGGGCGTGAGTCCGCCGATGCCGGTGTGGGGGCGGTGGTGGTTGTAGTGATGCAGCCAGGCAGGGTAGGTCGCGGCGCGGGCCTCGTCGGTGCGATAGGGATGGGCGTAGGCCCACTCGGTGGCGAGGGTGCGGTTGAAGCGCTCGACCTTCCCGTTGGTCTGGGGCCGGTAGGGGCGGGTGCGTTTGTGCGTGATCGATCCGAGCGCCTCGGTGAAGGCGTGGGAGCGGTAGCAGGAGCCGTTGTCCGTCAGGACACGGATCACGGTGATGCCCGCGGCGGTGAAGAACGCGTTCGCGCGGGCCCAGAACGCGGCAGCGGTCTCCTTGCGCTCGTCGGTGAGGATCTCGGAGTACGCCAGTCGGGAGTGGTCATCCACGGCGTGGTGCAGGAACGCGTATCCCCGCCCGGTCCGGGGAGTGTTCTTCCGGCCGGCCGCTCTGCCGAGGACTCGGTGCCCGCCGCCGTCCGGGATGCGGCCGAGCTTCTTGATGTCGACGTGGACCAGATCTCCCGGTGAGGAGTGCTCGTAACGTCGCGCGGGCGAGCGTCGGACGGGGAGTCCCGTCGCGGAATCCAGGTGCGTGAGCAACGGCATCCGGTAGCGACGGAGGACCCGCTCGACCGTGGAACGGGGGATACGCAGGTGGTAGCTGATGCGGTGCGGGCCCCACCGGCGAGTGAATCTCAGCGCGATGATCCGCCGCTCCCGACGCTGACTCGTGCGGGTCGGTTGCCGGTGCGGGCGGGATGAGCGGTCCGTCATCGGCAACCCGGCCCGATACCGGCGAGCCCATCTCGACGCCGTCGCCGGCGAGCACTGGAACCTCTCCGCCGCACGCCGGACCGGCCACCCGTCCTCGATGATCAACCGGGCAAGCCGAACCCTGCCCGCGGGAGTGAACGGGGCGTTAGCGTGAGTCACGAAGACCTCCGGTGATGACGTGTGCTTGGTAACTCACATCGTCCCGGAGGTCTTCGCTATCCGCCCCAGCGTTCACAACCTCCCGAGGAACTACAGCTAGCCCACGGCTCCCGTGTCGCGGAGGTGACGGATCCGTCCGGTCGGTCCGGCGCACATCGCCTCAAAGGCGAGGTGCAGCGTCTCCGTACGCTCCGCCGCGCCGACCGCGACGCACGGCTTCCCGAGCCCGACGGCGATGCCCGCCTCCATGTGCGCGGCGGCACCGGCGGGGAGCACGAGCACGAACCGGTCGGCTGCCCGGAGCGCGGCGAGATCCTGCTCGAACAGCCGCCGGATCCCCGGGTCGTCGAGGTCGGCATCGTCCGCACCACCCGGCGCCGCGAAGACGGCCGCATCCGCGTCGTAGGCGGCGCGGACGAAGCAGTACGACCGCACGCCGACGGCATCGAGCGCAGCGACCACGTCGCCCACGGCCTCCCGGTTGCGCCAGCTGCCGGCGACGAAGAATGTGCTCACGGGGTGACGGTAGCGGCTGCCGTGATGGCGCGGCGCGTCGGGTACGGGCCGCCTCAGTCGCGCACCCGCTGCGCGTGCGCGCGGGCCTTCATCCGGTTGCCGCAGGTCGCCATCGAGCACCAGCGGGCCGTGCCCGGGCGGCTGTGGTCGATGAGGAAGAGCTCGCACTCGGCGTTGGCGCACGGGCGGAGTCGGCCGGGCAGCCGGGCGGTGACGCTCGACCAGGCGAGCACGGCGTCCACCGGGAGGCGGTCGTCGGCGGGCACGTGCAGGTCCCAGGTGACGCCGTCGGGGGTGACGCGCGGCGTGCGGACGACACCGTCGACCACGGCCGCGAGCTCGTCGACCGCCGGTGTCGCGGGCGCTCCGCCGCGGATCACGGCGTGCAGGGCGTCGCGCGTGCGGCGGAGGCGCTCGACCTCGGCAGCGGTGCCGGTGCCGCCCCAACCGCGGGCCAGCCCGCGGCCGGATGCCCCGGCGAGCCGGTCGTCCCGGTGGCCGTCGACCACGGGCGCGCTGTTCAGCAGCGCCAGCAGCAGCTCCTCGTCGTGGTCCACGGCTCCTCGATCCTCCGCGCTCGGGTGGCGCGATGGATTCATGCTACCGTCCGACTAACCACCAAAACAAGTCTAAGGGGTTAGTCATGGTCACCGTCCACCACCGCACCGTCTCGATCGACGGCCTCGACGTCTTCTGGCGCGAGGCCGGGCCCGCCGACGCGCCCGTGCTCCTGCTCCTGCACGGGTACCCGTCGAGCTCGCACATGTTCCGGCACCTGATCCCCGCGCTCGCGGGCCGGTTCCGCGTCATCGCGCCGGACCACGTCGGGTTCGGCCGCTCGTCCGCGCCGTCCGCCGAGGACTTCGACTACTCGTTCGCCGCGCTCACCGAGGTGACCCGCGGGTTCCTCGCGGCCATCGGGGTCACCCGCTACGCGATCTACGTGCAGGACTACGGCGCGCCCATCAGCTGGCGCCTGGCGCTCGCCGACCCGGCCGCCGTCACGGGCGTCATCACGCAGAACGGCAACGCCTACGAGGAGGGCTTCATGCCCTCGTTCTGGGATCCGATCTGGGCCGATGCCGCCGAGCGCACCGACGCCACGCGCGACGCCCTCCGCCCGGCCCTCGGCCGCGATGCGGTCGAGTGGCAGTACACGCACGGCGTGCCGGATCCGACGGTCGTGGATCCCGACGCCTGGGAGCACGACCTCGCGCTCCTCGCCCGCCCGGGTCAGGACGACGTGCAGCTCGCGCTGTTCCGCGACTACGCCACCAACCGCGACCTGTACCCGGCGGTGCACGCGTGGCTGCGGGAGTCGCGGGTGCCGGTGCTCGCGATCTGGGGGCGGAACGACGAGATCTTCGCCGCGTCCGGCGCGGAGGCCTTCCGGCGCGACGCCCCGCACGCGCGGATCGAGCTCGTCGACGGCGGGCACTTCCTGCTCGAGTCGGACCTCGACCGCGTCCTCGCGGCGATCGGGGAGTGGCACGACGGGTTGTGACCGCGAGGCCGGCCACGATCAGCCCGCCGCGACCCGCTCGTAGCGCTCGATGTTCGCGTTCTTCACGTGCCAGTCGTCGGTCTTCGCGAAGCCGCGCGGGGTGAGGGCCTCGGCCACGTCGTCCCGGATGTCCTGCTTGTCGCTCGTGACCAGCCACACCACGTCGGCGCCCTCGACCTCGTCGACCCGGTCGGCCAGCGGGTACGTCTCCTCCCAGAGGCCGTCGGTGTCGCCGGGCGGCGTGCGCAGCAGGATGTCGTCCATGCCGCGGAACGCGTCCGGGTAGGAGTACGCGACGATGCGCGAGGTCGCCTTCGGGTGGCGGCGGACCGGCCCGAAGATCACGGCATCGGTCGTGTCGGGCGCCTCCTGGGCGCGCTCCTCGGAGACGATCCGCGCGATGGCGGCCCAGTCGGAGTCGGCCTTCACGGTGGTGGTGCGGTCGTGCACGAGCTGCATGAGCGACAGTGTCACCAGTACGGCGGTGACGGCGGCGATGAGCGGCTTCCACTTGAGCGCGAGGATCCCCACGGCCATGAGCATCGCGAACGCGGGTGCCGTGTACGCCATGTAGCGCGGCGAGTACAGCGGCGACATGAGGGTGGACGCGCCGATGAGCAGCAGCGTCGGAACGGCGAACCACACCACCGCGAGCTGCAGGATCGTCGGCGACCACCCGGCGTGCAGGTACGCGGACTCGAACTCGGCGATGCCGCCCTCGGGCTCGACCGTGGAGGCGCGGCGGGCGCGCACCAGTCGGATCCCGCGGCGCACCAGCAGCGCGAGGCCCAGGAGCGCGAGCACCCACGCGATCACCGCGAAGACGTCGTTCTGGTAGAAGAGCTGCGTCGAGAGCACCTGCGTGACCGTGTTCGGGCCGATGGGATCGATCCACCCGACCTGGCCGGACTGCTCCGTCACCACGCGCACGAGCGGCAGCGACAGGAGCCCGGCCGCGATGGAGGAGAGCGCCCAGCCGAGCAGCGACACGACCATGGGCCGGCGGCTGCGGCGGCCGACGCGCGCGGACGCGATGGCCCACAGGATCACGACGCCGTGCGCGCCCACGAGCAGCGCCAGGTACACGAACGTGGATGCGCCGAGCCACGCGAGCAGCCCGTATAGCGCCCACCACCTGGCCTGCACCTGCCAGCGGGATCCGGCGCGGCGGGCCGCGAGCACCAGCACGATCGTGAGCGCGACCGCGATGAGGGTGCCGAGCGCGAACGAGCGGCCCTCGGTGCCCATCCACGCCGAGCGGGGGATCACGACGAACACGATGCCGGCGACGATGCCGGTCGCGCGCGTGGAGACCGTGCGCGTGAGGAGCACCACGCCCGCCGCGGCGAGCCCGATGAAGACCGCGCTCGGGAAGCGGAGCGACGTGGGCGAGTAGCCGACCAGCTCGAACCACACCTTCATGCCCGCGTAGTAGAGGCCGTGGACGGCGTCGACCGTGCCGAGCTCGCGGAGGAGGTCGTCCCAGCCGCGCGTGGCCGAGATCACGGTGGCGGCCTCGTCGTACCAGACGGAGGGCGCGCCGGCGAGGGGGAGCGCGAGCAGGAAGCCGAGGAGGCCGATGAGCCAGGCGTCGCCCCAGCGACGGTGGTGGAAGCGGCCGAGGGGGCCGTGCGGGCGGCCGCCGCGGGGACCGTCGGCGGGCCGTCGTACGCTGGGTCCGGTCGACGCGGGTCCGCGTCCGCCGTCCGTACGGAGGTCTGTCATGGGGTCGTCTCTGCCGCTCGTCGATCTGGACGGCACGCACCCCGGGGGGCGGGGCCTCGGTGGTCATGGCTCCGGGCAGGATGCGCAGGAGAGGCGCGAACGCCACTCCCGGCACCTCGCCCTTCCCGGCATCGGGATGGGGGGTCAGTCCCGCATCGACCAGGCGCGCGTGCTCGTGATCGGCGCGGGCGGCCTCGGTTCCCCCGTGCTGCAGTACCTGGCCGCGGCGGGGATCGGGACCCTCGGAATCGTAGACGACGATGCTGTGGACCTCTCCAACCTCCAGCGCCAGACCATCCACGGCACGCCCGACGTGGGCCGCCCGAAGACCTCGTCAGCGGCGGATTCCGTGCACCGCACCGACCCCGGCGTCGAGGTCGTGGAGCACGCCGAGCGGCTCACCAATGACAACGCCATCGGGATCCTCAGCGGCTACGACGTGGTCGTCGACGCCACCGACAACTTCGCCACCCGGTACCTCATCAGCGACGCGGCGGCCCTCGTGGGCGTGCCGTGCGTGTGGGGATCCGTGTACCGCTGGGACGCGCAGGTCACCGTCTTCTGGGACGCGGCGCCCGACGGCCGCGGCATCGACTACCGCGACGTGTTCCCCGAGCCGCCCGCCGACGGCGCCGTGCTCTCCTGCGAGGAGGCGGGCGTGTTCGGCGCGGTCTGCGGCACGGTCGGCTCGCTCATGGTGACCGAGGTCATCAAGCTCGTCACGGGCGCGGGTCAGCCGCTCCTCGGCCGGGTGGTCGTGCTCGACGCGCTCGCCGGCACCAGCCGCACCATCGGCGTGAAGCGCGCGAAGGGCCGCCAGCGGGTCACGGCGCTCGCCGACTACGACCTCTTCTGCGGCGTGGGCGCCGCTACCGACGGCACGGAGCTCGACGCGGAGGAGGTGGAGCGGATCCTCGCCTCCGACGAGCGGGTCGTCCTCCTCGACGTGCGCGAGCCCGACGAGCGCCTCGTCGACTCCATCCCCGGCCACGTCGCGGTGCCGGTGCGCATCGTCACGGTGGATCCGGGCGCGGTGCCCGGCGAGATCACCGACCGCGTCGTCGTCTACTGCGCCTCGGGCGTGCGCTCGCGGGCGGCCGCGGCGGCGCTCCGCGAGGCGGGCCGGGATGCGGTGAGCCTGCGCGGCGGGATCAAGTCGTGGCGGAGCGTGGCGGGGCGGGCGTGACGGGCGGCCCTGCGCCCCGGAGCGATCAGCTCGCGTCGTCCTCTGGGGCGTCCGTCGTCTGATCGCCCTTGCCCTTGCAGCGACGCAGCGCGCCTTCCGCGAGCTTCAGCGACAGGCCGTCGGCTGCCGCGCGACCGCGTCCGAACGCTGCCGCTCCGAGCCGCCGTGCGGCGTCCACTCCCTCGGCGCCCTGGTCTCGCGCGGAGTCCCACGTGTCGCCGACCGCCGCCAGCCAGCGGCGCGCCTCCAGCGACTCGCGCTCGTCGGCGACGCCGAGCAGGCCGTTGAACTGCACGACGCCGGTGGCGGCGCGATTGCTTGATCCCACGATCGCTCGGGAGTCGAACGGGTTGAGCAGCACCTTCGCGTTCGCGGTGCCGGCTGCGGCGTCCATGCGCTCGAGCAGCCGGTCGGTCGTGCGGCCGATCACGGCGAGCCGGTTCTGCCGCACGACGCGCAGCGCGAGGCGGTGCTCGTCGAGCTCCTCGGGCGACGCGTCGAGCACGCGGTCGAGCTCGAGCACGGCGACCGCGTCCTGGAGCTGGAAGCAGCGGGCGATCACCGCGAGCCACTCGCGCACGGTCGCCTCGGCGTCCTTCGTGACCCTGACGAGGTCGTCGACCTTCGTGGTGCGCTCCAACTTCTCGGCGAGGGCGTCGAGCTGGCGGAGCGCGTAGCCCTGCGTGCGCGCGAGGGTCTGCGTCGTGCCCTGCGCCTTCGACCAGGTGATGTCGGAGACGCGGCCGGCTTGGGCCCGGATCAGCGTCGCCTCGTCGATGACCATCTCCACGCCGATCATGTCGGCGAGCACGGCGTCCTTCTGGCCGCGGAGGATGTCGTCGACCTTCGCGTCGATGACGGCGAGGTAGTCGCTGATCTCGTCCATGGCCTGCTGCATGGCGTACTGGGCCATGATCCCGGCGGCGCCGGAGAGGATCGCCGGGTTGGTCAGGTACGCGCCCGGGCCCCGCGCGAACTCGACGATGCCCTTGATCTTGTTGCCGTCCATGATCACGCCGCGTTCGAGGGTGGGCAGCGACCCCTTCATGGCGGAGTGCTGCTTGAGGAGCGCCGTCGACTTCTCCGACAGCTTCACCCACCGCCCGTGGTTCTCGGCGACGACCGAGCCCGCCTGCACCGCGGCCGCCGCCATGCCGGCGACGGGCTTCAGCCGCTCGAGCCCGAGGTCCCGCCCCTTCGGCAGCTCGTTCGCCGCGAGGAACCGCTCCACCGCGGCCGGCTCGCCGATGACGGCCAGGCCGTCTCCATCGCTGATCAGCTGGACGTCGTCATCCACGGGGACTCCTTCGGGTGGGCCGCGCGGCCCGGTCGGGTACGGCGCGAGTCTCCCACCGCGCCAGCCGCCCGTGTCGCCCCCGATCGGGGCACCCGCACGCGGCCCGCCCGCAGGGTGACCGGCACGGGCCCGGGTGCCCGATGCGCGGCCCCGCCATGCCAGGCTCGCAGGATGAGCGCCGAGCCCGTCATCGCCCGATCCGACGACCTGCGGGCGTCGGAGCTGCGTGCCGCCGGTTGGATCGTGACCGCCCGCTCGTGGGGCGCGCAGCTCGATGCGGCGGACGCGGATCCCGCACGGCTGCGGGCGCTCGTCGACCGCGTCACCGCATCCGCGGTGCTGCGCGAGCTCGCACCGCACGACGTCCCGGCGATCCTCGCCCTCGACGCCGCCACGCTGGCCGACTACCCGGGCGGCCCGGCCACCCGCCATGCGGGCCTCACACCGGACTCGGCCCGCGTCCCGGCGGCAGGACGCCGCGGCTTCGGCGCGTTCGACCCCGCGGGCGGGCTCCTGGCGATGACGTTCGTCGATGTTGATCCCGCCGGCCGCGCCGCCGAGACGGACGTGACGGTCGTCGACGCCGCCCATCGCGGGCGCGGACTTGGCACCGCGGTGAAGGCGGCGTCCGTGCTGGCGCTGGTCGAGGCGGGCGTCGCCGTCTTCCGCACGGGCGGATCGAGCGAGAACGCGGCGATCATCGCGGCCGGCACGGCGCTCGGCTACCGCGTCGACGAGGAGTGGCTCACGCTCGAGGCGCCGCGGGACGCACCCCGGACATGACGACGCGGACGGGCGGCTGAGCCGTCTGTCCGCGTCGTGGCGATGCCGCGGGTCAGGCGCGCGGCGCGCCCGTCGTGTCGAACAGGATCCGCGACGCCTCGGCGGCCCGCGCGCTGTCGACCAGCACGTCGTAGCGGCCGGCGGTCAGCGTCTGGACGGAGGCGAAGTCGCGCTTGCCGCGCGTGGCGTAGTGGCCGACGAAGCCGAACAGCGCGCCCCAGAGCGCGCCGATGCCGACCGCGACCAGCAACACGCCGAGCCAGGCGACGCCGGGGGTGAAGATGCCGAACAGGAAGCCCAGCATCAGTCCGAACCACGCGCCGCCCGCGGCCCCGCGCACCGCGGCGCTGCTGTTGGTGACCCGACCCGTGACGGTCTCGACGGTGCGGACGTCGTGGCCCACGATCTGCGTCGAGGCGACCGGGAACTCCCGGTCGGAGAGCGTGTCGACGGCGGCCTGCGCGTCGGCGTACTCGGTGTAGCTCGCGATCACCTCGCGGGGCGTGGCCGGGACGGCGTGCGCGCGGGGGTCGGTGCTCGGGGTGGACATGGGGTGCTTCCTCTCGGATCGTGCGGTGTGCCGATCCAGCCGGATCGGGCGATATGGTTTGAGGATACCAACGGTCGGCGAGTACGGAGGGGACGGGGATCGAACGGTGAGCGAGCTCCCAGGCAAGGAGGGCGCCGCGGTCGGGGCGGTGATGGAGCGGGCGGTCCTCGCGATCACCCGCTGGGCGTCCCGGCCCGACGTGCGCCGGCGCATGCTGGCCGACGAGGGCGAGGCGTTCTCGTCCACCGACACCTGGCTCCTCGGCCACCTCGCCGAGTGCGGCGCGACCCGGATGCGCGTGCTCGCCGACTGGCAGGGCGTCGACAAGTCGACGATGACCGCGCACGTCCAGCGCCTCGAGGCGCGGGGTCTCGTGATCCGCGAGCCCGACCCCGACGACCGGCGCGCGGTCCTCGTGCGCGCGACCCCCGACGCCGAGCGCGTGCTCGACCGCAACTCCGCGACGGCCCGCGCGCTCCTCGGCGAGCTCGTAGGGGACTGGTCGGCCCGGGAGCGCACCGAGCTGACGCGGCTGCTCGGGCGGCTCGTCGCGGAGATCGAGGCGGAGGGCGGGGAGCGGTCCTGACAACCCTTCCGCTCCACGATCGCCACGCAGCACGTGAACGTTCACGGGCCGCCATCACCACGACCCTTGACGACCCGGCGCCCTGCCCCTTAGCGTTGTCGTGAACGTTCACGCCGACGACGCCGCGAAGGGCTCCACCATGACCGACCCCACCACGACCACCCCGACCGCACCCGGCTGGGCGGTGCTCGGCCCGGGCAGCATCGCCCGCCGCTTCCTCTCCCAGCTCCCCGCGAGCGAGCGCGGCGCGCGACTCGTCGCCGCCGGCAGCTCGAGCGCCGAGCGCGCCGAGGCTTTCGCGACCGAGGCGGCCGATCACGGCTTCGCCGACGTCACGGGCGCCGACTACGACGCCGTCCTCGCGGATCCCGCCGTCCACGCCGTCTACATCTCCACCGTGCACACCGGCCACGCCGACCTCGTGATCCGCGCGCTCGACGCTGGCAAGGCCGTCCTCTGCGAGAAGCCGCTCGCCGTCAACCACGGCACCGCGATGGCGCTCGTCGACGCGGCCCGCGAGGCCGGCCTGCCGCTCGTCGAGGCGTACATGTACCGCTTCCACCCGCAGACCGCGGCGCTCCTCCAGCTGCTGCGCGACGGCGTGATCGGCGACGTCGCCCACGTCGACGCGTCCTTCTCCTTCCGCACCGGATCCCGCACCGGCCGCCTCTACGACACCGCGACCGCGGGCGGCGGGATCCTCGACGTCGGCGGCTACACGGTCACCGCCGTGGCCGCCGTGGTGCAGGCAGCGACCGGGATCGCCGTCGCCGAGCCGCTGACCCTCGAGGTCGACGGCACGGTCGGCCCCACCGGCGTCGACGAGTGGTCCGTCGCGCGCGCGACCTACCGCGGCGTCGCGGGGAAGCCGGGCATCACCGCGACCCTCCGCACGGGCGTCGCGCTCGACGAGCCGCAGGCGCTCACGATCCTCGGCTCGAAGGGCCGCATCCACCTCAGCGACCCGTGGACCCTCGGCGATGCGCCGACCATCGAGGTCTCCGTCGTCGGCGAGGAGCCGCGCACGCTCTCGTTCGCGGGCGCGAAGCCGTACGCGATCGAGGCCGACGCCACGACCGACGCCCTCGCGGCCGGCCTCGGCGAGTCCGCGCAGATGACCCTCGACGAGACGCTCGCCACCGCCCGCACGCTCGACCGCTGGCGCGCCGCGCTCGAGCTGCGCTACCCGTTCGAGGCCGAGGACGCCGACATCCCCACCGTCTCCGGCCGCCCGCTCCGCGTCCGCGACGACAGCCCCATGCTCTACGGCGAGATCCCCGGCGTCGGCAAGCGCATGTCGCGGCTCGTCATGGGCGTCGACAACCAGCCCGACCTCGCGCACGCGTCCGCGATCTTCGACCACTTCGTCGAGCAGGGCGGCAACGCCTTCGACACCGGCTACATCTACGGCGGCGGTGTGCTCGAGGGGCGCCTGGGGAAGTGGATCCGGAACCGCGGCATCCGCGAGGACGTGGTCGTCATCACCAAGGGCGCCCACACCCCGCACTGCGACCCGGAGTCGCTGACGAGCCAGCTGCTCGAGAGCCTCGAGCGCCAGGGCACCGACTACGCCGACATCTACCTCATGCACCGCGACAACCCGGACGTGCCGGTGGGGGAGTTCGTCGACGTGATGGACGAGCACCAGCGCGCCGGGCGGATCCGCTCCTACGGCGTCTCCAACTGGACGCCCGAGCGGTTCGACGAGGCGCAGGCCTACGCGCAGGCGAACGGCCGCGCCGGGTTCCAGGCGCTGAGCGACCACTTCGGCCTGGCCGAGGCGTACGACGTGCCGTGGGCGGGCTGCGTCCACGTCACGGATCCAGCGTCAAAGGCGTGGCTCGAGGAGCGGCAGGTCCCGCTGCTGCCGTGGTCGTCGCAGGCGCGCGGCTTCTTCACGGGCCGTGCCCGCCCCGACGACCTGAGCGACCCGGAGCTCGTGCGCTGCTACTACGGCGACGACAACTTCGAGCGCCTCCGCCGCGCCGAGGAGCTCGCGGCCGAGCACGGTGTCCAGGCCACGGCGATCGCGCTCGCGTACGTGCTCGCGCAGCCGTTCCCGACCTTCCCGCTCTTCGGGCCGCGCACCATCTCGGAGGTGCGCTCCTCGATGCGCGGCCTGTCCGTCGAGCTCACCCCGGAGCAGGTGGCGTGGCTGGACCTGCGGGGCTGAGCGGACCGGGCGCGACCGGTCGGGAGCCGGCCGGCCGCGCCACGATCTACGACGTCGCCTCCGCCGCGGGCGTCTCCCGCCAGACCGTCACGCGCGCGATGAACGGCATGCCGGGCATCAGCGAGGAGACGAAGCGGCGCGTGCTCGACGCCGCCGAGGCGCTCGCGTACCGGCCGTCGCGGTTCGGCCGCGGCCTCGTGACGGGCGGGGACCACCAGCTCGGCCTCGTCGTCGACGACCTGCGGAACCCGTGGTCGCCCGAGCTCGCGGCCGCGGTGGTGCGGATCGCGGCGGCCCGCGGCTGGAACGTGTCCCTTGCCGACGTGGGCCTCGCCGCCGACTCCGACCGCATGGTGGAGGCGCTCGGCGCGCAGACCGACGCCGTGATCGGGACGCTCGGGTCGCGGGCCGCCGAGTGGATCGCCCGGCTGGGCTCGGTGCCCGTCGTGGAGCTGGATCCGCGCGGCGACCCGCTCCGCGCCGCCGTGCAGCTGGATCCGTCGGAGGCCATCGACGCCCTCGCCGACCACCTCGAGGCGGTCGGCGTGCGGCACCCGGTGGTGCTGGACGCGGCGGTCGCCGCCGGACCCAGCCCGCGCGCCGCCCTGCTCGTGCGCGCGTTCGAGGCGCGGTCGATGGAGGTCTCCGTCGTCCGCGCGTCGGCGCCCACCGCGGAGGCCGCCGCCGTCGCGACCGAGCGCGTGGTCGCGCGCCCGCGCACGGCCGACGCGATCGTCGCCTTCAACGACGTCTGCGCCCTCGGCGTGCTCTCCGCCTGCCGCCGCGCGGGCGTCGACGTGCCGGGCGACGTGCGCGTGGTCGGGATCGACGGCCTGTCGCTCGGCCGCCTGCTCGCCCCCACCCTCACGACGCTCGCGGTGGACCTCGACGAGCTCGCCCGCCACGCGCTCGACCTCGCCGTCGCCATGATCGCGGGCGAGCTCCCGCGCTCCGGCCCCGAGGTGATCCGCACGGTGCGGCACCAGCTGGTGGTGCGCGAGTCGGCGTGATCCTCTGGCCCTGGCCATGCGTGGGATTGTTCGCATAGAATGCGAACATGCTCATCACGGTGGATCCCACGGCGAAGACCTCGCTCGCCGAGCAGGTGGCCACGCAGATCCGCTACGCCATTGCGCGCGGCGAGGTCGCGAGCGGGGAGCGGCTGCCGTCGGCGCGCGACCTCGCGGCCTCCATCGACGTGAACATGCACACGGTGCTGCGCGCCTACGCGAGCCTCCAAGCAGACGGGCTCATCGAGCTGCGGCGCGGTCGCGGCGCCACGGTGATCCGCTCGGGCAACGCGTCCTTCGACCGCCTCCGCACCCTCGTCGAGGAGCTGCGCGAGCAGGCCGACACCCTCGGCGTGCCCATGGACGACCTGTTCACCATGATCAAGGGAGCACGATGACCACCCCAGCACCCCTGCCCCTGCCGACCGGCGCGCGTGTCGCGGTCGTCGCCCCCGCGGCGGTCATCGCCCTGGCGCTCGGCGTCGCGGCCGTGGTGCTCGCGCCGACGCTCCCCGGCCGGATCGCCGTGCACTTCGCCGCCGACGGGACGCCCGACGGATGGGGCTCGCCCTGGGCGATGCTCGCGGTCGCGCTGGGACTCGCGGTCGTGGCCGTGGCGCTGGCCGTCGCCGCCCTGCGAGCGCGGGATCGGCGCACGGCGGCCACGGTGCTCCTCGTCGCGAACCTCGTGACGGGCATCCTCGCCGCGGGATGGATCGCGACCGCGGCGTCCGCCGCCGTCGGCGACGGCACCCTCCCCGTCTGGTGGAGCGTCGTGCTGCTGGGCGCGGGCGCAACGGCGGCCGGGATCCCCGTGGCTGTCCTGGTCCGCGCCGCCGGGCCTCTGCCCGCGCACGACGTGGCGCCGCTCGAGATCCCCGCCACGGCCCGGGTCGCCTGGCGCGCTCGGACCGGCAGCGGGTGGTTCGCGGGGATCGGCGCGGTCGTCGTGGTGCTCGGGTTCGTCGCCGCGGCAAGCGCGTCGGCGGTGGACGCCGACACGGCCGCCCTCTCCGGCATCCCGCTCGTCGTGGCCGGCCTCGCGATGCTGGCGCTCGCGCGCGTCGACGTGACGGTCGACCGGCGCGGGCTCCGGGTCGTCTCGACCTGGACGCGGATCCCGATCATGCGCGTGCCCCTCGCCCGCATCGAGTCGGCGGGGTGGGAGGACGTCTCGCCGGGGCAGTGGGGCGGCTGGGGTCTGCGCGTGTCGGGCCGCGGCGTCGCCTACGTGACGCGCTCCGGGCCCGGCCTCGTCGTGCGGCTCACCGGCGGGCGCGCCCGGCTGGTCACCGTGGCGGATGCGGATCGCGGCGCTGCCGTCCTCGAGGCGCTCCTCGCGGGGCGCCGCGCGGCCTGAGCCGCCCGCCGCATCCGCTGTCGGTCGGACTCTGGTCGGCAGGCTCGCCGGTGGCTAGCGTGGCCCCGACGGTGCGCGACGAGGCCGCCGTCGGACACGAGGAGCAGCCATGTCGCGCATCACCCCCACCCTCTGGTTCGGCGAGGGGATCGAGGAGGCGGCGCGGTTCTACGTCGACCTGTTCCCGGGCTCGCGGATCCTCGACACCTCGCGCTACCCGGACGACTTCCCCGACCCGGCCCTGCGCGGCACGGCCCTCGTGGTCGACCTCGAGCTCGACGGCCAGCCGCACCGCCTGCTCAACGGCGGCCCCGGCATGCAGGCGACCGAGGCGGTGTCCCTGTCGATCTCCGCTGCGGACCAGCAGGAGGTCGACCGCTACTGGGACGCGTTCGCCGACGGCGGGACGGAGGGCCGCTGCGGCTGGGTGCGCGACCGCTGGGGATTCTGGTGGCAGGTGGTCCCGGAGGCGATGGCGACCACGATCGGCGGGCCCGACCCCGAGGGCGCGGCGCGCGCGATGGCCGCGATGATGGGCATGGGCCGCCTCGTCGTGGCCGAGCTGCAGGCCGCGTACGACGGGCGCTGACGCCGTTCAATCGCTGTCCCGGTTCGGCAGGATCGGAGTGCGGCTGAGGCACGCGGGCATGGCATGCGCAAGCCCGAGATTCTGCCAGCCGGGATTTGCTCGACGCGGTCGGTGATCGGGAATCTCTCGCCGGGGCGGGTGCAGCAGGTTAGGCAGGCACGGCACTCGCAGGATGCTTGACTGCCGTCGGATCACTCGGACGGTCACGTGTTTCGCCGTTGTTAAACCCAATCTGGACAACAGGACGTTGGAGACAATTTTGCCTGCTTGCAGCACTTATCGTCACAAGTGTGCGGCCATACGAAGCACATAAGCCTCTGACTAATAATCGACGGTAAACGCAAGTTGTTTTAACAGCAAGTTGGGTAAGGGTGGCAGTAAATCTGCCCATCTCGCCAGATTCTCCGGCGGACCAGTTGTCTATTCAGGACGCCGGATATCTGAAGCAAGACATAAGCATCGGCCACCATGACCGGCCCATCGGTCATAGCCTTTTGCACACGGGTCGCAATTCTTTCATAAATGCACCTTAGGCAGATTTAAGAAGCTAGTACCACCCTTCGTCGCAAAACTCCAAGTCCGCTGCCCAAGCTGCAAGTGCGGCTGCAACCCACGGTTCTTCGCCGAAGATTTGTACCGAGCTACTTAAAGTGAATAGAAAGTCGCTGACATGTTCGGGGTCACCTTTAGCATGAGCGTCTTGAAGCATTGCTATATGTCCTCCAACATAGGTACTAGCCTTCGAGGCATACAGGAGCGAAAGTCCAAAAAACTCAAGGTGAAACTCGACGCGTTTTTGGAGAATTGGGTCTGAAAAGTGTTGTGCCGCGACGCTATAAGTTACAGATCGACCCGCACCCCTAACGGCAGAGGCGATCAACCATGAGTCATCATGTAAGTCATCAAAATACGGATGTAAGAATTGATCATAAATGCTTGATGCTTGCTTGTGCCACTTTTTGTCGTTGCACGACGTGCATATAGGGACTAGATTCGTTGGCTGGATCGCGTATGTAGGATATGTTTCCTTCGGCAAGTAGTGATCGAGCGCCACAGCATCTCTTACTCGACAAGTTGGGCACAAGTCGGCTAGGGATCGCAAGAGGGCATAAATTTCCCGGCCAGCACTTTTCCTAGAGCGAAGGTGATTTTTGTAAGCCCACCTAACGCTTTTTGCCGTCGACGAGCTGATGCCGGCATTAACCGTTGGAACGTTGGTGGCGGCCTGCTGACTCAAGTAATAGTTATAGGTCTTCTCGGCCCTTATTAACATGCTACGGGAGGCGTGGACGGTATCAATACGAACACCGGATGATAAGCGGTCGAGGACGGATGCGACATTGACGGCCGGCGCTGAGGAGATTCGCATTACTCGTAGCCTGGCCAATCACGATTTGCTTTGAATGACCTCACGGGCAGGCCTTGGTTCGCAAACCAAGATAACAATAAGGCCCTCCCGTCCCCGCCAATTTGCCCATTGAATCGTTCAAGGACTAGGTAGAAGTCACGTACCTCGGCCGCGGTGTCAAGAAGTAGCTTATGAAATCCAGAAGCGGAGACCTCTAGGCCAAAAACCGATGATGTCAACACGCCTATGTTTTCTCCAAATGACTCCACCTTAAGTCGATTAGCACGAGATACTCCTGCGACCCGCCGAATCTTCCACGCGGAGTTCCTAGGTACTTCTTGCAAGACCACCGGAGAGTGCGTCGCGACAATGGCGATTCCATTGCGACTGCTCATCAAGTTTGACAGTGTGCGGATAAACGCTGACAGAAGGGGAGGGTGCAGATGCCCTTCGGGTTCGTCTATCAGCACGAGGCTTTTCTCTGTCACGCTTTGAGCGAGCCTGGTCACAGTGAGTAGAACTATCTTGTGGCCAGAACTTAATGTCCCGTAGATGATCTTGGCGTGCGCAGCAAACTGCTTGAATGAAGGTTCGTGATGCAGCTGGGCCAGTGATGATACGTCTGCGTCTGCAAAGATTGGGTCCGACTCTAGGGTCTCAAGCGCTTCGCGCCAGAGACCTCGCGATTTCTCACGGACTACAACCCAAGCGCTTCGCGCGAACTCTTCAGCCAATTCTTCTGGTGCCCGTGTCCGAGTAGGCACAATCTTATCCCGGGCTCTTGACTCGATTGAAATATGGTCTTCCGAATGGCTGGTGCCAAACGTTCTGCTGGTCTCATTCTCCGGAGCGGACGTTACAAGGCCCACGTATGAATATCGTACTTCGTATTTGTCAACGCTGTCTTCATGCGGCAAGATCGCGTTATCAAATGCACTAAAGGAAACATAGACTACGTTGGCAATGTCCGGCAAAACGTCGGCGTGTTCGCGAAACGTTCCGATACTCTCACCGGCGCTCGGCCCAAGAAGCGATAGGGCCATATCCCGAAGGTGCGTCGTCTTACCGGAACCGTTGCGTCCAACCAACACGTGTACGTTAGTCGGCGGGAAAGATTCCGGCTGAACCGCAAAGTCAAGGATTACTGATTCCGCTAGGTCGTTAGTGGAAGGCCTTGTGTATTTAAGCGCAAACGAATCCTGCCCGTCACCCGCGAGTATGCGGGCGTAAGTGCCCGTGACGGTACTCCCGGTAATGTCGCGCATGAGCGACTCGAATACCACCGGTTCTGACCGCAACTTTTCGAAACGTCGCAGGTCTACGGCCATATCACCGACCGCAGCGAGGATGCGTTTCGTCTCCTTTACGCCGAAGAGGTTTAACAAGTTTGCGTAGTACGATTCATCTTGCCCAAGGGGCGCATATGTATTATCTAGAGTCGTGAATTGGGTGGGTAATGGCGTGGTATGCTCCGAGTCGTTTTTGTATTCGAAGTCGAGCTTGGCAATCTTGACGCCACCGATTTCAAATCGCGATCCCTGGTGGTCATAGTAGTAAGCGTAAACAAGAGTGCGCCATGTAAACAGTCGTTCCATTCCGCACGTACAAAAGCGATAACGTTCCTTGAATCGCTAATTGGCTTGACGGCCTCCGTCACGAAAGTCACGCTCTGTGTGTCATTCACGCTTACAGCATAAAGGTCGCTCTAGTCCGTTAGGCCCCCAGGTCAGGGGTGAATCCAAGCGCCGATGCTCCCGATCGCGCCAGGTCGGCTGCGAGTAATGCACAACGCGATCGCTTTACGTGGTTCTGCGGCCCATCAGCGGCTGGCGGCTGGAGTCGTGGCGGTCCTCGAGTATGCCGAAAATCGGATCAGCCGCCCGAGAACGGCGGCAGCACGTCCACCGCGCTGCCGGCCGTGAGGGGCGCGTCGCGGTCGGTGGTCGCGACGCCCTCGACGAGGTAGGTGCAGCGGGCGAGGACAGCGGCGGCGTTCGCGGGATCCTCCGACGCGGCGGCCCGCGTGCCGAGCGCGTCCATCAGGTCGCCGAGGACGGCCGCGGACGGCAGGTCGAGCGTGTCGGTCGTGCGACCGAGCGCGGCGGCGGCGGCGAAGAGCTCCACGGGGACGATCACGTCAGCCCCCGATCGCGCTCATGGAGCGGGCGGGCTGGATGAAGTCGGCGTCGTCCATGCCGTGGCCCTTCGGCTTCGCCCACATGGCGCCGCGCCAGAGGTCGGCGATCTCGGCGTCGGACGCGCCGGAGCGCAGCGGCGCGAGCAGGTCGGTCTCCTCGTGCGAGAACAGGCAGCTGCGGACGCCGCCCGTCGCGGTGAGGCGCGTGCGGCGGCAGTCGGCGCAGAACGGCTCGGTGACGCTCGCGATGACGCCCACGCGGCCGAGCATCGCCGTGCCCGCGCCGCCGTCGAGCGAGTGCACGCGCCAGAGCTCGGCGGGGGATCCGTCGCGCGGCTCCTCGTCGGGCACGAGCGTGAAGCGCTCCGACAGGCGCGCGCGGATCTCGGCGGCGGTGATCATCTCGTCGCGGTCCCACGCGTGGTCGGCGTCGAGCGGCATCTGCTCGATGAAGCGCAGCTGGTGGCCGCCCGCGACGGCCCAGGCGAGGAGGTCCGCCGCCTGGTCGTCGTTGACGCCGCGCACGAGCACCGCGTTGATCTTGATGGGCGTGAGCCCGGCGGCTGCGGCGGCGTCGATGCCGTCGAGCACGCGGTCGAGGAACGGGCGCCGCGTGATGAGCCGGAACGTCTCGGCGTGCACGGAGTCGAGCGAGACGTTGATCCGGTCGAGGCCCGCGTCCTTGAGCGCCTGCGCGCGGGACGCGAGGCCGATCGCGTTGGTGGTGAGCGAGATCTCGGGCCGGTCGGGGAGGGCGGCGCACGCGGCGATGATCTCGATGAGGTCGCGGCGCAGCAGCGGCTCACCGCCCGTGAACCGCACCTGGCGCACGCCGAGGTCGCGCGTGCCGATGCGCACGAGCCGCTCGATCTCGGCGAGCTGCAGCGCCTGCCGGTCGGGCGTGAACGGGAGGCCCTCGGCCGGCATGCAGTAGGTGCAGCGCAGGTTGCAGCGGTCGGTGAGCGAGATGCGGAGGTCGGTCGCGCGGCGGCCGAAGGGGTCGAGGAGCGCCGGGTCGTCGGGCCGGGCGGGGCCCGGAGCGGCGGCGGGACGCGGCATCGCCGGCATCCCCAGCGAGGTGCTCATTCCCCCAGGCTACGCGCGCGTCGGAGCGGGGCCGACGCCGAGCGGATGCGGGCGACGGGCACGAGCCGCGCCTGCGGTGCCTAGGATCGTCGCATGACGCAGAAGAGGGACCGCACGCCCGCACGCGCCGCGGATGCCGAGCCGCCCGTCACCGTCGCACCCGCATCCGGGCCCTTCCGCTACCGCGTGAGCGAGGCCGCCGCGCTCATCGGCGTGAGCGACGACACCCTCCGCCGCTGGGCCGACGCCGGCCGGCTCGACCTCGTGCGCGGCGAGGGGCGGCTGATCCAGGTCGACGGCGTGCAGCTCGCCCACCTCGCGACCGAGCTGGCCGCGGACGGGTCGCTCGCCGCATCCGGCGCCGGGCGTCCGCCGGCCTCGGCGCGGAACCGCATGCCGGGCATCGTCACGCGCGTCGTGCGGGACGGCGTCATGGCGCAGGTCGAGATCCAGGCGGGGCCGTTCCGGATGGTGTCGCTGATCAGCCGCGAGGCCGCCGACGAGCTGGGGCTCGAGGTGGGAGCGCCCGCCGCCGCGACCGTGAAGGCCACGAACGTGGGCGTCGAGCTGCTCGCGCCCGAGACGCTGACGGGCGGGCGGGCGTGATGCGCGGAGCGCGCGCGGTCGTCGTCGGCGCCCTGGCTGCGGGGCTCCTCGCCGGCTGCTCGGCCGGTGGATCCGCGCCCTCCGGCGTCCCCGATCCCGCCCCCGACTCCCTCGCCGGCACGCTCGTCGTGCAGGCCGCGGCGTCGCTCACCGGCAGCATGGACGAGGTCGCCCGCGGCTTCGAGGGCGCGCACCCGGGCGTGACGGTCACGGTGTCGTACGGCGGCAGCTCGACGCTCGCGCAGCAGATCGTGCAGGGCGCGCCCGCGGACGTGTTCGCGTCCGCCTCCGACGCCACCATGACGACGGTCGTCGACGCGGGCGAGACGGCCGCGGACCCGCGCGTGTTCGCCCGCAACGCGCTCGAGATCGCGGTGCCGCCCGGGAACCCCGCCCGCATCGCCGGCCTCGCCGACTTCGCCGACCCCGCCCGCACCCTCGCCCTCTGCGCGCCCGAGGTGCCGTGCGGTGCCGCGGCGGCGCAGGCGTTCCGGGAGGCGGGCGTCACGCCGCAGCCGGACTCGCTCGAGCAGGACGTGCGCGCCGCCCTCACGCGCGTCGAGCTCGGCGAGGTGGATGCGGCGGTGGTCTATGAGACGGACGTGCGGGCCGCGGGCGACCGGGTCGAGGGCGTGCCGCTGCCGGACGAGGTGAACGTGACGACGGACTGCGTCGTGGCGCCGCTCGCCGAATCCGCGTCGCCCGCCCTCGCCGCCGCCTTCGCCGACTACGTGGCGGGCGACGACGCCCGGTCCGTGTTCACCGCCGCGGGGTTCCGTGCGCCCTGAGCTGCGCGCCGACCGCAGCCGCGCCCGCAGCCGCACGCGCGTCCCCGCGGGCGAGCGTGCCGACCGCGTCCCGGTGCTGCTCTGGATCCCCGCGGGCGTCGCCCTCGCGTTCCTCGTGCTGCCGCTCGCGGCCCTCGTGGTGCGCGCGCCGTGGGCGACGCTGGGGGAGCGGCTCGCGGATCCCGGCATCGCGCGCGCCCTCGGCCTCTCCCTCGGCAGCGCGCTCGCCGCGACCGGGCTCAGCCTCCTGCTCGGGGTGCCGCTCGCGTTCGTGCTCTCGCGCTCGGCGGGGCGCCCGCCCGTGGTGCAGCGGATCCTCCGCGCGCTCGTGACCGTGCCGCTCGTGCTGCCGCCCGTGATCGGCGGCGTGGCCCTGCTGCTCCTGCTCGGACGGCGGGGGCTGATCGGCGGACCGCTCGAGGCGCTGACCGGGATCACCATCCCCTTCACGACGCCCGCCGTGGTGATCGCCGAGACCTTCGTGGCCATGCCGTTCCTCGTGCTGGCGGTGGAGGGGGCGCTGCGCGGCGCCGACCGCCGCTTCGAGGACGCGGCCGCGACCCTCGGCGCGAGCCGCTGGACCGTGCTCCGCCGGGTGACCCTGCCGCTCGTCGCGCCGGGCATCGGCGCGGGCGCGGTGCTCTGCTTCGCCCGCGCGCTCGGCGAGTTCGGCGCGACGCTCACCTTCGCGGGCAGCTTTCCCGGCGTGACCCAGACGGTGCCGCTGTCCGCCTACCTCGCGCTGCAGACGGATCCGGACGCCGCCGTCGTGCTGAGCCTCGTGCTGCTCGCGGTGTCGGTGGTCGTGCTGGTGAGCCTGCGCGACCGGTGGGCGTCGGGGGTGCACGCGTGAGCGCGTCGGCGTGCCGCGGGACGGCGGCCGACGGGCTCGACGCGCACGTCGTCGTCGAGCGACCCGCGTTCCGGCTCGACGTGCGCCTGCGGGTGCCGGCCGGATCCGCGACCGCGGTCGTCGGCCCGAACGGTGCAGGCAAGTCCACGCTGCTCCGCGCGCTCGCGGGGCTCGCGCCGCTCACGGCGGGACGCGTCGCGCTCGACGGCCGGGTGCTCGAGGAGCCGGGCGGGGGCGCGGCGCGGATCCCCGCCGAGGGCCGCGGCATCGGCGTCGTCTTCCAGGACCACCTCCTCTTCCCGCACCTGTCAGCGCTCCAGAACGTGGCCTTCGGGCCGCGCGCGCACGGGGTCCCGCGCGCGGATGCCGACGACCGGGCGCGCGCCCTGCTCGACCGGCTCGGGATCGCACAGCTCGCCGACCGCCGGCCCGCCGCGCTGTCGGGCGGCCAGTCGCAGCGCGTCGCGCTCGCCCGCGCCCTCGTGCTCGAGCCGGCGCTCCTCCTCCTCGACGAGCCGATGGCGGCGCTCGACGCGGGCACGCGACTCGACGTGCGCGACCTCCTCGCCGACGAGCTGCGGCGCTTCGGCGGGGCGGCGGTGATGGTGACGCACGATCCGGTGGACGCGCTCGCGCTGACCGACCGGATCCACGTGCTCGAGGACGGCCGCCAGGTGCAGGAGGGCGCGCCCGCCGAGGTCGCCGCCCGGCCCGCGACGGCGTACGTGGCCAGGCTCGTGGGCATGAACCGCTTGACGGGGCGGGACGCCGACGGTCAGGCCGTCGTGATCATCGCCGCGCCGGCGGACGTGCGGCTGGCCCGCGGACCCGCCCCGGAAGGCATCGGCGGCGGCACCCGCGACGTCGTGACGACCGGCACCGTGCGGCGGGTGGAGGGCGCAGCGGGCCGCGTCCGCGTGGCGCTGCGCGTCGCCGAACCGGATGCCGCCGTCACCGCGCTCGATCCCGCCGCGGTCGCCATCGAGCCGGGCACCGAGATCACCGCCGAGCTCGACGCCGCGTCCTTCGCCGCGCTCCGCCCGGTCGCGGCCGAGCGCCTCACCGTGCGGATCCCGCGCGGGATCTGATCAGCCGGCGTCCGGCCCGCCGGCGGTCACGCGCTCCCGGCCCAGCCGCCGCCGCACGACCGCGGGGATCAGCCGAGCGCGCCCGTCCGGCCCGAGCCGCACGAGCGAGCCGGCCACGACGATCACCAGGGCGGCCGCGAGCGCGATCTGCCAGGCCCACTCGTCCGGCGCGAACAGCCGCAGCGCGAGCGCGGCCACCACCGCGAACCACTCGCCGCGGCCCGTCATCGCGATGAACGGGATGAGCAGCAGCGCGTACCAGGGGTAGCGCGGGCTCACGGCGAGGAGCGTCACGCCGATCATCACGAGCTGGCCGAGCCACGGATCCGCCGGGTCGGTCCTCCACCAGACGAGGCCGGCGGTCACGGCGAGGATCAGCCCGACCGCGATGAGCCCGTACTGCCCGGGAACGACGAGCTCCACGAGCGGGAACCGCCCGCCGTCGCCGTAGCCCTCCTCCTGCAGGTAGCCGGGCAGGTAGCCGAGCACCGCGATCCCGGTGCTGAGCACGTACGGCACGTAGAGCAGGGCGAACGTGACGACCGCCGCGGTGATCACCTTCCAGGGCTGCTTCCGCAGCAGCGCCGGCGCCGCGATCACCGGGATGAGCTTCGTCGCGATGGCCGCGCCGAGGGCGATGCCGCCGCGCCACCGCATCCCGCCCGCGACGAGGAGCGACGCCGCGAGCGCGAGCAGCGCCCCGAGCGCGTCGACGTGCGAGTTCGTGACCACCTCGCTCGCCACCAGCGGGCACCACGCCCAGAGCGCCGCCCACCACACGGGCTTGCCGCGCTTCCGCAGCGCGCGGACGAGCAGGAGCGTCACCGCCGTCATCATCAGGAGCCCGGCGGCCTGGAACGCCCAGTACTCGGCCGTCACCGGGACTGCGGCGCGCACGCCCGCGAAGAACAGCTCGGCCATGGGCGGGTAGATGGTGGGGACCTTGGGGCGGTTGAGCGCCGTGCACATCGGCTCGTGCGTCTCCTCCTCGCGGACGCCTATGATCCGCTTCCCCTCGCAGGTGGCGGCTCCATCCGACCCGACGACGGTCTTCGGATAGAGCCAGTCGGGCCGGAGGTCCCGCAGCTCGGGGTCGGCCGGCGTGTAGCGATAGGGCGACTCGCCCGCGTTCTGCACGATGCCGTCCCAGGCGTAGCGCGCGGAGTCGGTGCTGGTGTTCGGCGGCCCGGCCATGGCGACCGCGCCGAGGCCCACCGATCCGAGGATGATGAGCGCAGCGGCGGATCGTGCCGGCAGCTTCCGCACCAGGAGGACCGCCGCTCCGAAGACCACCCAGATGACGACCACGAGCCAGAACAGCGGCGCGGCACCCTCGCGACGGAAGAACGCCTCGTCGTCGGCATCGCCGAACAGATCGAACGCGACCACCGACCATCCGGTGAGCGCGGCCATGACGACGAGGACGAAGGCGGTGAGGGCTGTGCGCACACCCCATCATGGCGGCGCGCGGCTCGACGGCCGCCGACCGGCCGCGGCCCGCCGTCCGCCGGACGGAGGACGGATCCGATGCGGACGCTGATGCACGAGACCAGGCGCCGCCTCGCCTCGCCCGCGCGCACGACCCGGCTGGCGGTCGTGATCGGCCGCCTCCTCGGCCTCGCCTTCCTGGTTTGCTTCGCGACGGGCCTCTACAGCCACTTCCTGCAGGACCCGCTGCCGTGGATGCGCTTCCCGACCGCGCCCGTGTCGCTCTACCGGCTGTCGCAGGGGATCCACATCACGGCCGGCATCGCGTGCGTGCCGCTCCTGCTCGCCAAGCTCTGGATCGTCTTCCCCGAGCTGCTCACGTACCCGCCGGTCACCGGGGTCGTCTCGTTCCTCGAGCGCGCGTCCATCGCCGTCTTCGTCGGGGCGTCGCTGCTCGAGGTGGCGATGGGCCTCCTCAACACCTTCCAGTGGGTGCCGTTCCCCTTCTACTTCCGGCAGACGCACTTCGCGCTGGCGTTCGTCGTGATCGGGTCGCTCGCGATCCACATCGGCGTGAAGCTGCCCGCCATCGCGGGCCACTGGCGGCGCGGGCAGGCGGACGAGTCGCCCATCGTCGAGGACCAGTCGGCCGCGACCGCCGCCGACGGCACCCCGGCCCGCGCGCCCCGCGGCGTCACCGGCCGCGTGCTCGCCTGGATCGACGACACCCCCGTCACGCCGACGCCCATCGCCCGCCGCGGCTTCCTCGTGGCGGTCGGCGCATCCGTCGCCGCGGTCGTGGGCCTCACCGCGGGCCAGTCGTTCCGGATCCTCGCCCCGCTCAACGCCTTCGGCCCGCGCGTCATGGGCACCGGCCCGCAGGGGCTGCCCGTCAACCGCACGGCCGAGGCCGCGGGCGTGACGGAGTCCGCGGTCGACCCCGCGTGGGCGCTCACCGTCTCGAACGGATCCGTCTCCAGGGCCTTCACGATGGACGACCTCCGCGGCATGGGGCTCGTCACCGCGACGCTGCCCATCTCCTGCGTCGAGGGCTGGAGCCAGTCGGCGACGTGGCGCGGCGTCCGCCTCATGGACCTGATGGACCAGGTCGGCGCCGACCCTGTGGCGCGCCTCCGCGTCACAAGCCTCGAGAAGAGCGGCGGCTTCCGGCGCACCGAGATGGGCCCGGAGTACGTGCGCGACCCGCTCACCCTGGTGGCGCTCGAGCTCGACGGCGCGCCCCTCGACATCCAGCACGGCTACCCGGCGCGCATGATCGCGCCCGGGCGTCCCGGCGTGCTGCAGACCAAGTGGCTCTCGACCCTGGAGGTCATGTGATGTCCGGCACCCGCACCCCCGCGCCCGGCGACGGCGCCCGCGTGACGCGCGGCATGGTGGCCGCCCGGATCGCGCTCGTCGCGATCGGCGTCGTCGGCCTCGCGTTCGGCGCGCGCACCCTGCTCGAGACCCAGCGCACCGACCAGGTCGTCGGCGTCGCCGTGTTCCTGCTCCTCGCGATCCTCGTGCACGACGCGATCCTGTCGCCCGTCGTCTTCGTCACCGGCCTGCTGCTGCGGAAGGCGGGCCGGCGCCTCCCTCCGGGCTCGCTCGTGATCGTGCAGGCCGGCGTGGTCGTGATGGCGGTGATGACCCTGGTGGTCGTCCCCGAGATCCGGGCTCGCGCCATCGGCAACGACAACCCGACGATCCTCATCGCGGACTACGCGCCGCGCCTCGCGCTCATGTGGGTCGCCACCGCGGTGGCGACGGCCGTGGTCGCGGCGCTCTACGCGCGCACGAGGCGGCAGAAGGACCGGCCGTCGGTCTCCCAGCACTGAACGAGGTCGAGGCCCGCGCCAGCGGCCATGCGCGCGACGGCGTCGCGGCCGACCTGCGCCCACGGGAACGGGTCGCTCGCGCGGCCCTGGCCGTCCTCGACCGTGCACTCGAAGGTGCGGTCGCGGGCGGGATCCGGGTGGGTCTCGACCACGAGCGCGCCCTGGTCGTCGAGGAGGTCGCCGCAGCGCGCGAGGAGCGCGGCCGCGTCGCCGCCGATGCCGATGTTGCCGTCGAGCAGCAGAAGCGTGCCCCAGCCGCCCTCGCGGGGCAGGCGCTCGAAGACCGAGCGGTGGAGCACGGGGAGGCCGAGGCCCGCGGCCATCTCGACCACGGTGGGGGAGACGTCGATGCCGAGCGCGCCGAGCCCGGCGTCCATAGCCGCGCGGACCATGCGGCCCGGGCCGCAGCCGATGTCGAGGACGGGACCGGCCGCGCCCGCGAGGAGGCTCGCGTCCACGGCGTCGGCGTCCGCGCTCCAGCGGCTGATGTCCATCGCCTCGGCGCTGTCGTCGTCGGACGCGAGCGACAGGAAGAGGACCCCGGAGTCGCGGAGGGCCCGGGCGTACGGTTCGCCGCCACCGGATCCGAAGGTGCGGACGCGCGCGGAGGCGCGGTCCTCGGGGTGGTCGACGGCCAGGCTCATGCGGGGTCCCTCTGCGATGTCGCGGATGCGGTGGTGGCGGCGCGGGTGCCCGCGCCGGTGTCCAGGGTTCGGAGCACGGCGGCGAAGCGATGGGCGGGCGCCGCTGCGGCCGCGTCGCGCGCGTCGGCGACCGTGTCCACGTCGGTGAGCTCGGGCAGCATCGCCACGTCGAGCCCCGCGTCGATCAGCCGCGACAGCTGCACCGCGCCCGTGTCGTCCCGGGACATGGGCACGCCGCGCACGAGCGCGCCGTCCGGATCCCGGAGGCCCAGCGCCCAGAAGCCGCCGTCGTTCGCGGGGCCGAACCAGGCGTCGGGGCCGCCCGCGCCGTCGGCCCACGAGTCGAGCACGGGGCGGAGGAGGGCGGCGGTGAGCTGCGGGGTGTCCATGCCGACGAGGAGGACGGGACCGTCGAGCGCGTCGTACATGGCGGCGAGCCGCTCGTCGAGGTCGCCCGCCACCTGCGGGATCACGTCGTAGCCGGCGGCCTCCGCGGGCGGGTTCGCACCGTCGAAGAGGAGCACGCGGCGCTCGGGCGCGGCGTCGTCGACGGCGGCGAGCGTGTCGGCGAGGGCCGCGGACGCGAGCTCGGCGGCCTCCTCGAGCGTGAACGGCGGGTGCAGGCGCGTCTTGACGCGGCCGGGGATGCACTCCTTGGCGATGACGACGACGGTGGTCACGCGGATCCTCCCGGGGTGCGGTCGGCGCCCACTGCCGCCGCTCGCGCCTCGGCCAGCACGCGTGACATGTCGCGCACGGCCGTGACGGTCCCGCGCACGGTGCCGGTCACCTTGGACCGCCCCACGCGCGGTGCGTACGGCATCTCCACCTCCAGGATGCTCCACCCGGCCGCCGATGCCCGCAGCAGCATCTCGAGCGGATAGCCGCTGCGCCGGTCGAGGATCCCCAGGCCCAGCAGCTCGGTGCGCCGCCCGCAGCGCATCGGGCCGAGGTCGTGCAGCGGCACACCCGTGATCCGCCGCAGCCGGCGGGCGAGCTCGAGGTTCGCGATCCGGGCGTGCAGCGGCCATGCGCCGCGCGTCGACGGGATCCGGCGGCCGAGCACGAGGTCGCGCTCGCCGTCGCGGACCGGGTCGACCACGCGGGGGAGGAGCGCCGGATCCATCGACGCGTCGGCGTCGCAGAACGCCACGAGCGGTGCGGTCGCGGCCTCGAGCCCCGCGTGCGCCGCCGCCCCGAACCCTCGGCGCCGCTCCTCCACCACGAGGGCGCCGTGCTCGCGCGCGACCTCGGCGGAGCGGTCGGTGGATCCGTTGTCGACGACGATCGCGCGGTACCCCTCGGGGAGGCGCGAGAGGACGAAGGGCAGGGCCTCCTCCTCGTCGAGGCAGGGGAGGACCACGTCCACGAGCGGTTGCGTCATCCGTCGAGCCTAGGAGGCCGCGCCTGCGCTCGTCCCGCACGCCCCCGCATCACCCGACGCCGGATGGCCGAGGGGTGACGGCTCGCTCGCAAGCCGGACACCCCCGGGGTCCGGCCCAGGGACCGCGCATAGTCTGACCGGGTGAGTCCCACCTACGATCCCGCGCGCGCCGACGCCGGGCGCCCCGACCCCGCGCGGCCCGATCCCTCGCGGCCGGATCCGCTGCGCGGCCGCCGCATCCTCGTGGTCGAGGACGACCCCACGGTGAACGAGGTCGTCTGCCGCTACTTGAAGGCCTCGGGCTTCCAGGTCGAGACGGTCGCCGACGGCCTCGAGGCCGTGCGCGTCGCCACCGAGCGCATGCCCGACCTCGTCGTGCTCGACCGCATGCTCCCCGGCCTCGACGGCCTCGAGGTGTGCCGGCGGATCCGCGCCCACCACCCCGAGTCGCCCGTCCCCGTCGTGATGCTCACCGCCCTCGGCCAGGGCGAGGACCGCGTGAACGGCCTCGACGCCGGCGCCGACGACTACCTCGCCAAGCCCTTCTCCCCGCGCGAGCTCGTCCTCCGCGTGCGCGCCGTCCTCCGCCGCACGGTGCCCGAGGCCGTGCCGGAGCCGCCCTTCGTCGCGGGCCCGTTCGTGCTCGACCTCGGCGCGCGCGAGATCCACCAGGCCGGCGTCATGCTGTCGCTCACCTCGCGCGAGTTCGACCTGCTCGCCTTCCTGCTCCGCAACCCGCGCCGCGTCTTCGGGCGCGACGACCTGCTCCGCTCGGTGTGGGGCTGGGAGATCGGCGACCTCTCCACCGTCACCGTGCACGTGCGGCGCCTGCGGGAGAAGATCGAGGCGGATCCCGCGCACCCCGTGCTGCTCGGCACCGTCTGGGGCGTCGGCTACCGCTTCGACCCGGACGCCGCGGCGCCCGCGCCGTCCGCCGCCGCGACGCCCGACGCCGACGCCGAGGCCGTGGATCCCGCCCCCTCCGCCGGGGCCGACGCGTGACCGCCGACTCCTTCCTCATCGTCGTCCTGACCGCGCTCGTCTGCGCCGCGGTCGTCGGCCTCGGCGCGAGCGTGCTGCTGCGCGCGCTCCGCAGACGCTCGCTCGTGCTGCAGATCTGCGTGGTCGCGCTCGCCGCCGTGCTCTCGGTCGTGGGCGGCATGGTCGCCGTCACCGCGAGCATGCTCGTCGACGACGCCGGCCTCACCGCGTTCCTCTCCGTCGCCGCCGTCTCCGCCCTCGTCTCCCTCGTCATGGCCGCGATGCTCGGCATGACCCTCGTGCGCGGCAGCCGCGAGCTCGGCCGCTACGCCGCGTCCATGGGCGAGGAGGCCGCCGTCGAGCCGGGACGTCCCACCAGCACCGAGTTCGCGCAGCTCGCCCGCGAGCTCAGCGCCGCCAACCGCCGCCTCGCCGACGCCCGCGACCGGATGGAGGCGCAGGAGCGCAGCCGCCGCGAGCTCATCGCGTGGATGTCGCACGACCTGCGCACGCCGCTCGCCGGGATCCGCGCCATGGCGGAGTCGCTCGAGGACGGCATGGTCGACGACGAGCACCGCTACTTCCGCCAGATCCGCGTGCAGGCCAACCGCCTCAACGGCATGGTCGACGACCTGTTCGAGCTCTCCCGGATCAACTCGGGCAGCCTTGAGCTCGCCGTCGAGCGCGTCTCCCTCTACGACATCGTCAGCGACACCGTGGCCGAGCTCGGCCCGGTCGCCCAGGCCCGCAAGGTCGATCTCCGGGGCGAGACAGCGCACGACGATCTCGTGGTGCAGGGCGACCCGCGCGAGCTCTCCCGCGTCGTCGGCAACCTCGTGATGAACGCCATCCAGCAGTCGCTCCCCGGCGGCCGCATCGTGATCTCCGCGCACCGCGACTCGGGCAACCTCGCCGTGCTCTCCGTCGAGGACACCGCGGGCGGCATCCCCGAGGCCGACCTCCCGCGCGTGTTCGACGCGGGCTGGCGGTCGACCGGATCCCGCACCCCGCGCGCGTACGGCAAGAGCGCCGCGGAGAAGACCGCGCTCGGCCCCGACTTCCCGGTCGCGCCCGTCGAGGCGACGCCGCCGGATCCCCAGGTGCAGGCCGAGGGCACGCACGACGGCGGCTACGCGTCGGGCGGCGGCGGCGCGGGGCTCGGCCTCGCGATCGTCCGCGGGATCGTGCGCGCGCACGACGGCGACGTCACCGTCCAGAACATCGACGGCGGCTGCCGCTTCGACGTGATCCTGCCGTACAGCAAGCCGGTCGCCTCGTGACCCGCGCGGCCCTCCGCTGGTGGTCCGCGTTCCTCGGGGTGGTTGCCGCGCTCGCCGTGCTGTCCGTCGCCGAGATCGCCGCGGCCTTCGTCGCCCCGGCGGCGAGCCCGGTGCTCGCGGTCGGCGCGCTCGTCATCGACCTCGTGCCCGCGGGCGTCAAGGACACGGTGATCGCCCTGTTCGGCACGGGCGACAAGGTCGCGCTCATCGTCGTGCTCGGCGTCGTGGTGCTCGCATCCGCCGCGCTCGCCGGGATCCTCCAGGTGCGCCGCCCGCCGCTCGGCGTGGTGGTGCTCGCGCTCTTCGCCGGCGTCGCCGTGCTCGCGGCCACCACGCGCGCCGGGGCCACGGGCGCCGTCGCGATCCCCACGATCGTCGGCATGATCGCGGGCGTCTTCATCCTCCACCGGGGCGCCGACCGCCTCCGCGACTGGCGGGACGCGGCGGATCGCGCGGCATCCGCGGCGGCCGCGGTCGCGGAGCCCGTGCGCGGCATCGCCCGCCCGGCCGCGCGCGCCGCTCACCCCGGGCGCGGGCGCCCGCCTCGAGCGCCGCACCTTCCTCCTCATGACGGTGGTGGCGGGTGCCGTCTCCGTGGTGGCCGGATCCGTGGCCCGCGGCCTCAACGCCGCCTCCGCCCGCGTGGACGACTTCCGCCGCACGCTCGTGCTCCCGCGCGCCGCGACGCCGGCCGCCGCGATCCCCGCGTCCGCCGAGCTCGGCGTGCCCGGCCTCGCGCCCTTCCTCACGCCGGCGACCGACTTCTACCGCATCGACACCGCGCTGCAGGTGCCGTCGGTCGACGCGTCATCGTGGAAGCTGCGGATCACGGGCATGGTCGAGCAGGAGGTCGAGATCACGTTCGCCGAGCTGCTCGCCCTGCCGCTCGAGGAGCACGTGACGACGCTCACGTGCGTGTCGAACGAGGTCGGCGGCGATCTCATCGGCAACGCGCTCTGGCTCGGCTACCCCATCCGGCTCCTGCTCAAGCGAGCGAAGCCGACCGCCGGCGCCGACATGGTGCTCTCCACCAGCCAGGACGGCTGGACGGCGAGCACGCCGCTCGAGGCGCTCACGGATCCCGACCGCGCGTCGATCCTCGCGGTCGGCATGAACGGCGAGCCCCTGCCGCAGCAGCACGGCTTCCCCGTGCGGATGGTCGTGCCCGGCCTGTACGGCTACGTCTCCGCGACCAAGTGGGTCACCGAGCTGAAGGTGACGACGTTCGCCGAGGACGTCGCCTACTGGTCGACCCGCGGCTGGACCGAGCGCGGCCCCATCAAGACCGGCTCCCGCATCGACACCCCGCGCTCCGGCGCGCGCGTGGACGCGGGGCGCACGGCGATCGCCGGCATGGCGTGGGCGCAGCACACCGGCATCCAGAAGGTGGAGGTGCGCGTCGACGAGGGCGACTGGGTCGAGGCGACCCTGGGCGACGGCGTCGGCGCGGACACCTGGCGGCAGTGGTCGTACGCGTGGGACGCGACGAGCGGATCCCACAGCGTCGAGGTCCGCGCCACCGACACGACGGGCGTGACGCAGACCTCCGACGAGGCGCCGCCCGCACCCGACGGCGCGACGGGCTGGCACCGGATCTCCGTCGGCGTCTCCTGAGCCGAGCCCACCTCCCGACGCTCGCGGGATGCATCCGGCCAGCACGCGCGGAGCCGGGGCGCGTACCGTCGATGCACGGCGCGAGCGCGCCGCATCGACCAGCGAAGGAGAGCACCGTGAGCGACATCGAGAACCCCCGCGACCCCGCCGACCGCGACCTGGACGACACCGGCGTCGACGAGGAGGAGCTCGTCGGAGCGGACGCCCGCGAGGCGCAGGAGGCCATCGACGCCGAGCGCGTCGTGCCGCTCGACGACGACCCGGTCGACGACGACGACGCGGACGGCGGCCTGGGCATCGACATCACCGAGTCCGACGGCCCCGACCTCGAGGCGGGCGACGACCTCGACACCGGGGCGGCGATCCGCTGACCCGCCCGCCCGCGTGCACGACGACGGCCCCCGCGTGAGCGGGGGCCGTCGTCGTCTGCCGGGCGCCGGTGCGTGCCGGCGAAGAGCGGGATCAGTCGGCGAGGATCGCGTACAGCGCGCGCCGCGTCTCGTCGAGCTTCTCCGCCGCGGCCTGGCGCTGGGCGTCGGTCGCGTCGTGCATCAGGGGCTTCACCACGCCCATCAGCTTCATGAGGCTCGTCTGGAACGCGTCCTCGCCCTCGGTCTTGTCGGTGGTGGCGGCCCAGGCGGCGTCGATCTCCGCGCGGTGCTCCTCGACGTGGGCGCGGCCCTGGTCGGTGAGGGAGTAGACGCTCTTGGCGCCGGACTCGTCGGCGACGATGAGGTCCTCGTCGACGAGCTGCTGGAGCGTGGGGTAGACGGATCCCGGGCTCGGTCGCCAGGCGCCCTCCGTCTTGGTGGCGATGCCCGTGATGAGGCCGTAGCCGTTCGAGGGCGCGTCGGCGAGCAGGGAGAGGATCGCGAGGCGGACGTCGCCGCGGCGGGCGCGACCCCGTCCGCCGCGTCCGCGGCCCGGGCCGAAGCCGGGGCCGCCGAAGCCGCCCATGCCGGGGAAGCCCGGGAACCCGGGGAAGCCCGGGCCGTCGCCCGGGCGGAAGCCGCGGGCGAGGGGGTGGCCCGGCATGATGCGCGGTCGGCTGCCGCGGTGGTGCTGCATGCAGGGTTCGTGGCGGTCGACGGGGACTCCGTCGGATGAGGGGGACGAGAAGTGGTCGTCGTGGTCGTGGGTGCGCATGGAGCGCTCCTTCCGGTCAGGTGATGTCGGGGATCGCGGCGTGCTGTCGCGATGTAGCGACGATATATCGGCGACAGTCGGATGTCAAGGAGCCGGCGTGACGTCCCGCACCGCCGATCCCCGTCATCCCGGGGTCGCGCTGCGCGAACCTGGCGTTCGCCTGGGAATGGCCGACCGACCCCAACCCGTCCTCCGACCGCGCCGAAGTCCCTGTGTCGCCCGGGGGTACCGGGCGGATCCCCGTCCACACAGCGAAGGAAATCCCATGCGCAACCTCACCAAGTCCGTCTTCGGCCTCGCCACCGCGGGCTTCCTCGTCGTCGGCCTCGCGGCCTGCTCGACCCCCGCCGAGACGCCGTCCTCCTCCTCCAAGCCCGCCGCGACCGCGACCACCGAGGCCAACCCGACGCCGCTCGCGACGATCCCGAAGCTCACCGGCGTCGACACCAAGGTCACGCTCGACTCCGGCTTCACCGGCGCCCTCACGACCCTGGGCCTGACCCCCGGCGTCATCGGCACCGCGACCCTCGACGGATCCACCGGCACCCTCGCGTTCCCCATCACCGGCGGCAACGTGAAGTACTTCGACCCCCAGCAGTCCTACCGCCCCTACGTCCAGGGCGAGATCGACCACGCAGGCTCCGGCATCAGCCTCACCGCCGGCTCCACCGTCGTGAAGCTCACCGACTTCGTCATCGACCCCGGCACCAGCCGCCTCACGGGCTCGGTCCAGGTCGGCGACGGCGAGGTCATGAAGGACGTCTACATCTTCAACCTCGACGGCACGACCCTGAAGCCCCTCGCCATGGAGGGCGACAACGCCGTCCTCGAGGGCACCACCGTCAAGGTCAGCCCCGACGCCGCGTCGCTGCTGAACAGCACGTTCGGCACGACCGCGGTCACCGACCAGCTCGTCGTCGGCATCGCCAAGATCACCGTCAACACCAAGTAGCACCCCACCCGGGCCAGACCCCGGGACGCACCACCTGCGATCGCAGCAGAACGCATCGACGGCCTCGTCTCCCTCCGGGGAGCCGAGGCCGTCGGCGCGTCCGGGGGTGGATCCGGGCGAGCGCGTCAGCGGAAGTCGCCCACCTGCCGCTCGACCGGGACGGTGCCCGGCATGACGACGTCGCCGGTGTGGGCGGTGGTGACGGTCTCGATGAGGACGATCTCGACCTCCTCGTCGGCGACCGGGTTGTGCAGGACGCCCCGCGGTACGACGTGGAACTGACCCGGACCGACCGCGACCTCCTGGTCGTCGCGCAGCTGGAGCCGGAGCCGGCCCGAGACGACGAGGAACATCTCGTCCTCCGCGTCGTGCGCGTGCCACGTCAGCTCGCCCCGCGGCTTCGCGACCTCCACGTACTGGTCGTTCACCCGCCCGACGACACGAGGTGTCCAGTGGACGGTCACCTCGCGGACCTCGGCGGCGAGATCGATCACGGGAGGATGCGTCGTGGGCCCATCCTCCGCCGCTCCGAGGGTCTCAGCCGATGTGACCTCGAAGCCGGCGACGCCGCGGGTCACCGTGCCGGTCGCGAGCGGGAAGAGGTGAGCGGTCCCCAGTCCCTCGCCATGGAGGGTGACGACGCCGTCCTCGAGGGCACCACCGTCGAGGTCGGCCCCGACGCCGCCTCGCTCCTCACCAGCACGTTCGGCACCACCGCGGTCACCGACCAGCTCGTCGACGGCATCGCCGAGATCGCCGTCAGCATCGAGTAGCACCCCGCCCGGCACCGCCGGGACGCACCACCTGCGATCACAGCAGGAGGCATCGACGGCCTCGTCTTCCTCCCGCGGGTCAGCCCTCGTCCGTGAACTCGTACATCCAGGAGCTCGGACCCGATCCTGTCCTCGCCGCGTCGCGTGCCGCGAGCGGCAGCACGACGCGGTCCCGGAGGAGCGAACCCACCGGACCCAGCAGCTTGCTGCGGTCGAGGAGGGTGCCCTGCGCGATGATCCTCGCGACCCGCTCGTCCCGTCGCCGGGCCAGGGACGCCACGACGTCGGTCGGCGAGCTCGTCGACCCGATGATCCGTCCGAGGACCACGGCGTCCTCCAGCGCGAGGGACGCGCCCTGCCCCGACGTGGACGGCATGGTGTGGGCGGCGTCGCCGACGAGGACGCACCGGCCCGACCCCCATCGCGCCTGGGGCGCGGCGCGTGCGGAGAGCCGGGCGACGAGCCGCGGGGCCTCCGCCACCAGGTGCTCCACCGGCAAGGCATCCGGAGCGGCGAGACGCACCACCGCCTCCGCCCACTCGTCGGGGGACAGGTGCGCGGCCGACGCCGCTCCCCCGGGGAGAGCCGAGAGCCGGGGGTTGGCGAACCACCACGTCGACCCGTCGCGGAGAGCCACCGTGGCCACGAAGCAGTCCCGTCCGAACCGGAACTGGAGCGTCCCCGCGGGTGCGGCGTACTCCTCGGGGAGCGACGCGGCAGCGGCGGATCCGACGATGTCGACCATCGTGGGCGCGGCCGGGGCAGCTGCGGGATCCGGCGGGAGGATCGTGGCCCGGACCGCCGAGCGGACGCCGTCCGCGCCGATCACCAGGTCCGCCGAGTGCCGCTCGCCCGTCGCGGTGACGAGCGAGGCGCCGTGCACGTCCTGCTCCGCGGAGGTCACGCGTGCTCCCCGGATGATGTCGACGCCCTGGCGCTCGGCCTCCTGCCGGAGGATCCCGTGCAGCTCCGCCCGCATGAGCGTGCGCGCCGACGGCCCCCGCCCCGGTCGCGGGCCGAAGGGCATGTCCGCGGTGGTCCGCCCGTCGGCGGCGTGCGTCCGGAGCCGGCCCGACGGTTCGCCCAGCCCGCTCGCGACCTCGCCGAGTCCGAGTGCCTCGAGGGCTGCCATGCCGTTGCCCGCGACCTGCAACCACGATCCGGCCTCGTCGGTCGCGGCGTCGCGCCTCTCGAGGACCGTCGCCGCGATCCCGGCGCGCCGGAGCGCCACACCGCACGCGAGACCCGCGATGCCGCCGCCGGCGATCAGCGCCCGCATCGGCACCCGCCTCCGTTCCGAACGGCCATGCGATCCTCCGAACGCGGTCGATGCACGGCGCCCGCCGGCGGATCGGCGTGACGCCTGACCGGGAAGGGGCGGGGGACCGGGGACGGGAAGCGGTCCGCGTCCCGCTGGGACCGTGCGCATCCATCGTGGGCGCAGGCCCCTCCGGGCGGCGGCGTCCGTGCACAGGCGTCCCGCGCATCGATCCGCCGCGGCCCGACCATCCAGCGGGCCTCAGCCGATCGTGACCTCGAAGCCGGCGACGCTGCGGGTCACCGTGCCGGTCGCGAGCTCGACGAGGAGCGTGGTCACCGTGGAGTCGCGCGGGTTCCGCGGGTAGTCGTCGCTGGCGCCGCGCGCGGGATCCGGCACGGTCTCGAGCAGGGCGAACCGGCCGTTCGGGGTGACGGTGAGGCCCGTGATGCGGGTCGCGGGATCCGCGGGCACGTACACGTCGCTCGCCTTCCCGTCGCGCACCACGACGAGGCGCTGCGTGGCGGTGCCGGTCGCGGGATCCAGCGCCGTGCGCACGCGGAGCACCGCGCCGTCGTCGCCGGGCACGAACGAGATCGCGCCGTCGTACTGCAGGTCGCCGCCGCCGGTCTCGGTGGGCAGCGTCGTCTGCTGGGCCGTGCGCAGGTCGATCTCGGTCGTCGAGCCCGGATCCGTGACCGCGAGCCGCGTGCCGTCCGCGGAGAACGGGCCGAGGGTCCCGTGCCGGCCGAGCGGGACGATGGGCGACGACCCGTCGATCGTCACGAGGTAGAGGTCGCCGTCCTGCCCGTGCGCGACGAGCTGCGGGCGGCCGGGCACGAAGCCCCAGGCCTGCGCGCTGATCGGCTGGCCGTCGAGCCCGACGACGGGCGTCGGGGCCGCGCTGGCGGCGACGTCGTCGACCATGAGCGTGTCGTCGTACGGCCCGCCGTCCGTGCTCGTGAAGCGGAATCCGACCATGCTCCCGGCGTCCTCGGCATGGAGGTCCTGGAGCGTGCCACGGCCGGGGAGCGGCAGGTCGACCTGGCCTGATCCGTCGAGGGCCCCGATCATGAGGCCGTTCGTGCCGTCGTCCTGGAGCGTGGCCACCACGAGCGACTTCCCGACGACCGCGTACTCCTGGATCTTCGTCGCCTCGAACACCACGTCGCTCGCGCCCTCGCGGTTGCCGGCGACGTCCTGCCGCACGATGCGGTCGGCCTCCTGCGCTCCGCCGCGGACGAGCACGTACATGCCCGGGTCGCCCGTGCGGAACCCCGTGCGGAGGTCGGACGCGGGGCCGCCGCCGACGCCCTGGACCCCGTCGATCGACACCGTGTAGTCGGCGTCGTAGGCGAGCGGCCGGGTGAAGTCGATGATGATGCGGTCAGCCTGCGTGTCGACGGTGAAGTCGGCGCCGGGCTCCATCCGGATGCGCGACGCGTCGACGGGCTGGACTGGCCGGTTCGCCGCGAGCACGAGCCGCTGGCGGGACTGCTGCACGACGGCGAGCGGATCCACGTCGGTGCGCACGAGCCGCGGCCCCTGGCTGCCGGCGACCGCGAGCAGGCCGCCGCAGACGATCGCGAGCACGAGGATCACGGCGGTGAACGCTCGGCGGAAGGCGCGCGGGGAGGCGGGGACGTCGGTCACGGGCGGCTCAGTAGACGTAGGGGTCGGCGGGCTGGTCGACCGGCTCGACGCCCTGCGGCATGACGGCGAGCGGCTGCCGGCTCTTCGCGCTCGGGTTCGACGCGAACGGGCCCGTGACGCGCACCCACTCGTCCGTCTGAAGCGTCGAGGCCCAGCCGGGCTGGTAGACGGGGACGCCGACGGGCTGCGCGTCGACCGCGCAGCAGGTGACGACGAAGCGGGTCACGTAGAAGACGTCGTCGGGATCGTCGGGGTCGGCGCTCACGAAGCCCGTGATGTCGACGGACTTCGAGGTGAAGAACGTCGGATCCGTGGTCTGCGCCAGGAGCTGCGACCAGTCCTTGACGCCCAGCGTCGAGAAGTCGCTGGTGCCGAGGAGCTCCTGGTCGGGCGCGGCGTCGGAGGCGACCGAGCTCGAGTTGAGAGCGCGCTGCGTGACGGTGCTCTGGGTCAGCGTGCGCGGAGGGAGGACGAGGACGGCGACGACCGTGATCGTGACGACGGCGGCGACGGCCACGCGGGAGGCGCGGGCACGCAGGGAGGAGCGGCGCGCGGCGGCGGGGTCGCCCGGCGCGGGGGATCCGTGGTCGTGGTCGTGCTCCTCCGCGGCGTCGGCGGGGCGGAGCGCGAAGCCGGCGACCGTGGCGACGAGGCCGATGACCGCCATGATCGCGGTGAAGACGAAGTACCGCGGGTGGATGTAGAGGCCGAGCTGGCCCGTGATCGTGAGCCACAGCGTCGAGACGATGCAGGCCGCGAGCAGCACGAGGCCGACGGTGGAGGAGGCGCGGCCGCCCGCGGCGCGACGGCGGGCGCGGGCGCGACGGAGGACGTCCGTGGTCCGGTCGCGGGGCGCGCGGGCGTCCCGGTCGTCAGGCGATGGCATTGACACCCCATCCCAGCGCGAGGCTGATCAGCGCGACGACCGAGGTGATCATCACGAGCGTGCGGGTCGAGTAGGTGGTGCGCATGAGCGCGAGCATCTTCACGTCGATGACCGGCCCGAACACCAGGAAGGCGACGATGCCGCCGGGCAGGAACACGGATCCGAACGAGAGCACGAAGAACGCGTCGACGTTGGAGCAGACCGAGACGACGAACGCGAGGAGCATGAGCGCGAGCACCGAGAGGATCGGGCTGCCGCCGAGCGTGACGAGCACCTCGCGCGGCACGGCGACTTGGATGAGGCCGGCCAGCAGGGATCCGATGACGAGCGCCGGCATGATCGTCGTCGCCTCGCGGCCGAACAGCGAGATCGACTTCCGCATGCGGGCGCCGCCGTGGGCGTGCGGATCCGGGAGGGCGCACTCGGCGCGGAACTCGTCGGTGAGCAGGCGGTCGGGCTCGGGATGGAGGCTGAACAGCCAGCCGACCACGTTCGCGATGAGGAAGCCGCCGACGAGGCGGGCCACGAGGATCAAGCCGTCCCAGCCGAAGGCCGCGTGCGTCGTGATGATGGTGATCGGGTTGAGGATCGGCGCCGCCAGCAGGAACGTGATCGACTCCGGCACCGTGAAGCCGCGCACGACGAGACCCCGCGCGAGCGGCACGTTGCCGCACTCGCAGACCGGCAGAGCCATGCCGAGGAACGAGATGCAGGCGCGGCGCGCGAAGCGGTTGTGCGGCAGGCGGCGCTCGATGACGCCGGGCGGCACCCACACCTGCACGACGATCGACAGGACGATGCCGAGGATCACGAACGGCAGCGACTCCACGATGACGCTGACGGAGAGCGTGACGAGGTCCTGGATCCGGTCGGGCAGCACGCTGTCGCCGAGCGCGGGGGAGGCGGCGCGGAGGGCGAGGAGGAGGACGAGGGCGAGGCCCGTCGCGAGGCCGGTGCGGATGCCCGTGGGGGAGGCGCGGGCGGGGCGCGGGGCGTCATGGGGGTGCTCGTGGTCGTGCGGGGGCGCGGGGGCGCGGTCGTCGCGGGGGCGGATCGCGGTCGCCGTCGCGGCCGCGGTGGCGGCTGCCGCGGCACCACCGGAGGAGCTCCTGGCGTCGGATCCGTCGGAGGGCCCGGCCGCGCGGTCCCGGCGTGCGCGGGGCGCTCGCTCACGGCGCGGGCGTGCGGGCCGGTCGAACGGCGAGGCGGTGTCGTCGTCCGGCGCGAACGGGTCGTGCCGGTCCGTCATCGCGGACCCGTGGCGCGGGGCCGGGGTCCGACGGGGGCGCGCACGGGATCCACCCTAACCGCGCTGAGAAGCGTCCTCAGCAGGCGGGGCGGCGGGTCAGCGGAAGGCGTCGGGGGCCTGCGGGCAGCGGAACGCGATGGCGCCGTCGTTCGACGATGCCTCGGGGTACCAGGGGTCGTCCGACCGCTCGCGGGCGATGAAGTCGGCGAGGTCCGGCACCTCGCCCTCGTACGCCGCGCCCTCCGACGAGTAGCACGGGAGCAGGAAGTCGACGTAGTACCGGTGCAGGTACGCGAGCGCCGCATCGGTGATGAGCCCCTGGGGGCGCATCGGGAAGCGGACCTCGCAGGCGTAGCTGGTCACGGACGGGGTCGCGGAGCTGCTGAGGCGGATGTCGTCGCCCGCTCCGATGACCCGGACGTCCACGCCCGCGTCGCGGAGGCACGACGCCTGCTGTCGGACCCGATCGGCGCCCTCGGCGATGCGCTCCATCGCGACCTCGGGTCGCCGGGCATCCGGCTCCCTGGACAGGAGCATCTCCCAGGACGAGTCCGCGCTCTCCTGCAGGCGCGCGGCCGTCTCCGCGTCGCTCAGGCTGGCGTACAGCCGCGCCGGCGGCTCCGCCGTGAACGCGGGCACCGGCACGCCGATGCGGGGATCCGGCGTGCTCGGCGGACCGGGCGTCGACGTCGGCTCCTGGGATCGCCAGCTGTCGTCGTCGACGAAGAGGCCGGACGCGGATGCGGTGCCCAGCCCGACGACGACGAGCGCGCCCGCGAGCACCGCGGCGAACACGCCGGGTCGGAGGAGCCGGCGGCGGCGCGGGACGAGCGGGCGCGCCCGGGGATCCGAGGCCTGCCCGGCCGTGGCCACGACGTCGTCCGACGCGGGCGGGGTCACCGCCGGTCCCGACGTCGGAGCGGCCGCTCCGGCCTCGGCGGCGAGCAGCTCCCGGCCCTCGCCGACGAGGCGATGCTCCTCGACCAGCAGCGCGACGAGAGGTGCGGGGAGCGCGTCGACCCCGAGCCCGGAGTCGAGTCGGATCCCCTCGGGCACGTCCACGAGCGGGGCATCGCCGTCCTCGCGACCGTAGGCGGCCTGGCGGAGGTCGACGAGGGCGCGGGCGGCGGCCGGATCGTCGCGCAGCCGACGACGCAGGGCCTCGGCAGGCGAGGCCGCGGCGTTCACCGGTACGCCGCCGGGAGCACCGGGCACGCGGCGGCCAGCTGCTCGTCCATGCCGTCGGGGAACGGGGTCCAGGGGCGTTCGGCGCGCACGGCGGCGATGAAGTCGTCGACGGCCGGGACCTCGCCGACGTACGGCTCGCCCTCCGCGGCGTAGCAGGGCAGCAGGAAGGAGAGGTAGTAGTCGTGGATGTAGGCGAGCTCGGCGTCGGTGCGGGGGCCGGCCTCGCGCTGCGGGAAGCGGACCTGGCACGCGTAGACGGCGACCGGATCCGCGTCGGTGAGGCTGTAGCTGTCCTGCCCGATCACGGACGCCGTGACGCCCGCCTCCCGCAGGCAGGCCACCTGCTGATCGATGAACTCCGCCTCGTCGACGAGGCGCTCCATCCGCACGTCCGGCCGCACCGCGTCGGGCTGCTGCTCGAGGACGAGGCCCCATGCCCGGTCGGCACGGACGCGCAGGTCCTCGGCCAGCTCCGCCTCGGTCTGCGGGACCTCGACGGGCGGATCCGCGGTGAAGTCGGGGACCACGGATCCGCGTCGGCCGTCCGGGGTGCCCATCGCCTGTCCGCGTGGGGTGGAGGTCGCGGTGACGGCGGAGCCGACGTCCTCGGAGGTCGGGGGCGATGCGGAGGTGCGGTCGTCGAAGGCGCCGGCCGTGGAGGCGACGCCGATGCCGATGACCAGCAGGATCCCGGCGGCTGCCCCCGCGAGGACGCCGGGGCGGAGACGACGGCGGGCGCTCGGGCCGGGCGCAGGAGGCGTCCCGTCGGCGTCGGGCTCCGCGTCGGCCTCGGGTGCGGTGGTCGCCTCCATGGCCGCGACCACCGGCCGCTCCGCCGCCAGCAGGGCCGCGCCCTCGTCGACGAGCCGCGCCTCCTCCACGAGCAGGGCCACGAGCGGCGCCGGCAGCCGGGCCTCGTCGTAGCCGGTGCGCGCGCGGAGGTCGGCGGGGACCTCGACCAGCGGCGCGGTGGATCCGTCGCGGCCGTAGGCGGCGCGGCGCAGCTCCTCGAGGCGGTGCGCGGCGGCGGGATCGTCGCGGAGGCGCCGGGTGAGCGCGGCGTCGGGGGCGTCGAGCGGGTCGGTCATGCGGCCTCCTCGTCGCGGGCCCCGGCGCCGCGGCCGAGCGGTGGTGCCGATACCGCTCAGGCTACGGCGGCGGATCCCGCACGGCGAGGCCCCGTCCGGGTCACGGCCGGGCGGCCCGTACCCTGGGCGGGTGGCCACCACCGTCATCGCCTGGATCATGACTGTCGCCGGTGCCCTCGTCACCCTCGACGCGCTGGCCACGGTCGTCGTCGCGCGGCGTGCCGGCCGCCGGATCGCCCGCCGGACGTGGCCGCAGCTCGCCGTCGGGGTCTTCGGGCTCGCGTTGGGCGTCCCGCTCCTCGTCACCTCCTGACCGCGCCGTCGCGGGCGGATCGCGCCGCCGGATCGGGTCGTCGCGGCCGGATCGGGCCAGGATCCGGACATGACCATCGACGACCGCCCCGCCCTCTCCGACGCCCAGCTCACCGCGCGCGACCACGTCCCCGGGCTCGTCCACCACGTCGTGCTGTTCTGCCTCCGGGACGACACGGCGCCCGCCGACCGCGACGAGGTGGAGCGGCGGTTCCGGGCGCTCGCCGACTCGCCGCATCCGGACGGCTCGGGGCCGTACATTCGCTCGCTGCACGCCGGTCGGCAGTCGAGCCCCGAGGGCGTCGGTCGCGGATTCGAGCTCGCCTTCGTGCTGACCTTCTCGTCCGAGGGCGACCGCAACCTGTACCTCGGCGAGCCGCTGATCGCGGATCCGTCGCGCATCGACGCGCAGCACGCCGCCTTCAAGGACTTCGTCGGGCCGCTGCTCGCGCCGGATCCGCACGGGGTGCTGGTGTTCGACTTCATAGAGGCGTCGTCGACGTCCGGCGGGGCATCCGCGGGGGCGTCCGCGGGCTGATCATGCGCCCCCGATGCGCGCCGCGCCGCCGCGGTCGACACGCGGGGTCGTGTCGGCGACCACCCTGGCCAGGACGTCCTCCCGCCCACCGACGAGACGAGTCCCGTGACCGCAGCCGCTCCCCACCCCGCCCCCGCATCGTCCGCGAGGGCGGACGGCATCCCGGATCCGCGCCTCGACGCGCAGACGCGCGACCCCCGCAGCTGGCTCCCCGCCGTGGCGGCGGCCCTCCTCGGGTGGGCCGCCCTCGGGATCGCGCTGGGTCTCGCCATCGGCATCGCCGAGGCGGTGACGCGCGCGACCGGCGCGGACGAGATCGTCGAAATGGCGCTGCAGGCCGTGCTGATGTCGGCGCTCGCCGTGTCCGCCGTCGTGCTCCTGCGGCGACGGCTCGACCGCAGGAGCCTCGCGAGCCTCGGCCTGTCGCGGCGGATAGGGCGGCCCCTGGCGCTGGGCGTCGGGGTGGGAGCGCTCACGGGAGCCGTCGTCTGGGTCCCGGCGGGACTCCTCGGCTGGATCCGCGTCGACGACCTCGACCTCGTCGCGTTCGCCGGCTTCCTCCTCCTCAACGGCATCGTCCTCGCGTTCTACGAGGCGATCCCGGAGGAGCTCGCCTTCCGCGGGTACATGTGGACGAACCTGCGCGACGGTCTCGGCCTCGTGGCGGCGACGATCCTCACGACCGCGCTCTTCCCCCTCCTTAGCGTGGTAATCGCGCCGGTCCGCTGGATCGTGGACGTGCTGACGGGCGCCGATCCGGATCCGCTCTCGGTCACCCCCGGGAGCGGCCAGGACCCGATCGTCTTCGTCGTGCAGCTCGTGCTGTTCGGCCTCGCGCTCATCGCCGCTCGGCGGATCCCCGTGGAGGGCGCGGTGCTGGTGGCGGTGGCGTTCCACTGGACGCAGCTCACGGTGACCCGGGCGGTCCTCGGTGGCATGAGCTGGACGCCGTCCTTCGGGGACGTCGTGTTCGTCGAGCCCGACGCGATCGTGCTGGTGCTCGTGCACATCGTGCTCGGCGGTGCCGTCTTCGTCGCGGTGCGGAAGGCGTGGGAGTGGCGGACGCCCGAGCTGCGGGTCCCGCGCGGAGCCCGCGTCCAGGAAACCGACCTACGGTAGGTAGGGCCATGCGATCGCATGGATCGGTGGCTCCGCCCACGAGACGCGGGCCGCCGCCCCACTCGTCAGGAGACCCCATGACCACCACCCGCTTCACCGACAAGGTCGTCCTCATCACCGGCGGAGGTTCCGGCCTCGGCCGCGCCGCCGCCGTCCGCCTCGCCGCCGAGGGCGCGCGCCTCGCCCTCGTCGACATCTCCGAGGGCGGCTTGGCCGACACCGTCGCCGCCGTCACGGCCGCGACGCCGGACGCCGAGATCCTCACCGTTCTCGCCGACGTGTCGAAGGAGTCCGACGTCGACGCGTACGTGGGCCAGACCGTCGAGCGCTTCGGCCGCATCGACGGCTTCTTCAACAACGCCGGCATCGAGGGCCGCCAGAACCTCACCGAGGACTTCACGGCCGCCGAGTTCGACAGGGTCGTCGCGATCAACCTCCGCGGCGTGTTCCTTGGACTCGAGAAGGTCCTCGCCGTCATGCGCGAGCAGGGCTCCGGCATGGTCGTGAACACCGCGAGCGTCGGCGGGATCCGCGGCGTCGGCAACCAGTCCGGCTACGCGGCCGCGAAGCACGGCGTCGTCGGCCTCACCCGCAACTCCGCCGTCGAGTACGGGCAGTTCGGCATCCGCATCAACGCCATCGCGCCGGGAGCCATCTGGACGCCCATGGTGGAGGCGTCCATGAAGCAGAGCGACGCGGACGACCCGCGGGGCTTCGCCGAGCAGTTCATCCAGGGCAACCCCACCAAGCGCTACTGCGAGGCCGAGGAGATCGCCTCGGTCGTCGCGTTCCTGCTCTCGGACCACGCGGCGTACGTCAACGCGGCCGTGCTGCCGATCGACGGCGGGCAGTCCGCGAAGTACTGACGGGATCCGGCCGCGTCGGCTGCGCAGGCCCCCGACGCGGTCGCTGCAGTCCGCGCGCTCAGCCGAACGGCGCCGTCGGGACCTGGCAGCTCACGGGCTGGCCGGGCGCCGCGGTCGAGGTCGCGATCTCCTTCACGCCGTCGACGAGGATCCGGCAGGTCAGCGCCTCGCCGTCCGCCGGCGTCGCCTGCACGAACGCCCAGTCCTCGGCGGTGACGACGGACTCCACCGACCAGACCGAGCTCGCGGAGTCGTCGCCGGGCGCGAGCGACGCCTGCCCGACCTCCTTCACGATCGACGGGCGTCCGCGATGGGAGGCCTCGGCGTACGAGACGTCCGTCAGGCCGCCGTCGGCGGGCCCGGCGGTCGTCACCTCGTAGGTGATCGCGTAGATGTCGGCGAGGTCGTCGGTGATGCCCGAGCAGCCGGCGAGGGCGAGCGACGCGGCGGCGACGGCGAGGGCGAGGCCGGAGCGGCGGCTCACGCTGCGAGGTGAAGCGGAGGTCATGCCCCCAGTCTGGCGAGCATGCGGCCCCGATCTCGTCCGTCGCAGGTGCCGGGGCCGGAGCGCGACGAGCACCCGGGTGCCACTCGCGCGAGATCCGCTGCCAGGACGGCCGACGTGGTCGAGGCGGCACCGCAGGTCGCGCTCGGCTCCTCAGGCGACCGCGCTCCGCAGCGGCGCCGTCGCGAACTCGCGCATGCCCTCCTCGAAGGTCATGCGCGGCTCCCAGCCGAGCTCCGCGCGGAGCCTGTCGGACGAGGCCGTGATGTGGCGCACGTCGCCCAGCCGGTACTCGCCCGTGGTGACGGGCGCGGATCCGCCGGCCTCCCGTGCGAGCGCCTCCGCCATCTCGCCGATGGTGTGCACGGTGCCGCTGCCGACGTTGAAGGCCCGGAAGGATCCCGCCTCGCGTTCCGCGGTCCAGACGAGCGCGGCGAGGTTCGCGCCGGCGACGTCGCGGACGTGCACGAAGTCGCGGCGCTGCCGACCGTCCTCGAAGACGCGCGGGGCCTCGCCGCGTGCGAGCGCCGAGCGGAACAGCGACGCGACGCCCGCGTAGGGCGTGTTCTGCGGCATGCCCGGCCCGTAGACGTTGTGGTAGCGGAGGGCGGCCGCGCGGCCGCCCGTGGCGCGGGTCCACGAGCTCGCGAGGTTCTCCTGCGCGAGCTTGGTGGTGGCGTAGACGTTGCGCGGATCCAGCGGCACGTCCTCGCCGATGAGCGTGGGTACGAGCGGCTCGCCCGTCGCGGGATCGACCGGGTCGAAGAGCCCCGCGTCGAGGTCGGCGACGCGTCGCGCAGGCGGCCGCACCGGCCCGTAGGCGCCCTCGTATGCGCCCTCGCCGTAGACGACCATCGAGCTCGCGAGCACGAGCCGGTCGATGCCCGCGCGGGTCATCGCGGCGAGGAGCACCGCGGTGCCCCCGTCGTTCGTGGCGACGTAGTCGGGGGCGTCGAGGAAGTCGACGCCGAGGCCGACCTTCGCGGCCTGATGGCACACGACGTCGACGCCGTCGAGCGCGCGGGCCACGGCATCCGGATCGGTGACGTCACCGTGGACGAGCTCCACGCGCGGGTCGATCTCCGGCGCGCCGCCGTGCACGTCGGCGCGCAGCGAGTCGAGCACGCGCACGCGCCGCCCCTCCTCGAGCGCGGCCTGGACGATCGCGCCGCCGATGAACCCGGCGCCTCCCGTGACGAGGAGGATCCCGTCGCTCACGAGCGCGCGCCCGTCGGGTCGGTCGCGCCGGCGTCGCCGGTCGCGCCGGTGACGGGCCGCCCGAGCACGGACGCGACGGCGTCCGGGTCGATGAGCGGCCGGCCGCGGTAGTCGTCGGGGATCGCCCGGACGACCGCCTCGATCGCCCGCACGATGCGCGGCTGCGCGTCCCGCAAGCGGGCGAACACCAGGTCGGCCGTGACGGCGTCGCCCTGCTCGCCGGGCAGGGGCGCGAGGCCTGCGTCCGCGTCGGTGACGAACGACAGGTTGACCGTGCCGATGTTGAGCTCCGACGCCAGCACGACCTCGGGGTACTGCGTCATGTTCACGATGTGCGCGCCCGCCTGGCGGAACCACAGCGACTCGGCGCGCGTCGAGAAGCGCGGGCCCTGGATCACGACGACGGTGCCCGAGGTGCGCAGCGGCCCCGCGGGATCCGCCCGGTCGCCGCCCTCGAGCTCCACGAGCGCGGCGGCTGCGCGGGCGTGCAGCTCGGGGTCGAAGGGATCCGCGGCGGAGAGGTGCTGCACGACGCCGGCGTCGAAGAAGGTGTCGGGGCGGCCCCACGTGCGGTCGAGGAGCTGGTCGGTGAGCACGAGCGATCCCGGCGGGTAGTCCGGCGAGACGCCGCCCACGGCCGACGACGACACGATGGCGGAGACGCCGAGCGACGCGAGCGCCCAGATGTTCGCCCGGTAGTCGATGAGGTGCGGCGCGACCGAGTGGTCCGCACCGTGCCGGGTGAGGAACGCGACCCGGCGCCCGGCCAGCTCGCCGACCGTCACCTCGCTCGAGGTGGGGCCGAACGGCGTCTGGATCCGGTGCGACTCGCTGGTCGCCGGGTCGAGGAGGGAGTACAGGCCGGATCCGCCGATGACGCCGACCTCCGCGCGGGGGACGGATGCGGCGGTCGCCGGGGCGGGGGTGTCGGTCACGTCGTGCTCCTTCGGGTCGTCGCCCCAGTCAATCAGGCCCGCCCGGGCGTCCCGGCCCGGGCGCCCGCATGCGGCTCGTGCACACCCCACCTTATTGAGAATCATTCGCGACTAGTCTTGACGCACCCCGACCGGAAAGCCGTGCCCGATGCCCTCCTCCCTCCCGCAGATCCTCGACGCACTCGTGATAGGGGCCGGCCCAGCCGGCCTCGGCACCGCCATCGCCCTCGACGCCGTGGACGGGCTGCGCTCCGGAGTGGTGGAGCGCGGATCCGTCGGCGAGACCTTCCGGCGCTGGCCGGAGCGCCAGCGCTTCCTCTCCCCGTCGTTCACCGGTAACGGGTTCGGTGCCACGGACCTGAACGCGATCCACCCCTCCACCTCGCCCGCGTACTCGCTGGGCGTCGACTACCCGAGCGGATCCGAGTACGCGCGGTACCTCGCCGGAGTCGCCCGGCACTTCCCCGTGCCGCTCATGACCGGGACGGAGGTCACCGAGGTCACGCCCGGCGACGACGGCTTCCGCGTCGAGACGAACCGCGGAACGGTGGGGGCGCGCACGGTCGTGTGGGCGGGAGGCGAGTTCCACGATCCCGCTGCGGCGCGCTTCGCGGGCGGGCAGCTCGCTGACCACTCGGCGGCGGCGGCGGCGTGGGAGCCCCGCACCGGCCGGCTCGTCGTCATCGGCGGCTACGAGTCCGGCATCGACATCGCGTGCCACCACGTCGCGCTCGGCGCGGAGGTGACTGTCGTCGATCCTAAGCATCCCTGGGCGCCGGGCAGCGGATCCGACCCGTCGTACCGCCTGGCGCCGCGGTCCGTGCAGCGCCTCGCCGCCGCGGTCGCGACCGGCCGTCTGACCCTCGTCGGCGACGCGCGCGTCGTCGGCATCCGGCCGGCGGGCGCCGGCCACCTGGTGCAGGTCTCCGGGGCCACGGCCCTCGACTCCGACTCACGCCCTGTCCTGGCCACCGGCTTCGGCCCGGGCCTCGGACCCGTGTCCGAGCTCTTCGCGCGACGCGACGACGGGTGGCCGCTCCTGACGGAGGACGACGAGTCGACGGTCGTCCCCGGCCTCTTCCTGTCCGGGCCCGCGGTGCGCCACGGGGACGTGCGCTTCTGCTTCGTCTACAAGTACCGCCAGCGCTTCGCGCACATCGCCCGGGTGATCGGCGAGCGGCTGGGCGCCGACTGCGCGGGCCTCGAGCTGTGGCGCGAGGCCGGGATGCTGACGGACGACCTCAGCTGCTGCGGCGTGGAATGCGCATGCTGAGCGGGAGCGGCCGGGTCGGCGGGAGCGGCGGTGTCGGCGCGGACGGCGGGAGCGGTGGCGTCCGCGCGGACGACGCGTCGTCGGGAGGCGGGGACGCGACGCGACCGGCCCTCACGGACGGCGTCCGGATCCCCGCCCGCTCCCTCCTCCTCTTCCTCGGCGCGATCGCGCTCGGCTCGCTCGTCGGCATCGCGAGCCCCGACACGGGGGCGGCGCTCGGTGACGGGGTGGATCCCACCGTGCTGGTGCTCGTGACCGTCCTGTTCTCCGAGCTCGACCTCTCCGGCCTCCGGCGCTTGCGACTGCGCGGAGCGTCGCGGGTGCTCGGCGCCGCCTGGCTCGCGAACTTCGTGCTCATGCCCCTGCTGGGCTTCGGGATCGCCTCGCTCTTCCTGTCCGGCGCCCCGCTGCTGTTCGCGGGCGTCGTCATCTACTTCACCGCGCCGTGCACGGACTGGTTCCTGGGCTTCACCCGGCTGGCGGGCGGCGACACGTCCCTCGGGGCGGTGCTCCTCCCGATCAACATGGTCACGCAGCTGCTGGCCTATCCCTTCCTCCTCAGCGCGCTCGTGCACACGCCGGCCGTCGCGGATCCCCTCGTGATCGCGGAGACGCTCGTGCGCTGGTGCGTCGTGCCCGCGTCGCTCGCCCTCGGGATCCGGCTGGCGGTCGCGCTGCTGCTTCCGCGCGGCGCGGGCCTCCGCATCCGCGCGGTCACGGGCCGACTCGTGCCACTGGTCATCGCGGCCCTCATCGTGCAGATCTTCGCGGCGAACGTCGGCACCATCCGTGACCACGCGGATGCGTTCGCGGCGCTGCTCGGGGCGGTGATCCTCTTCTTCGCCCTCGGCTACACGCTGGTGGACCGGATCGCCCGCGCGCTCGGATTCGCCCACCCGCAGCGTGCGCTCCTCGCGATGACCACCGCGGCGCGCAACGCGCCGCTCATGCTGGCGCTGACGACGGTGGCGCTGCCGGACGAGCCGCTCGTCGCGGCGTCCATCGTGATCGGCATGCTCATCGAGTTCCCGCACCTCGCGGGCATCACGTGGCTCCTCACCCGACGGCGCCCCGCGCGGGTGAGGCGGATCGCCGCTCGCGAACCCGCGCCCACCGTGTGATGCGGACGGGGGCCGGAGCGCCGTGCGATGCGGGTCAGTTGAGCGGCCGCGTCCCCTTGGGCAGCGCGCCGCCCGCGTAGAGGTCCTTCGCCGTGTCCTGGAGCGCGGTCAGCGCGACGCGCTGGGTCCACGGGCCGTAGGAGATGCGTCCGACGCCGAGCTCCTCGAAGCGCGCGGGGGAGAGGGATCCGGGGACGCCGATGACCGTGAGCCGCTGCGGGCCGACGGCCTCGACGAGGGTGCGCACCTCGTCCTCCGTGAGCGGGCCGGGCACGAAGACGCTCGTGGCGCCCGCCGCCATGTAGGCGCGGGTGCGCTCGACGGCGTCGGCGAGGACGTCGGACCGGTCGCGATCGCCGCCCAGGACGTACGCGTCGGTGCGCGCGTTGAGCGCGAACGGCACGCCCTCGGCTTGCGCGGCGGCGACGGCCGCCTCGACCGCGCGCACCGAGTCGGCGAGGGGGCGCATGCCGTCCTCCAGGTTCGCGCCGACGACGCCCACGCCGATGGCGCGGCGCACGGTCTCGCCCGCGTCGCCGTAGCCCGACTCGAGGTCGGCGGAGACCGGCTGCTCGACCGCGGCGACGATGCGGCCGATCATGTCGAGGTGGAGGTCGAGCGGGATCCTCTCGCCGTCCTCGTAGCCGAAGGTGGCGGCGATGGAGTGGCTCGCGGTGGCGAGCGCCCTGGTCTCGGGGAGCGAGCCGATGGCGGCAGCCGAGACGGCGTCCCACACGTTCACCACCCTCAGGAGCTCGGGTGCGGTGTGGAGGTCGACGAGGGTCTGCCCGAGGGCGGCGATGGTCATGCCCCAACCCTAGGACGGCCGGGACGTGCGTGACAGGGGCGGGTTCGGGAGGCGGACACGCGGCATTGCGCAAGTTTGCCCTCAGCTCACCGGGGATTGATTTGCGCGTTCCCTGCGACGTATTTTGACCCGAGTCAGCATGCGTTTGAATCCGGCAACGCCGAGAAGTGCAAGGCAGATTGGAAATGCCAACATTCCGGGAATTCCGATTCCGGCGCCAAGGGTCTCGTCGTTGCCACTGATCGCGGCCCCAACAATCAACGTGATAAAACTGATAGCAGTCAACCACGAAGCTATGGCGAGGAGTGAAACGCGAGCACGAGCACGAGATTTTTGAATTGCATGCTCCTGCGACGCCACTGTCGTCTTTTCTGCCTTTAAGTCTCTCAAGATCGGCACGTCGATAAGTGGATTGCTGACGGTTACGAGGAACGGCTCGCTTGCCTGGAATGGAACTTGGACGCGGAAGTCAGTCCGGAGCAGTCTCGTCGGAATCCGAAACTCGGTCGGTGATGTGAATGCCGGCGACCACTGGGGGGCCGTCTCGGTCACTCCAAATTGTGGAGATACAGGGGCGCTGAATACGAAGACTATCGGATGGCCACTGTCAAACTGCGCTGAGGGAATGTCTGCTCTTCCGGTTGACCACACCAGCAATCGCATTAATGTCCCATCCGACGTGTCTGCCTGCGGACTCCACGGGGCGATCGCGTAGCGAAGCTCTCGTTTGGGGTGATTCTGCCGGTGGGAGTAGATAGAAATAGCAAACGCGACCATGACGCCGATGATGCCGATGAGATTCTCCATGCAAACAGCATGGCAGGTCAAAACGGCGGCGGGTGATTTTGGAGAATCGCGATGTGCTGATCTTGCCAAATCGCACTAGCGCGGGTGGTCCGCGGCGGATCCCACGGCCGAGACGCCCAGGCCCGCGCCCGCGGTGAGGAGCGCGAACGCCGCCACGAGCAGAAGCAGGCCGAGGTCGGCTCCGCACGTGTTTGCGGCGACCCCGATCGCGGCGGCAAGCAGCACGGCGGCGATCGCGGCGGTCACGCGTCGGCGGACGGCGGCGCGGCGCTCGTGCGGATCCATGCGCACAGGCTCCCGCGCGCGACCGGTGCGCGGCAAGGCCCGCGGGCGGATCCTTCGCCGGCGACCGGCGGAGCACGCGGAGACGCTCGGCATCGACCCGTGAGCACGCGGCCGCGTCGGGGATGATGGGCTCATGACCCCCGACCGCCCCGCGGACCGCCGACGACGCACGGTCGACGCGCACCGCGCGGCCGTCTCCGCGCTCCTCGCCCCGCTCGCCGAGCTGCCCGCGGAGGAGCTGGCCGTCGATGCCGCGGCGCTGGCGGCGGATCCGCACCGCTTCGCCGACCGGGTGCTCGCTCACGACGTCACGAGCCCCATCGACCTGCCGCCGTTCCGCAACTCGCAGATGGACGGCTACGCGGTGCGGGCCGCCGACCTGGCCGACGCGGGCGGCGCGCGTCCCGCCGTGCTCCGCATCGCGCCCCGGATCCCCGCGGGCGTAGCCCCCGCGCCGCTCGCACCCGGCACCGCGGCCCCCTGCATGACCGGCGCCCCCGTCCCGCCCGGCGCCGACGCGATCGTGCCCATCGAGGCCGCGACCCCCGACCGCTTCGTCGACGAGCAGGCGGCCGACGCGACCGTCTCCTTCGCCGAGCCCGTGGATCCGGGTGCCTTCGTCCGCGCGCAGGGCAGCGACCTCGCCGCGGGCGCCGTGCTCGTCGCCCGAGGCACGCGCCTCCTCCCGGCGCACTGGGGCGTGCTCGCCTCCGCCGGCGTCGCGACCGTCGCCGTGCGCCGTCGTCCCGTCGTGCTCCTCCTCTCCACCGGGCTCGAGCTGCGCGGCCGCGGCGAGGAGCTCGCGCCCGGGCAGATCCACGACGCCAACTCCGTCGCGCTCGCCGCCGCGCTCGCGGACGCCGGGGTGGAGGTCCGCGCGCTGCGGGTCGCGTCCGACGACGCCGACCGGGTGCGCGACGCGATCCGCGACGCCGCCGGCGTCGACCTCCTGATCACGACGGGCGGCGTGAGCGCCGGCGCGTACGAGGTCGTGCGCGACGTGCTCGCGGGCGGCGGCGTGGAGTTCGTCTCCGTCGCCGTGCAGCCGGGCGGGCCGCAGGGTCTCGGGACGGCGGAGATCGGCGGGCAGCGGATCCCCGTGGTCGCCTTCCCCGGCAACCCCGTGAGCGCGCTGGTCTCGTTCGAGCTGTTCCTCCGCCCGGTGCTGCGCGCGCTCGCCGGGCACCAGCGCCCGGATCGCCCGTCCCGCGAGCTGCCGCTCGCCGCGCCGCTCGACTCGCCCGCCGCCAAGCACCAGGTGCGGCGCGGGCGCCTCGACGCCGACGGCCGGGTCGTCGCGGTCGGCGGCCCCGGATCCCACCTCCTGCACGCGTACGCGACCGCCACCCACCTCGTCCACATCCCTGCGGGCGTCGACCGGCTCGAGGCCGGCGACCCCGTCACCGTCTGGAGCATCGATGACTGATCCCGCCACGACTGATCCCGCCACGACCGAGCCCGCCACGACCGAGCCCGAAGCGGCCGCGGCCGCGCCGTCCCTCACCCACCTGCGGCAGGACGGATCCGCGCACATGGTCGACGTCACCGACAAGGCCGTCACCAAGCGCCGGGCCGTCGCGCAGGCCGTGCTCGTGACGCGGCCCGAGGTGGTCGCGGCCGTGATCTCGGGCGACCTCCCCAAGGGCGAGGCCGTCGGCACGGCGCGCATCGCGGGGATCATGGCGGCGAAGCAGACGTCCAGCCTCATCCCGCTGTGCCACCCGCTGCCCATCGGCCGCATCGAGATCGACATCACGGGCGACGACGACCGGCTCACGGTGGTCGCGTCCGTGAGCACCACGGGCGTCACGGGCGTCGAGATGGAGGCGCTGACCGCAGCCTCGGTCGCGGCGCTCACGCTGTACGACATGGTCAAGGCGGTGGACGCCCGGGCCGTGATCACCGACGTGCTCGTGCGCGAGAAGCAGGGCGGCAAGTCCGGCGACTGGGCCCGGCCGTGAGCGCGGCGGATCCTCGCGGCCGCGCCGTCGTGATCGTCGCCTCCACGCGCGCCGCGGCGGGGGAGTACCAGGACCGCACGGGTCCCGTCATCGCCGCCTGGCTCGCCGAGCGCGGGTACCGGGTCGGCGCGCCGATCGTCCGCGCCGACGGGCCGGGGGTCGCCGCGGCGCTCGCCGAGGCCGTCGCGGGCGGCGCGCGTGTGATCCTCACCACGGGCGGCACGGGCATCACCCCCACCGACCGCACGCCCGAGGCGACCCGGCCGCTGCTCGACCTCGAGATCCCCGGGATCATGGAGGAGGCCCGCCGCATCGGCACGGCCCACACACCCACGGCCGTGCTCACGCGCGGGCACGCGGGTCTCGCGCGCGGCACGTTCGTCATGAACCTGCCGGGCTCGCCGGGCGGCGTGCGCGACGGCCTCGGGCTCCTCGACCGGATCCTCGACCACGTGCTCGAGCAGGCACGCGGCGCGGTGCACCCGTCGACGGACCCGGCCGCTGGCACCGCCCGCCCGGACGCCGCACCGGACGCGGGGGCCCGCGCGTGACCGCCGACCGCGTGCTCTTCGCCCGCATCGCGGGCGGTGCGATCCGCGTCGAGGACTGCGCCGACGCCGTGCGCGCCGACGACGCCGGCGCCGTCGTCACCTTCGAGGGCGTCGTGCGCGACCACGACGACGGACGCGGCGTCCTCTGGCTCGACTACTCCGCGCATCCGGCCGCCCGCCAGGCGATCCGGCAGGTCGCGCTCGACGTGTCCGCCAGGTATCCGGAGGTGCGCATCGCCGTCGAGCACCGCATCGGACGGCTCGGCATCGGCGACGTCGCGCTCACCTGCGCCGTGTCCTCCGCGCACCGGGCCGACGCGTTCGCCGCGTGCGGACTGCTGGTGGACGAGGTCAAGCAGCGCGTCCCCATCTGGAAGCAGCAGGCCTTCGACGACGGCACGAGCGAGTGGGTGGCGTCGCTCGGCTGACGCGGCACGGTTCGCATCTGCCGTCGGAAGGCCCCGGCCTGGGTACGGACGCGTCCGAGCGACGAGCATCTGATCTACGTTCGGGTACCGGCGATCGCCGGACCCCGACCGAAGGGCACATCGTGCAAGGACGCGCGTATCTCGCAACGGCAGTCATCGCCGTAGGAATCATAGGCGCATCAGCCGCTCCGGCTCTCGCCGAGAACAGCTACCGCCCGGTCGACTGCCACTGCTACTGGGACTACGGCACGCAGACCAATTCCGTCTTCGACAAGCGCGTCTACTCGCATTACGAGACGGACGTCCACTACCACTCGGCGACTGTCCGATGCCCGGACGACAGCAACTCGGACAAGGAATACGCGGCGGCAGGCGTGCGTGCGAGCGCCGAGGTCCATTGCTCGCCCTTCCAGCACGGATACGCGTATTGGGACAACTACTGAGCACGACGGACGCGGCCCGATTCCGTACCCGATGACCTCCAAGCTCCTCGTCGCGCTCCTCGTGATCCTCACGGCAGTCGTCGGCGGATCCGCGGTCGTGCGCGCCGATGTCGAGGATCGGGCGGCTCGCGATGCCGTGGCCGCAGGGTGGGGATCGCGGTTCGCGATCCCGGTCCTCCCCGAGGACACGGATCCGGGGATCGTCGCCGACGCGCTCGTGTCGGCAGGTCAAGAGACGGGCGTCTCCGTCATCCGTCGAGCGGAGGGCTTCTCCGGTGCGGGGGAACGCACGACGCTCTACGTGCTCCTGGCAGACGGCTCCGGACTCCCGGGTGCCTTCCCGCTCGAAGCCGGCCGGTTCCTCACACCGGAGGAGTCCCGCGGCGTCACCGGGTCGGTCGCGACGGCAGCCGTCGGCGACCCCGCATCCGTCGGCACCATCGCGGATCTCGGGGGAGACGACCGGTTCCTCATCCGACCGCTGCGCGCCGCCTTCGACACCCTGACGCCCGACGGCGAATACCGCATGGAGTGCAGGACCGCCGAGGACTGCCGCGCCTTCGTGGAGCGCACCGCGGCGATGATCGACGAGCGCGCTCCCGGCGCCGCCCTCACCGCGGACGCGCTGACGGCGACGCACAGCGGGGGAGGATCGAGCACCGGCGGAGTCGAGCCGGTGACCGCGGTCATCGCGTTGCTGGTCCTCTTCGTCGTGATCCTGATCCTCTATCGCCAGCTCGCGCAGGCGCGCCGGACCGGTGTGCTCCGCTTGCACGGCCGCGGCACGTTCGAGGTGTGGTTCCTCATCACGGCGCGGATCGTCCTCCTCTCCGTCGGCATCACCGGAATCGTCGCCGTGGCGGCGACGACGCTGGTGTCCGGGAGCGGCGCTGCCCTGATGATCACCGTCGGCGGAGCCATCGCCCGTCTCCTCGGAGGGCTGCTCGTCGTCTCCTTCCTCACCTGCATCACGATCCGCAGGCTGCGCATCGCGGACGCGCTCAAGGACCGCACCGACACGCGGTCGCTCTTCTGGACCAGCACGGCCCTCAAGGCCGCTGCGACCGTCGTGCTCCTGATCACGGGTGCGACGACTCTGGCGCAGGTCCAGGTCATCCGGCATCAGCAGGAACTGCTCGGCTCCTGGCGCCAGGCAGCGGGATACGCGGTGTTCCATCCGCAGGCGGGCGGAGATGACGCCGCTATCGGCGGCGGCTCCGATCTGGGCCGGCTCGCGAACGCGGTGTTCGACCTCTACGACGAGGCGGACTCGCGCGGCGCCCTCTACGTGGACGACTCGGCCCTGGGATCATCCGACGGCTCCGCGCCGGAGAGCGCAGCGGGCGGCGGATCCGCGCACACGGCCTCGCTCACCGTGAACCCGAACTACCTGGTGTCCTTCCCGGTTGTCGGTGAGGACAGCAAGCCCGTGGTCGTCGAGGACTCGGACGCCGACTGGGTCGTGCTCGTCCCCGCGAGCATGCGCGGTCAGGAGGACGGCCTGCGGCGCGCCATCCTCGACCAGCGGCACAGCGTCGCGCAGGCGGACCGGTCCCTGCTGCACCATGCGGATGCGATCGACACGGCGACGCAACAGGTTCGCATCATCTGGACCAGACCCGATCAGCACCTGTTCGCCTTCGACCCGTCGCTCGGGACGGAGGACGGCGGCCGGGTGACGGACCCTGTCGTGCAGGTCATGACCCGCGGGAACAGCGTCGGCTTCGATCGGGCGAACATGATGCGCGGTGGCGTCGCCGACGCGCTCAAGGTGCGGCTCGACGGCACGACCGAGGACACCCTCGCCGAGCTCGCCCCCACGCTCCATCGTCTGCACCTCGACGACACCCTCACGCACCTGTCGACGCTCGACGACTACCAGGCGGGTGAGGTCCAGCGCCTGGAGGACGACCTGCGGCTCCTCGCCATCACCGGGGCTGTCCTGCTCGTGGGGCTCCTCGTGCTCACCCTCCAGAGCATCGGCCTGATGTTCGATCGGTTCTCCCGCCGGGTCGTGGTTCGCCGCATGTTCGGCCACGGGTTCGTCCGTCGATACGCGGAGTTCCTCGGCGTGCTCGCCGGAGTCTGGTTCCTGCAGATCGCTGCGGCGCTCGCCGCCGAGTCCTCGGGCTATGCCGGCCTCGGTGCTGCCTCGGCGGCGGATGGGAGCCGGGCGGACGCGGGCCCCGCGGGAGTGCTGACCGCCGCCGCGGTCGTGCTCGTCATCGAGCTGGTCGTCTCCACGACGTGGCTCGTGCGCCTCGAGCGGCGGCGCACGGTCGACATCCTCAAAGGAGCTTTCTGATGCACATGACCGGATCCACGCCCGTCGACGGACCCGCGGTGTGCGAGCTCACCGACGTCACGCGGGCATTCCGCGGGCGGGAGGTCGTGCGCGGGCTGTCCCTGCGGGTCGAGGCGGGCGAGATGGTGGCGCTGACCGGTCGGAGCGGATGCGGGAAATCCACGGTTCTCAACATGATCGGGCTCCTCGACCGCCCGACCTCGGGCCAGCTGGCGCTCTTCGGCGCGCCGGCACCGCGTCCCGGGACCCGGGGTGCGCGACGTCTGCTCGCCGAGCGGATCGGGTACCTGTTCCAGAGCTTCGCGCTCCTCGACGAGGAGACGGCGGACGGCAACCTCCGCGTCGCGCAGGCGTGGACGGGAGGCACCCGGCACTCCCGCGCCGAGCAGCGTGCGGATGCGCTGGCGACCGTGGGTCTCGCGGACCACGCACGTGATCGCGTCTACGAGCTGTCGGGTGGCGAGCAGCAGCGCCTGGCCGTGGCGCGGCTGGCGCTGCGGCCCCGGGCCCTCGTGCTGGCTGACGAGCCGACCGGATCCCTGGACCCCGAGAACCGCGCCAGCGTCCTCGACATGCTCGAGGGGATGCGCCGCCGGGGGACGGCGGTCGTGATCGTGACGCACGACCCGGAGGTCGCCGCGGCGTGCACTCGGGTGGTGCCGTTGGAGCGCGCCCGCTAGGCCTTCGGCGTCTTCGCCGCGTTGTAGCGGCGACGCAGGCTGCCGAGGACGATGGTGCCGAGGATCAGGATGATGCCGATGATCCCGAGCCAGACGAGGCCCTTGATGGCGAAGCCGACGACCGTGAGGATCAGCCAGAGGACGAGCAGGACGACGATGAACGCCATGGGGAGGACCTTCCGTTGTGACCCCGCCGGCAGTCGGCCGGACGGGAGGGGATGCGCCGCGGGCCGCCGGAGCGCCGCGCGGCGCCCCGATGCTACCCCCGAGCGGGGAGCCGGGATCGGGATACCGCGCGCGGCGTGCGGGCCGGGCGGGCTCAGGCCTTCGCGGCGTCCAGCGCGTCGGCGATGCGCTCGGCCCGGCGCGTGCGGCGCCCGGCGAGCTGCAGCACGAGCGCGACCAGGGCGCTCGCCGCGACGAACGCGCCGTAGACCGTCAGCACGATCGGCAGACCGTCCGCCTCCACGAAGACGCCCGCGACGATGCTCGGCACGCCGAAGGCGAGGTAGCTGGCCACGTACACGGAGGAGAGGAGGCTCGCGCGCTGGTCGACGGGGGCCTCCGCGAGCACGAGCCGGAGGCCCGCCTGGAACCCGGCGCCGAAGCCGACGCCGCCGATCACCGCGGCGATCGCGAAGAGGGGGAGCGACGCGGTCCAGATCGCGGCGACGAGGCCGACCGGGCCGAGCACGAGGGCGACCACGCCGACGATGAGGCTGCGGCGGGCGTCGCGGGTGCGGATCACGATGCCGGTGATCGCGCCCGTGCCCGTGAACAGCGCGATGGCCGCACCCGTGAGCGCGGCGCTGTGCAGGCCGAACGTGGTGCCGAGCACGGATCCGATGAAGGCGAGGAACATGCCGCCGAGCGCCCAGCTCGCGATCATGCCGCCGACGACCGCCGTGAAGACGGAGCGCGCGGCGCGCGGCACGGCGACCGACGGGACGAGCGATCGGAGCGCGCCCGCGCGGCGCGGCTGCCGCTCGGGGACGAACGCGACGGCGATGCCCGCGGCCACCATGAGCGCCGCGAGCACGACGAACACCGTCTCCTCGGGCGCGGGTCCGTACGCGACGAGGAAGCCGCTGCCGAGCGCGCCGACCGTGAGCGCCGCGGGCGGCACGACGCCGTTGAGGAACGCCGCGAGGCCGGAACGGCGGGTCGGCTGGTGGTCGATCATCCCGGCGCCGAGCGCACCGGTCGCGAGCCCGATCGCGAGGCCCTGGAGGATCCGGGCGACCACGAGTGCGAGCCCGTCGTGCGCGAACGCGAAGACGAGCATGGCGGCGGTGGAGACGGCGAGCGCGCCGAGGATCACGGGGCGGCGGCCGATGTGGTCGGAGAGGCGTCCGGCCGTCAGCAGGGTCGCGAGGAGGCCGGCGACGTAGACGGCGAACACGACCGTCAGCACCACGGGCGGCAGCGCCCATTCCTCCTGGTAGACGGGGTAGAGGGGTGAGGGCGCGGCCCCCGAGGCGACGAGCACGAGCAGCGTGAGCGCGTAGACGAGGAGGCCCGCGGCGGACTCGCGACGGGCGGGGGACGGGGCGGACGCGACCGGCGCACCCGCGGCGGGGACGGATGCGGTCTCGGTGCGGCTGGTCGTCATGTGCGCTCCTCGCGGTGGGCGGATCCCCGCGCACGGGCGGCGGGGCGGGCTGCTCCCCGTCGAGCGCGCGGCCCTCGCGGGTCACGATGGGGGCCAACGGCGCACGGCTCGCGGGAATTCCCCGGGCGGGGGTCACCTAGGCTCGTGCGGTGGCCCATCTACTGGGAGCCGAAGCGCTCCACCTCGAGTTCCCGACCCGCGTGATCTTCGACGAGGTGACCATCGGCGTCAACGAGGGCGACCGGATCGGCATCGTCGGCCGCAACGGCGACGGCAAGTCGACCCTCCTCTCCCTCCTCGCCGGACGCCTCGAGCCCGACAGCGGCCGCGTCACGCGCCGCCGCGGGATCACCATCGGCGTGCTCGACCAGAGCGACACCCTGCCCGACGGCCAGACCGTCGGTGAGGCCATCGTCGGCGGCATCGACGAGCACGAGTGGGCGGGCAACCCGCTCGTCCGCGACGTGATCGACGGCCTCGCCTCCGACGTGCCGTGGGACGCCGACGTCGCCCAGCTCTCGGGCGGCCAGCGCCGCCGCGTCGCGCTCGCGAAGCTCCTCATCGGCGACCACGACATCCTCTTCCTCGACGAGCCCACCAACCACCTCGACGTCGAGGGCATCGCCTGGCTCGCCGGCCACCTCCGCCGCCGCTGGGCGCCGAACTCCGGCGGACTCATCGTCGTGACCCACGACCGGTGGTTCCTCGACGAGGTCGCGAACGCCACGTGGGAGGTCCACGACCGCCTCATCGAGCCGTTCGAGGGCGGGTACGCGGCGTACATCCTGCAGCGCGTCGAGCGCGACCGCAGCGCCGCCGTCTCCGAGGCGAAGCGCCAGAACCTGATGAAGAAGGAGCTCGCGTGGCTGCGCCGCGGAGCCCCTGCGCGCACGGCCAAGCCCAAGTTCCGGATCGAGGCCGCCAACGCCCTCATCGCCGACGAGCCGCCCGCGCGCGACGCCGTCTCGCTCGCATCCATGGCGATGCAGCGGCTCGGCAAGGATGTCGTCGACCTGCTCGACGTGTCCGTCAGCTACGGCGAGAAGCAGATCCTCAAGGACGTCGAGTGGCGCATCGCGCCGGGCGAGCGCACCGGGATCCTCGGCGTCAACGGCGCGGGCAAGTCGACGCTGCTGTCGCTCGTCGCGGGCTCCCTGCAGCCGACGACCGGCAAGGTGAAGCGCGGCAAGACCATCAAGGTCGCCGTGCTCACGCAGCAGCTCGACGAGCTGAAGGACGTCCTCGAGGACCGCGTGTCCACCGTCATCGGCCGCCAGCGCACCACCTACGTCGCCGGCGGCAAGGAGATGACGCCCGGCCAGCTGCTCGAGCGCCTCGGCTTTACGAGCGCGCAGCTGTCCACCCCGGTGAAGGACCTCTCGGGCGGCCAGAAGCGGCGCCTCCAGCTCCTCCTCATCGTGCTCGACGAGCCGAACGTGCTCATCCTCGACGAGCCCACCAACGACCTCGACACCGACATGCTCGCGGCGATGGAGGACCTGCTCGACTCGTTCCCCGGCACGCTCCTCGTCGTGAGCCACGACCGGTACCTCATCGAGCGCGTCACCGACCAGCAGTACGCGGTGATGAACGGGAACCTCCGCCACCTCCCCGGCGGCGTGGAGCAGTACCTGAAGCTCCGCGCGCAGCCCGGCAACGCCGAGAAGGCGACCGTCGCGCGCCCCGACGAGGTCGGTGGCCAGGCCACGGCGACGCTCGGCGGATCGGGCGGATCCGGCGGCTCGCAGCTCCAGGGCGCCGAGCTGCGGAACGCGCAGAAGGAGCTCGCGAGCATCTCCCGGAAGCTCGAGAAGGCGGACACTCGTCGGCGCCAAACGCTCGACGCCATGGCCGCGCACGACCCGAACGACTACGACGGCCTCGGGAAGCTCAACGAGGGCGTGCGCGCCATCGAGGCCGAGGTCGAGGCGTTCGAGTCGCGCTGGATGGAGCTCAGCGAGCTGCTCGAGGGCTGATCATGCGGGCGGTCAGCAGGGACGCCCCGAGCGGTCAGTAGGCGAGCAGGGCGTCCGGCGAGCTCAGCGTCAGCGTCCCGTCGGGCGACCAGACGACGCTGAGCCCGCCTCCGGCCATCCGCACGCTGCCGTCGAACGCGCGCGCCGGGACGTCCGCGATCCAGGTGATCTCGAGGCCCGAGACGGCGAGCTGCGCGGGCGGGGCGCACGACGCGACGCCGGAGCCGGGGCTGTTCCCCGCCGCCGGGGCGGATCCCGACCACGGGTACACGAGCAGGCACGCGTCGCCGGAGCTCGTGCGCGCCACGTAGAGGCCCACGCTCGTCTGCACGCCGCGGATGGAGGTGAGGTCGATGTCGCCGCCCGGCGAGCGCGGCGGCGTGTCCGCCTCCTCCTGGGGAGCGGCGAGGATCCCGTCGACCGCGACGGGGTCCGAGGTGCGGCTGATGTCGGCGCCGAGCAGCGAGCGCACGCTCGCGGGATCGGGCGCCGGCTCGGCGGAGGCGGTGGCTATGGCGGAGGGGGTCGCCGTCGCGTCGGCGGAGGGCGTCGCGGATCCGCCGAGGGAGGTGGCGATGCCCGCGCCCGCGAGCAGCCCGACGACGAGGGCGGCGCCGGCCCACGCGAGCGGGCGGCGGGAGGGGCGCGCGGTGGCGTCGGCGTCGGCCTCGGACGTCCCGACAGCGGCGCCTCCGTCCTCGGCGCCTCCATCCTCGGCGCCGGCGGCGGGGGAGTGCCCGCGCTCGCGGCGGGTCAGCTCGGCGGCCGCGCGGATCCACCGCTCGTCGGTCTCATCGGCCCCCTGCGCGTAGACGCGCTCGCGGAGCGCGTCGAGCGGGAGCGTGATGAGGTCGTCGTCCTGCCCCGGTGCGCGCGCGTCCATGGTGGTCCCCTTCCCGCGTCGACCCTCCCATACCGCCCGCGCGGTCCGACGCGGCCGCTCAGTACGCCAGGATGCGGTTCGGCGTCGTCAGCGTGATGAGGTCGTCGCCTGACCAGGTCGCCGTCACGTCGCCCGTGATCATGCCCGTCGAGCCGTCGCGGTTGCGCGAGGGGAACTCGGTGGTCCACGCGATGCGCATGCCGTCGGACGCGACGCGGTCGGGGGAGGCGCACGTGACGACGCCCGCGCCGCCGCTCGGGAAGACCAGCAGGCACAGGTCGCCCGACGTGGACAGCCCCGCGTAGAGGCCGACGCTCGTCTGCACCGCGCGGATGCTGGTGGCGTCGACGTCGGCGCGCACGGCCTTGGGCGGGCGGTCGCCGTCCTCCTGCGGGCCGTCGAAGATCGCGCCGACCGGGCGGCTGCGCTGGTCGGAGGTGGAGTCGGGGCCGAGGAGCGCGGGGCCGTCGGCGCTCGCCGTGGCGGCCGGGATGGATCGCTCGGCGGCCGGGGGCGCGTCGGCACCGGGGCTCGGGGTGCCGTCGGCCGAGGTCGCGGCGGGGGATCCGGCACCCGCGGCCGCGCCGATCGCGCCACCCGCGAGGAGGCCGACCGCGAGCGCGCCGGCGGCCCAGGCGAGGGCGCGCCGGGACACGCGGGGCGGGGCGTCGTCGCGGGCCGGGCCGTCCTCCGTCGTGGGGTCTGCCGCCGCGGCGTCGTCGACGACGTCGGAGGCACCAGCGGGACCGTCGTCCAGGGGAGCAGCGGCACCGTCGTCCAGGGGAGCAGCGGGAGCGGACGCCGGAGCGGCCGCCGCGGCCCGGGCCGCGCGCTCGCGACGGGCGAGCTCGCCGGCCGCGCGGATCCACCGCTCGTCGCTCTCGTCGACCCCCTGCGCGTACACGCGGCGTCGCAGCTCCTCGACGGGGAGCGCGGCGACGGCGTCGTCGTCCTCGTGCATGGGCACCTCCGTGGCCGACCCTGCCACATCCTCCCGGCGGGTGCGGGGTGTCCCCGTGTTACGGCCCGGTTCGACACGCGCCCGTCCGGCCGCCTACCGTCGAGGTGCTGCAGGGACGCGGCCGTCGTCGGCGTCCCGCACCGCGAGCGGGCCCCTCGTCCCGCGCACGCCTCCTCGCGAGGCATCCCGACCGGGCGCCGAGGCGCGTCCGCTCGACCGCACCGGCGCGCACCCGCGCGTCGCTCGTCGTTGCACCCGCACCACGCCAGCCGCACCACGTCAGCCGCACCGCACCCGCACCACCGCCGGACAGCACCGGATCCCGCACCACCGAGAGGACCACCATGACCACCCAGGCACCCCTGATCGACGCCCCGAAGCGGAGGAACCGCCTCGGCCTCATCATCGGCGCGGTCGTCGTCGTCCTCGCGATCGTCGCCGCCGTCCTCTTCGCCACCGGCGCGTTCAACGGCGGCGGCAAGGCCGTCAAGATCGGCGTCGTCGGCGCGAGCAACCCGCAGTGGCCCCTCTTCGTCGAGGCAGCGAAGGAGCAGGGCATCGACGTGGAGATCGTGGACTTCACCGAGTACCCGCAGCTGAACCCGGCGCTCAGCGAGGGCGAGATCGACCTCAACCAGTTCCAGCACCTCGTCTACCTCGCGCAGTACAACGAGGGCGCGGGCGACGACCTCACGCCCATCGGCGCCACCGCGATCTACCCGCTCGGGCTGTACTCGCAGAAGCACGCGTCGGTCGCCGAGATCCCGCAGGGCGGCACCGTGATCCTCCCCAACGACGAGTCGAACCTCGCCCGCGGCCTGCTCCTGCTCCAGCGCGAGGGCCTCCTGACGCTGAAGGGCGGCGGATCCAGCGTGTCCACGCTCGACGACGTCGACCAGGCCGCCTCGAAGGTCACCGTCACCACGGTCGACGCCGCGCTCACCGCCACCTCGCTGCCGGACGCGGACGCCGTCATCATCAACAACGACTTCGTGACCGACGCGGGCCTCACCTCCGACGAGGCCCTCGCGCAGGACGACCCCAGCGACCCGAAGGCGCTCGCCTACGTCAACGTCTTCGCCAGCCGCGCCGACGACGCCGAGAACGAGACGTACCTGAAGCTCGCGCGGATCTTCGAGGACACCCCCGCCGTGGTCGACGCCGTCGTCGAGAACTCGGGCGGCACCGCCGTCCCGCTGAAGACGCCCCAGGACGAACTCGAGAGCCTGCTCGCCACGACCCAGAAGGCCGTCGCCGAGAAAAAGGCGGCCCGATGACGGACGCCCCGCACGTCTCCCTGCGGGGCGTCGGCAAGCAGTACCCGCCGCGCGCGAAGGGCGAGCAGGGCCTCGACGCGCTCGCCGACGTCGACCTCGACATCCGCCGCGGCGAGGTGTTCGGCATCATCGGCTACTCGGGCGCGGGCAAGAGCACGCTGGTGCGGCTCGTCAACGCGCTCGAGCGGCCGACCTCGGGCACCGTGTCGGTCGACGGGCGCGAGATCCAGGGCCTCCCCGAGCGGGAGCTGCGGAAGCTCCGCCTCGGCATCGGGATGGTGTTCCAGCAGTTCAACCTCTTCACGTCGAAGACCGTGTGGGGCAACGTCGCGTACCCGCTCACGGTCGCGGGCATGCCGAAGGACCAGCAGCAGCGCCGGATCAGCGACCTCCTCCACTTCGTGGGCCTCGCCGACAAGGCGCACGCCCGCCCCGACGAGCTGTCCGGCGGGCAGAAGCAGCGCGTCGGCATCGCCCGCGCTCTCGCGACGAGCCCCGCGATCCTCCTGGCCGACGAGGCCACGAGCGCCCTGGATCCCGAGACCACGAGCGAGGTCCTCGCGCTGCTGCGCCGGGTGAACGAGGAGCTCGGCGTCACCATCGTCGTCATCACGCACGAGATGGAGGTCATCAAGTCCATCGCCGACCGCGTGGCCGTCATGGACTCCGGCCGCGTCATCGAGCAGGGCGACGTGTTCGACGTGTTCTCCCGGCCCACGAGCGACGCGGCCCGCCGCTTCGTCTCGACGGTCGTCGCGGGGATCCCCGAGACCGACGAGGTGCAGCGCCTCCGTCGCCGCCACCCCGGCCGGCTCGTGACGCTGTCGTTCGCGGACGGCGGCGCCACCCAGACCGAGGTGTTCCGGGCGCTCGCCGCCGCGGGCATCGCGTTCGAGGTCGTGCACGGCGGCATCACCGAAATCCAGGGCCGCACGTTCGGCAACCTGACCCTCGCACTCGGGGGCGACCCCGCGCGCATCGACGAGGTGCTCGCGGCCGACCGCGCCGGCGTCACCGTGACGGAGGTGGTCTGAGATGGACGCGCTGACCCCGCTCCTGCCGCTGCTCGGCCGGTCGACGGTCGAGACGCTCGTGATGGTGCTGCTCACGCTGCTGTTCGGCGGGCTCGGCGGCCTCGCGATGGGCCTCGGCCTCTACCTCACGCGGGCCGGCAGCCTGCTCCCGAACCGCTCCGTGTTCGCGGTGCTGAACCTGGTCGTCAACACCTTCCGGCCGATCCCGTTCGTCATCTTCCTGGTCGCCGCCCAGCCCCTCGCCCGCCTCGTCACGGGCAACGGCATCGGGCAGCCGGCGATCATCTTCACGCTGTCGCTCGGGGCGTCGTTCGCGATCAGCCGCATCGTCGAGCAGAACCTGCTCACGGTGCAGCCGGGCGTGATCGAGGCGGCGAGGTCCGTGGGCGCGAGCCCGGTGCGGATCATCTTCACGCTGCTGATCCCGGAGGCCCTCGGCCCGCTGATCCTCGGCTACACGTTCGTCTTCGTCGGCATCGTCGACATGACGGCCGTCGCGGGCGCCATCGGCGCCGGCGGCCTGGGCAACTTCGCGATCGTCTACGGCTACCGGCAGTTCGAGCCGGTCGTCACCTGGGCGGCGGTGCTCATCATCATCGTGCTCGTGCAGGTGGTGCAGTTCGCCGGCAACCGGATGGCCCGGGCGGCGCTGCGGCGCTGATCCGTCCCGCTCGCCGCCCGCCGCGGCCGCCCCGCTATCGCAGCGAGGCGGCCGCCGCGCGCACGTGCCGCGTGAGGTCGGCGAGCACGGGGGAGTCGACGCTCCAGCGCTGCCAGTGCAGCGCGACGTCCACGTGGGATCCCGCGTCGAGCGGCACGAGCGCACCCGACGCGATGAGCTCCTCGCTCTGCAGGTCCGGCAGCATGCCCCAGCCCATGCCGAGCGTGACCGCCGTGACGAACTCCGCCGACGACGGCACGTAGTGGCGCGGCTGGCCCGCGGGCGAGCGCCGGCCGCGGGCCAGCGGTCCTGCATGGCGTCCTTGCGATCGTACATCACGAGCGGCGCGACCGCCAGCGCGCTCGGCGTCGGCCCGTCGGGCACGTGGGCGGCGACGTAGGCGGGCGTCGCGAGCGCGCGGTACCGCATCCGGCCGAGCCGCTCCGAGGTGCAGCCCTGCACCGGGTCCTTCACGCTCGTGACGGCGGCCATCGCGGATCCGTCGCGCAGCAGGTCGAGGGAGTGGTGCTCGTCCTCGCGCAGCACCTCCACCGCCTGCCCGGTCTCGGTCGCCAGCGCGGCGAACGCGGGCAGCAGCCACGACGCGAGCGAGTCGCCGTTCACGACCACGGGCACCGCCGCCGTCCCCGCCCGCGGCGCGTCGCCGTCGCCCACGCCGAGCAGACCGTCGAGGTCGCGCTCGAGCAGCAGCACCTGGCGCGCGTGGCGCAGCACGGCGTCGCCCGCCTCGGTGGTGGTCGCGGGGCGGGTGCGGCGGAGGAGCACGCGGCCGGCGCTGCGCTCGAGCGCGGTGATCCGCTGGCTCACCGCGGAGGGCGTGAGACGCAGCGCGCGGGCGGCCGCGTCGAGGGTGCCCGTGTCGATGACGGCGGCCAGGGTGCGGAGGTGCTCGGTGCGGATGTCCATCATCAGCGATGCTAATGGTGCAGCAGGAACATGAGCTGGCCTGATGCCCGCCCGATGCCTAGCGTGCAGGCCATGCACCCGCTCGCGCACGCGCTCTCCGGCTTCGGCCTCGGCTTCTCGCTCATCGCCGCGATCGGCGCGCAGAACGCCTTCGTCCTGCGGCAGGGCACCCGGCGCGAGCACGTGCTGCCGGTCGTGCTCATCTGCGCCGTCTCCGACGTGATCCTCATCGGCCTGGGCGTCGCCGGGATCGGCGCGGTCATCGAGGCGGCGCCCGTCGCGATCGTCGTCATACGGATCCTCGGCGCGTGCTTCCTCGCCGGCTACGCGGCGCTCTCGCTGCTCCGGGCCGTCGCGCCCGAGGGCCTCGCCGTCGCCGCGTCGGCACCGCGCGCGCTCGGCGCCGTGATCGCCGCGTGCCTCGCGCTCACCTGGCTGAACCCGCACGTCTACCTCGACACCGTGCTCCTCGTCGGATCCGTCGCGGCCGGCCACGGCGACGGCCGCTGGGCGTTCGGCATCGGCGCGATGGCCGCCAGCTGCGTCTGGTTCACGCTCCTCGCGACGGCGGCCCGGGTCTTCGCGCCCCTGCTCGCGCGGCCCGCCGCCTGGCGCGTGCTCGACACCGTGATCGCGGCGGTGATGCTCGTGCTCGCCGTGCAGATCCTGCTGCCGCTCGTGCCGGCGGGGCCGGGGGAGGGTGCGCGGATCCTCGTCGCCACCGCGATCTGCGTGCTCCTGGCGGGCGGGGTGGCGGCGTGGTCGGTCGTGCGCCGGCGTCGGGCGGATGCGGTCCGCCGCGACCGGACGACGGCCGACGCGCCCGCCGCCCCCGCCTCGGACGGGCAAGGAACAGTCGAGGCGTCCGCGCTGTTGGCATGAGCATGACCGTCCCGCTCTCCATCCTCGACCTCGCCCCCATCGCCCCCGGGGAGACCGCCCGCGACAGCTTCCAGGCCTCCGTCGCCCTCGCCCAGCAGGCCGAGCGGAGCGGCTACCGCCGCGTCTGGTACGCCGAGCACCACAACATGGCGTCGATCGCCTCCAGCGCCACGAGCGTGCTCATCGCCCATGTCGCCAGCCAGACGTCGACCATCCGGCTCGGCTCCGGCGGCGTCATGCTCCCGAACCACTCGCCCCTCACCATCGCGGAGCAGTTCGGCACGCTCGAGACGCTGCACCCGGGGCGCATCGACCTCGGCCTCGGCCGCGCCCCCGGCAGCGACCAGGCCACGTTCCGGGCGCTCCGCCGCGACCCGGGATCCTCGGACCGCTTCCCGGAGGACGTCGTCGAGCTGCAGGGCTTCCTCTCCGGCGAGAGCCAGGTCCCGGGCGTCGCCGCGACTCCGGGTGCCGGTACGCGCGTGCCCCTCTACATCCTGGGATCCTCGACCTTCGGCGCCCAGCTCGCCGCGGCCCTCGGCCTGCCGTTCGCCTTCGCGTCGCACTTCGCGCCCGACATGCTGCTCGACGCCATCGCGATCTACCGCCGCGACTTCCGCCCGTCGGAGCAGCTCGACGCGCCCTACGCGATCGCCGGCATCAACGCCATCGCGGCCGACGACCGCGCCGACGCCGAGCGCCAGTTCGCCCAGGTCCGCCGCGCGCGCCTCATGATGCTGCTCCGCCAGAGCGGCCAGATCCCGGCCACGCAGACCTTCACGGACGACGAGCTCGACCGGCTCCTCGAGGCCCCGGTCGGCGCGCACGTCGCCAGCATGATGACCTACACGGCCATCGGCACGGGCGCCGAGGTCTCCGACTACGCGAACCGGTTCGCGGAGCAGGCGGGGGTCGACGAGGTCATCGTCGGGCATGCCTCGCAGCGCACGCCCGAGCGCCTCCGCTCGGTCGATCTGATGGCGGACGCGCACGCGCTCGTCGCCGTCGCCGCGTAGCCGAGCGGTGGCCGACGACGCCGCGCCCGCTCCCGCGGACCCACGCGCAGCGCTCGCCGCGCTGCGCGCCGACACGCTCGCGCTCATCCGCGGCCTCGACCGCGATGTCGCCGCGATCGTCGAGGCCCGCCAGGACGCCAACTCCGACGACGAGCACGACCCCGAGGGCGCGACCCTCGCGTTCGAGCGCTCGCAGTCCGACGCGATGATCCGCGAGGCCCGCGTCCGCCTCGCCGACGTCGACGCCGCGGTCGCGCGCCTCGACGCGGGCGCCTACGGGCGCTGCGAGGTGTGCGGCGAGGCGATTGCGGCGGGGCGGCTCGAGATCCGTCCGGCCGCGCGCCGCTGCGTCGCGCACGCCTGAGCGCACCCGCCCGCTGGCGGGCGTCCGCCGCTCGTCGGGCGTCCGGCGTCAGGCCCCGTCGTCGTCCAGGTCGAGGATCAGCTGCCGCAGAAGCCCCGCCAGCACGTCGCGGTCGGCCGCGGGCAGGGTCTCGAGCAACTCCGCCTCCTCCGCCACGAGCCGCGTGATCGCGGTGTCGACGCGCGTGCGCCCCGCGTCCGACATGACCACGAGGATCCCGCGGCCGTCGTGCGGATCCGTCCGCCGCTCCACGAGGCCGCGCGCCACGAGCCGGTCGATGCGGTTCGTCATCGTGCCGGAGGAGACGAGCGTCTGCTGCAGGAGCGCCTTGGGGCTCAGCTGGTAGGGATCGCCCGCCCGCCGCAGCGCCGACAGCACGTCGAACTCCCACGACTCGAGCTCGGACTCCTGGAACGCCGACCGCCTGGCCCGCTCGAGCAGCCGCGACAGCCGTCCGACGCGCGACAGCACCTCGAGCGGGGAGAAGTCGAGGTCGGGCCGCTCTCGTCGCCACGCGTCGACGATGCGGTCGACCTCGTCGCGGCTGGGCATCCCCCCATCATGCCGGTCCCCGCGCGTGGAAGAGACCCGCGTAAGAGGGGTAGAGGCGTGAGGCGGCTGATGCGAACATCGAGAGACGACGCTTTTCGTTCATCGCTCCCTGCCGCGCGCATATGGCCGTAGAGCAATTTGCAATCCACTCGGTCTCCCAAGTAAAAGGACTCTGTCATGGTGTTGGTGCTCCCGGTAAGGCAGACTCCCGAAGCCCCTGAATGGCTGCGACTCTATAGGGAAGATCTTTTGACGTTGGACGAAGTGGGTCTGGTGGAGGGGGTGACTCGGGAGGCTATTCGTCGGCGGCTGCGCGCGCTTGGCATCTCGCCGCGTTCGTTGGGTGAGACTCTCGACCTAAGGCGCTTGAGGGCAGTCTCCGAAAAGGCGACGGCGATGACAGAAAGCTTCCTTCGTCTTCGTGATCTTGACGAGGTGGCAGCCGATGTGGGGCTTCAAAGGTCATGGGTCGCGCGTTTTATCTCCGAAACGGTGCCGGATTACGCAGTCCTGACGCGAGTGCCGCGCCTAGGGGCGAAGCGGTATTCTAATGAGGAGTTGATAGGATGCTTGCAGGCCGCGGCTGTCGCAGAAGGTCGCACTCTGTCGGCTCAGGCCTACCAGAGGCATGCGATTCAAAATCCTAGGCTCGAAGATGGTCGTCCCGCGCCCGGGATGCAGGTCATGGCCATTCGATTCGGCAGCTGGCGATCCGCGCTGGAGGCCGCGGGTTTACCGGCTAACCCCCACTCTGGCCAAGATAAACGCTTCGACGAAGCTACTGCGGTTGCCGCGGTCATCTCATGCTGGCGTGAGACTGGTCGTCCGCCTACCGCGGCGTCATACGACGAGTGGCAACGATCCCAGGAGATATTTCCCAGCGGAAGTACCGTGCGCAACTTATGCGGCTCTTGGAACGCGCTCCTCTTGCGGGCCTGGCAGATGGTCCATGGAATCGAATTAGACCAGCATGATTCCGAGACTTCAGTGCCGGAACCGATTCTTCGGGCACGAGAGGTCGTCGAAGGATCGGGTGGATTTGTGCCGTACGTAAGCGCAAATGAGGGTGCCGATGTCGAATTACCGCACTACTTTGCGGAGAATTACGCAGGCAACGAGCGAGCGGTGCGCAGTCACGCACGCATTCAGAACGCCGTAGCTGTCGTTGCCGAAGCAATGGGGTTCCAGTGTCTTAGCTCGTCGATTCAAGGGCCGCGGTTCGATCTCGCCTTGCTCGGGGGTTCGCAAGCGTTCATTGTTGAAGTTAAATCGGCAAGCGAGAGCAATATCGAACATCAGATGCGCATGGCACTCGGGCAGGTGCTCAAGTACTGTCATTCGGTCCGAAACTCCCTGCCTGTGAGGCCAGTGATAGCCGTAGAGATTTTCCCCGGCGAAGAGTGGTCTGCTGTGCTGAATGAGCTCGGTGTCGGTCTGCTAGTTGAGGAATCGATGGTCACTGACTTCGAGCGTTTCGTGCAAGAAGCGTGCGCGCCAATTACGGAGTCCGGAAGCGTGATGCCGGTGGCACCGGCGCCGGGTAAGGCCGCCATACCCGTCGCGCGCTGATCCGGCAGTCGCCGGTCTGGCAGACTCATCGTGCGCACGGCCGGACCGTGAGCGGTCCGCCTTGGTGTAACGGCAGCACTTCAGCCTTTGGAGCTGTGAGGTCCAGGTTCGAATCCTGGGGGCGGAGCCACGCCCGACGGCCGCGCCGGACAGACGCACGAGGACCAGGGAGACCGCCATGACCGACTCAGACAGCACGCCGACGACGCGTGAGATCCCCATCGTGACGGGCGAGCTCGACGTCGACGGCGAGCCGCGCAGTCCGTCCATCGCGGTCGTGATCCTCGCGGCCGGCCAGGGCACCCGCATGCGCTCGCGCCTCCCCAAGGTCCTCCACCCCCTCGCGGGTCTCCCGCTCGTCGGCCACGTGCTCGCGACCGCGGAGGAGCTGGGCGCGCGCCACGTCGTCACCGTCGTGCGCCACGACCGCGACCAGGTCGTCGACGTCGTCAGCCGGCTCGCGCCCGACGCGCTCATCGTCGACCAGGACGAGATCCCCGGCACCGGCCGCGCAGTCGAGGTCGGCATCACGGCCCTGCCCGACGGCTTCACGGGCCAGGTCGTCGTGCTCTCGGGCGACGTGCCCCTGCTCGACGCGGCGACCCTCCGCTCGCTCGTCTCCGCGCACCGCCAGGCGCGCAACGACCTCACGCTCCTCACCGCCCGCCTCGACGACCCGACCGGCAACGGCCGCATCATCCGCGGCCAGGACGGCGCGTTCGAGGCCATCGTCGAGCAGAAGGACGCGACGGGCGAGCAGCTCCGCATCGACGAGGTCAACGCCGGCGTCTACGTCTTCGACGCCGAGGCGCTCCGGCAGACGCTCGGCGCCATCGGCACCGACAACGCCCAGCGCGAGAAGTACCTCACCGACGCGGCCGACGTGATCCGCCGCGCGGGCGGATCCATCGAGGCCCTGCCCGTGCGCGACAGCTGGCTCGTCGCCGGCATCAACGACCGCGTGCAGCTCACGGCCGCGGCCACCGAGCTGAACGCGCGAATCATCCGCCGCTGGCAGCTGGCGGGCGTGACGATCCATGACCCGCGCACCACGTGGATCGACGTCAAGGCCACGCTCGCCGCCGACGTCACGGTCCTCCCGGGCACGCAGATCCTCGGCGCCTCCACGGTCGCGGCCGGCGCGACGGTCGGCCCCGACACGACCCTCCGCGACACCGAGGTCGGCGAGGACGCGACCGTGCGCCGCACCGACGCGGAGCTCGCCGTCATCGGCGCGCGCGCGACCGTCGGCCCGTTCTCCTTCCTGCGCCCGGGCACGCGCCTCGGCGACGAGGGCAAGATCGGCGCCTACGTCGAGACGAAGAACGTCGAGATCGGCGCGGGCAGCAAGGTCCCGCACCTCAGCTACGTCGGCGACGCGACCATCGGCGAGCACAGCAACGTCGGCGCGGGCGCCGTGTTCGCGAACTACGACGGCGTGTCCAAGCACCGCACCGAGGTGGGCGACCACGTGCACCTCGGCTCGCGGAACGTCCTCGTCGCACCGGTTAGGATCGGTACCGGCTCCTACACGGGTGCCGGTGCCGTCATCCGCAAGGACGTCCCGCCCGGCGCACTCGGCATCTCGGTGGCGCCGCAACGCAACATGGTCGGCTGGACCGAGGCGAAGCGACCGGGCACCCCCGAGGCCCGGGCCGCCGTCGAGGCCGCCGACGGGCCTGCGGACGACGCGTCCGACGCCTGAGCACACCGAGCAGCACTGACGAGACGGAGTCCCGTGTCCGCAATCAAGACCGCCGGAGAGAAGCGGCTCGTGATCGTCACGGGTCGCGCGCACCCCGAGCTCGCCGAGCAGATCGCGGAGGAGCTCGAGACGACCCTCGTGCACACCGACGCGCGGACCTTCGCCAACGGCGAGCTCTACATCCGGTACGACGAGAGCGTCCGCGGCAGCGACGCGTTCGTCATCCAGTCGCACACCGCGCCCATCAACGAGTGGCTCATGGAGCAACTCATCATGGTCGACGCGATGAAGCGGGCCTCGGCCAAGCGGATCACCGTGGTCGCCCCGTTCTACCCCTACGCCCGGCAGGACAAGAAGGGCCGCGGCCGCGAGCCGATCTCCGCCCGCCTCGTGGCCGACCTGTTCAAGGCCGCCGGCGCCGACCGCATCATGTCGGTCGACCTCCACGCCGCGCAGATCCAGGGCTTCTTCGACGGCCCCGTCGACCACCTCTTCGCGATGCCCGTCCTCCTCGAGCACATGCGCTCGGTGCTCGACTCGAAGACCCTCACCGTCGTCTCGCCCGACATGGGCCGCGTGCGCGTCGCCGACATCTGGAGCGACAAGCTCGGCGCCCCGCTCGCCATCATCCACAAGCGCCGCGACCCCAAGGTGCACAACCAGGTCACCGTCCACGAGATCGTCGGCGACGTCGCCGGACGCGTGTGCCTCCTGGTGGACGACCTCATCGACACGGGCCGCACCATCGTCTCCGCCGCCGAGGCGCTCAAGAAGAACGGCGCGACGGGCGTCGTGGTCGCGGCGACGCACGCGGTCTTCTCCGACCCGGCGACGCAGATCCTCGACAGCGAGCACATCGACTCCGTCGTCGTCACCGACACGCTGCCGATCCCGGAGGACAAGCGCTGGGACAAGCTCACCGTGCTGCCCATCGCGCCGCTGCTCGCCCGCGCGATCCACGAGGTCTTCGACGACGGATCCGTCACGAGCATGTTCGACGGGGCCGCGTAGTCTGACTGTCCCAGGACGTTGTTGCATGCAGATGGGTCGGCACGAGAGTGCCGACCCATCTGCATCGGATGCTGTTGATTCGAGTTGACGCTCCGTCAACCTCGTGAGACGTAGACTCCTGTCCCAGTGACCTTCAACTGAAGAAAGCCCGGGATGTTGCCGAAGCCATTCAAGCTCGTGCTGAACGAGTATCGGATTCGAGACCCGTTGTCGTAAACATCCACGTGCTCATTGTTCACGGACTGCACGAAACTCACGAACTTAGCCGTACCGTCGATGTACTGAGCCTTGCCGCCTCCCGGATACTGCTGGTAGTTCGCGTTGAAGCTGTTGCTGGCGGTTACACCGTTGTAATACACATGGCAATTCTGTGCATACACGACTCCCGCGTTACGGCCGCGCACGCAACTCGTGATTCCGACCGTCGCGTCCGGCTGGATGAGGCCCTCATGGTCTACAGAATCACCGTGGTAGTAAGGGGAGGCGAATGGTTTCGCCCGAGCCTGCATCACCATCACCTCGTCAGGAGTGGCCGGCCGGCCGATCTCGTTGCCCGTCTCGCCAACAGAGCCGTCTGCGTAAGTATCGATACTCACGCTGTAGCCGTCTTTGATTCTCACCTGCGTGGAGACGGATGCGGTGTCTGTCATAGAATCGACACGCTGGCCGGCTTTCAACTTGACGATGAGTCGGCCCTGCACCTCTGCGTGTATCCCAAGCGACGACATGTGCTGACGAAGCGCGGTGTCATCGAAGGCGCGGTGAGAATGGGGAGCCGCGTTCGCGGGCTGAGCCAAGGCGAGCAGGGCGAGGACTGCTCCGGCAGTCAGGGAGCTCCATCTCCTGGGACTCCGCATCATGCGCTCCTGTCCGTGTGGCCGAGATGAGTATGACGAACTGCCTGGCTGTGGCTCGGTGTAGTCCTGTTGCCCACGAGGAACCACATCAAGGCCCCCACTATCGGCGCGATGAGAATGACGATGATCCAGATCGCGGCCGAATTCGTGGTGATGGTGCTTCGGCGTCGCACGACTTGAATGAGCGCGATCACGGCCAGAAGGGCGGTGGTGCCGATGGCGACAGACCAGAAGGCGTCGTAGAACGGCATCAGGTATCCGCGTTTCGCGCCTGGGGACTATGCATGGTAAGGATCTCCTTCGCGTCGTCGGCAGATCCACTCACTAGGGGATCCGGCTGGTGCTCAGAACATAGGTTGCCCTCGACCTGCGCGTGTGAGAACTGCACAGGAGATTTGCAGGACGGCTGTACTGCCCGCTGAGGTGGGGCGGTGCCGCGGCATCCGGTCGCAAGCATTCGGGCCCATGTCCTCGCCAGGGACGCCGGGGGTCGCGTCTACCTCCCCGTCGGCGACCTCATCGACACCGGCCCCACTACCGTCCTCGCCGCGAATACGCTGAAGAAGACCGGGATGGCTTCGCCGCGATCCACGAGGTGTTCGACGACGGATCCGTCACGAGCATGGTCGACGGGGCGGCCTAGGCCCCACCACCGCGGTGCGGCCGCCCACGCGGGCGGCCTCGGGATCAGTCCCGGGAGTTCCGCTCGACGACCTCGCGCGCCACGCGCCCCGACGGGATGAGCCCGAGCGACACGATGTGCTCGTCGCCGCCGAAGGCGTACCGCGTATAGCACTCGTACCCGACGACGCCGGGTCCGAAGAGCTGGAAGCGCACCTCGTACGAGGGGGAGTCGGGACGCTCGTACGCCACGAAGTCGGCGCAGGCCATGTCGGCTGTGTTCGCGCCCACGCGCACCATCGTCACGACGCCGGGCAGCAGCAGGCTGACGATGCCGACCACGACGACGACCCGCATCACGAGCAGCGTGCGCCTGCTGCGCAGGCTCCGCGGGCGGTGCGGCTCGTAGCCCGCGAGCTCCGGGTGCTCGTCCTCGTCCATCCGCCCCAGTGTGACAGACGCCCCGCCGCCCGGGACGGGCGGCGGGGCGTCGGCGACGGTCGGCTGGCCGCTAGTGGGTGTCCTCGGCCTCGACCTCGGAGCGGTCGCCGGACCACAGCGTGTGGAAGGTGCCCTCCTTGTCGGTGCGGTGGTACGTGTGCGCGCCGAAGAAGTCGCGCTGGCCCTGCACGAGGGCGGCGGGCAGGCGCTCGGAGGCGAGCGAGTCGTAGTAGCTCAGCGCCGACGCGAAGCCGGGCACCGGGATCCCCGACAGCGCGGCGACCGAGACGACCCGGCGCCAGGCCTGCTCGCCGTCGGCGACGGCCTTGGCGAAGTACGGGTCCTCGAGCAGCGTCGCGAGGCCGGAGTCCTTCTCGTACGCCTCGACGATGCGGTTGAGGAACTGCGCGCGGATGATGCATCCGCCGCGCCAGATCTCCGCGACCTTGCCCTTGTCGATGTCCCAGCCGTACTCCTTCGCGCCCGCTTCGATCGCATCGAAGCCCTGCGCGTACGCGACGACCTTGCTCGCGTAGAGCGCGGCGCGCACGTCGTCCTCGAAGGTGTCGCCGCCGGACTGAATCTCCGGACGGCTCGTGATCGTCGCCTGCACGGCCTTCCGCTGCTCGGGCTTGGAGGACACGGCGCGCGCGAACACGGCCTCCGCGATCCCGCCCACCGGCACGCCGAGGCCCACCGCGTTCTGGACGGTCCAGACGCCCGTGCCCTTGGACCCGGCCTGGTCGACGATGACGTCGACGAGAGGCTTCCCGGTCGCGGCGTCCTTCTGCCGGAGCACCTCGGCGGTGATCTCGATGAGGTACGACTCGAGGTCGCCCCCGTTCCACTCCTCGAACACGTCGGCGATCGCGTCGGGCTCGTGGCCGCCGACGCGCCGCAGCAGGTCGAACGACTCGGCGATGAGCTGCATGTCGGCGTACTCGATGCCGTTGTGGATCATCTTCACGAAGTGACCGGCGCCGTCGGTGCCGATGTGGGTGACGCAGGGCTTGCCCTCCGCGACCGCGGCGATCGACTCGAGGATGGGGCCGAGGGTCTCGTACGCCTCGGCCGTGCCGCCGGGCATGATGCTCGGGCCCTTGAGCGCGCCCTCCTCGCCGCCGGAGATGCCGGCGCCGACGAAGTGGAGGCCCTTCGCGCGGACCTCCTTCTCGCGGCGGATGGTGTCGGTGAACAGCGCGTTGCCGCCGTCGACGATGATGTCGCCCTCCTCGAACGCCTCGGTCAGCTGCTCGATGACCGCGTCCGTGCCGCGTCCGGCCTTGACCATGATGATGGCGGTGCGGGGGCGCTGCAGCGAGGCGGCGAACTCCTCGATGGTGGTGGCGGCGACGAAGCCCGCCTCGGGGTGCTCCTCGACGAGGTCGGTGGTCTTCTGGGTGGTGCGGTTGTACACCGCGACCGTGTTGCCCTCGCGGCTGGCGAGGTTGCGGGCGAGGTTCGACCCCATCACCGCGAGCCCCACCACCCCGATGTTCGCCGTGGCCTGCTGGTCATCTGACATCTGATGCCTCCTTGTCGACAGTCGTCCTCAGGCTACGCCCGGGCCCCCGACCGTCAGCGGGGCGTCGGGGAGCGTCTCGTAGGATGGATGAGCGCACCCAGACGGTCGCGCCGCACGAGTTCCTCACCGAACCGCAGGGAGTGATCCGCATCGACGCCGTCCGCCCGTTCCCGCCCGTGATCGTGATGGGGGTCTCCGGATCCGGGAAGTCGACGGTCGGCGAGCTCCTCGCGCAGGACGCCGGCGTCCCGTTCATCGACGGCGACGACCTCCACCCCGAGGCCAACCGCCGCAAGATGGCCGAGGGCCACGCGCTCGACGACGACGACCGCCGCCCCTGGCTCGAGGAGGTGGGCCGCGCGCTCGCCGGTCGTCCCGAGGGCGGACCCGTCGTCGCGTGCAGCGCGCTCAAGCGCTCCTACCGCGACATCCTCCGCGCCGCCGCGCCCGACGCCGTCTTCGTGCACCTGGTCGGCGACCACGATCTGCTGGCCGAGCGCCTCGGCGGACGCGAGGGCCACTTCATGCCGTCGAGCCTCCTGTCGTCGCAGCTGCGCACGCTCGAGCCGCTCGGCGACGACGAGCAGGGGATCACGCTCGACATCACCGACGATCCCGTCGCGCTCGCGGACGCGGCCGTCCGCGAGCTGCTGCCCGGCGGCCGCACGGCGTCACCCGGCCGGGTCGACGACGCGCCGGCCACCTCGACCGAGCCCGCCGCCGCGGTGCCCGAGGCGGACGTCCCCGCGCTCGTCCGGGAGGCGCGGTCGGGGTCCGACGTGCCCCACACGGGCGCCGCCGCGGACGCGGCAGCGCCGTCCGAGCCCGGGCACCACGCCGCCGCCGTCCCGTCCGCCGCGGTCCGCGAGGCCGACGCCGCGCCCGCCGCCGTCGAGGGAGCGCCCGCCGCCGTCGTCCACGAGCCCATCCGCGTCGCGATCGTCGGCTGCGGCGTCATCGGCACGCACCATGCGCGCGTCCTCGCTGAGCACCCGGAGTTCCGCGTCGCCGCGCTCGTCGACGAGCTGCGCGCCGAGCGCCCGCGCGTCTTCGCGCACCTCGGCGACCTGATCCGCGCGGACGCCGCCGAGCTCGTCGTCATCTGCACGCCCAGCGGCCTGCACATCGGCCTCGCCGAGGAGGCGCTGGCCGCCGGCCTCCACGTCGTCATCGAGAAGCCGCTCGACGTCGACCTCGCGCGCGGCCGCCGCATCGCGGAGCTCGCGCGCGAGGCCGCCGGGCGGGGGATCCTCTCGACCGTCATCAGCCAGCACCGCTTCAACCCGTCGAGCGTCGTCGTCGACCGGGCCGTGCGCTCCGGCCGGCTCGGCCGGCTCACCTCGGCCGTCGCCAGCGCTCCGTGGTGGCGCAGCCAGGGCTTCTACGACTCCGGCCACTGGCGCGGCACGTGGGACCTCGACGGCGGCGGCGCCCTCATGAACCAGGGCGTGCACACGCTCGACCTGCTCGTCTCCTACCTCGGCCGCCCGGTCGAGGTGTACGCGCAGACCGCGCTGCTCGCCCACGACGGCATCGAGGTCGAGGACGTCGCAGTCGCCGTGATCCGCTTCGCGTCCGGCGCCCTCGCGACGCTGCAGGCGACCACCGCCGGGTACCCGGGCCTCGACACCCGCGTGCAGGTGCAGGGCACGCGCGGATCCGCCGTCATCGAGGCCGGATCCCTCACCTACTTCCACGCGGCGCCCGCGTCGGGCGTGCCCGCCCAGGCCGACGTGCGCAACGACGCCGAGCTCGAGATCCACGACGCCGACCTGCCGCGCTCGCCGCGCCTGGACAACACCTACCTCGAGGGCCACTACCGCCAGTACGACGACATCGCCGACGCCCTGCGCGTCGGCCGCCCGGCCGGCGTCACGGTCGACGACGCCTTCGTTTCGCTCGCCACCGTGGTGAGCGTCTACGTCTCGGCGACGCTCGGCACGCCGGTCGCGTTCGAGGACGTCGTCGACGGCGTGCACGACGGGCTGCGGCTCCGGGTCGGGCAGTCCATGCCGCCCGCGCCGGGATCGCCCGCGCCGGCCTCGGCCCCGGCCTCGGCCGCGGCCTCGGCGGACGCGTCGACCGGGGACCCGTCCGTCCGGTAGCATCGGGGGTTGAACTTCGGCGAGGGATCGCAAGAGCCGCGCGCGAGCGCGGCGGCGGTCCGTTATCGACGCGGTGGACGGGGCTCGCACCTCATTCCTCACGCGCAAGCGTTCGAGCAGACGACAGACACACGACGCGAGCCCTCACGGGCCGCAATTGGAGCGACACCATGGTTGACAACAACCTCTCCGCGGAGCTGCGCACGCAGTTCGGCAAGGGCGCGGCCCGCAAGATCCGCGCGGTCGGCAAGATCCCCGCGGTCATCTACGGCCACGGCACCGACCCGCAGCACGTCACGCTGCCGGGCCACGAGCTCATGCTCATCATCCGCAAGGCGAACCAGATCATCACGCTCGACATCGCGGGCACTCCGCAGCTGGTCCTCGTGAAGGACGTCCAGAAGGACCCCGTGCGCCAGATCATCGAGCACGTCGACCTCATCGTCGTCCGCCGTGGCGAGCGCGTCGAGGTCGAGGTCCCGATCCACGTCGAGGGCGAGTCCTACCCCGGCACGATCCACAACCTCGAGAACACATCCATCACGGTCGACGTCGAGGCCACCCACATCCCGGAGCGCTTCACCGTCTCCATCGAGGGCTTCGAGGAGGGCACGCAGATCACGGTCGGCCAGGTCGACCTGCCCGCCGGCGCCAACCTGGTGACCGACCCCGAGACGCTCGTGCTCGCCATCTCCGTGCCGCAGCTCGACCTCACGACCGACGCGGTCGACGAGGACGTCGTGGCCGAGGGCGACGCGGACGTCGCGGTCACCGACGACGGCGCCACGGGCGACCAGTCGGGCGACGACAAGTAGCGATCGCCCGCGGCTCCGGCCGCACGCACGACCAGCACGACAGCACGACCAGCACCACGGAGCCCGTCGGCCGCCGTCCGGGATCACCGGCAGCGGCCGGCGGGCTCCGCGCATCCGCGCCGGATGCGATCGACCTACCGAGGAGAGCGCACGTGGACGACCGGACCCTGCTCGTGGTCGGCCTCGGCAACCCCGGCCCGCAGTACGCGGGCACGCGGCACAACGTCGGCCAGATGGCGCTCGACGTGCTCGCGGACCGGATGCGCGCCACGTTCCGCTCGCATCGCGCCAACGCGCAGGTCGCGGAGGGGCGCGCCGTCCCGGGCGGTCCGAAGCTCATCCTCGCGAAGCCGAACTCGTTCATGAACCTGTCCGGCGGGCCGGTCGCGAACCTCCTCTCGTACTTCTCGCTCGAGCCCGCGCAGCTCGTGGTCGCGCACGACGAGCTCGACATCCCGTTCGACTCCATGAAGCTCAAGCAGGGCGGCGGTCACGGCGGCCACAACGGGATCCGCGACATCATCTCCTCCGCCGGCACGGGCGACTTCACGCGCGTGCGCATCGGCATCGGGCGCCCGCCCGGCCGCCAGGACGCCGCCGACTTCGTGCTGAAGCCCTTCTCCTCCACCGAGCGGCAGGTGCTGCCGAACGTGCTGGAGGACGCGGCCGACGCCGTCGAGATGATCGCCTCCGAGGGCCTCATCGCGGCGCAGCTGCGCTTCCACACCGCCGCGTCCTGATCCGCGCCCGGCCCGGTCCGCGCGTCCCGCGTCCGCCCACGGCGGACGGAGGCGGCCCTGTCGGTGGCGGCGCGTACGATCATCTGGTGATCCTCCAGGGCTTGATCCCGGCGCTCTCGCGCGCCTCCACGTTCGACGACGCCCTCGCATCGGCCTCCCGCGACGCCGACTTCTCCCTCACCGAGGGGCTCCAGGGGCCGCTGCTCGCGGGGCTCCTCCGCCAGCGCATCCAGCGCGGCATCCCGGGGTGCCTGCTCGTCGTCACCGCCACCGGCCGCGAGTCCGAGGGCATGCGCCGCAGCCTCGACGCGGTGCTGCCGGACGCGGAGATCCTCGAGTTCCCCGCGTGGGAGACGCTGCCGCACGAGCGGCTGAGCCCGAGCGCCGAGATCGTGGGCAAGCGCATCCACGCGCTGCGCCGCATGGAGCAGTGGCATGCCGCGCTCGGCCAGGGCGCGCGCGAGGTGCCGGCCGACCAGGTGCGCCCGCTCGTCATCGTCGCCTCGGTGCGCGCGGCCCTCCAGCCCGTCGCCGACAACCTCACGGAGCTGGCGCCCGTGCAGCTCGCCACCGGCAGCCGCGGCCACGACCTCTCCGAGCTGGCCGTCCGGCTCGTCGACCTCGCGTACTCGCGCGTCGACATGGTCACGCGCCGCGGCGAGTTCGCGGTGCGCGGCGGCATCCTCGACGTGTTCCCGCCCGTCTCCGACCACCCCGTGCGCGTCGAGTTCTTCGGCGACGAGGTCGACCAGATGCGGCCGTTCGCGGTCGCCGACCAGCGGTCCCTCGAGGAGGAGATCACCTCGGTCGAGCTGCCGCCGAGCCGCGAGCTGCTGCTGAGCGCGCCCGTGCGCCAGCGCGCCCGCGAGATGCAGCACGAGTTCCCGAACCTCCAGCAGATGCTGGCGAAGATCGCGGAGGGCATCCCGGTGGAGGGCATGGAGTCGCTCGCGCCCGCGCTCGTCGACAGGCTCGTGCCGGTCACGCACTACCTGCCGGTGGACGCGGCCATCGCCGTCGTCTCGCCCGAGCGCGTGTCCACGCGCGCGCAGAGCCTCGCCGACACCAACCGCGAGTTCCTCGACGCCGCCTGGAACGCCGCGACCGCAGGCGCGCAGGCGCCCATCGACCTCGCGTCCGGCGACTTCCTCTCGCTGGGGAGGCTCCGCGACGCCCGCGGCCCGCGTCGCTGGTGGACCCTCTCCGGCTTCCAGGCCACCGACGTGCTGCCGGAGGACCTCGGGATCGACGAGGTCATGACCGTGCGCATCCAGGCGGATCCCGTGCCGAGCTTCGCGGGCAACGCCGACGGCGCCATCGAGCACGTGCGCGAGCGCCTCGCGGCCGGGTGGGCCGTGGGCGTCGTGGCCCAGGGATCCGGCCTCGTCGAGCGCGCCGACACCGTGCTCCGCGACGCGGGCGTCCCGGCGCGCGTGGTCGAGGAGTTCCCGGCCGAGCCCGAGCCCGGCATCGCCTACCTGCTCCGCTCCGCCATCGACGCGGGCTTCGAGATGCCCGAGGTCAAGCTCGCGCTCCTCACCGAGAGCGAGTTCTACGGGCGCGCCGCCGGCTACGACAGCCGCCAGGTCAAGAAGCTCGCCACGCGGCGCAAGAACGTGGTGGATCCGCTGCAGCTCAAGCCCGGCGACCACGTCGTGCACACCACGCACGGCATCGGGAAGTTCGTGGAGCTCACCCAGCGCGAGGTCTCCTCGGGCGGCCGCGACACCGTGAAGACGCGGCGCGAGTACCTCGTCATCGAGTACGCGCCCTCCAAGCGCGGCTACCCGGGCGACAAGCTCTTCGTGCCCACCGACCAGCTCGACCTGCTCAGCCGCTACGTCGGCGGCGAGGAGCCGAGCCTCAGCAAGATGGGCGGCAGCGACTGGGCCGCGGCCAAGGGCAAGGCGCGCCGCGCCGTCCGCGACATCGCGGTCGAGCTCGTCAAGCTCTACTCGGCGCGCATGGCGTCGCGCGGCCACTCCTTCCCGCCGGACACCCCGTGGCAGCGCGAGCTCGAGGAGGCGTTCCCCTTCATGGAGACGCCGGATCAGCTCACCGTCATCGACGAGGTCAAGCGCGACATGGAGAGCCCCATCCCCATGGACCGCCTGGTCTCGGGCGACGTCGGCTTCGGCAAGACCGAGATCGCCGTGCGCGCCGCGTTCAAGGCCGTGCAGGACGGCAAGCAGGTCGTGATGCTCGTGCCCACGACCCTGCTCGTGAAGCAGCACTTCGAGACCTTCTCCGAGCGCTTCGCCGGGTTCCCCGTGCACCTCCGTCAGCTCAGCCGCTTCCAGTCGGAGAAGGAGTCGCGCGAGACCGTGAAGGGGCTGGAGGACGGCTCGGTCGACGTCGTCATCGGCACCCACCGCCTGCTCACGGGCAGCATCGCGTTCAAGGACGTGGGGCTCGTCATCATCGACGAGGAGCAGCGGTTCGGCGTGGAGCATAAGGACGCGCTGAAGAAGCTGAAGGCCAACGTCGACATCCTCGCGATGTCGGCCACGCCCATCCCGCGCACGCTCGAGATGGCGGTCACGGGCATCCGCGAGATGTCGACGCTCGCGACGCCGCCGGAGGACCGGCACCCCATCCTCACGTTCGTGGGGCCGAACAGCGAGAAGCAGATCGCCGCCGCCATCCGCCGCGAGCTGCTGCGCGAGGGCCAGGTGTTCTTCGTGCACAACCGTGTCTCGAGCATCAACCGGGTCGCGTCGGAGCTCGCCGAGCTCGTGCCCGAGGCGCGCGTCGCCGTCGCCCACGGCAAGATGAGCGAGGCGATGCTGGAGCAGGTCATCGTCGACTTCTGGGAGCGCAAGTTCGACGTGCTCGTCTCGACCACCATCATCGAGACCGGCCTCGACATCGCGAACGCGAACACGCTCATCATCGACCGGGCTGACAAGTATGGCCTCAGCCAGCTGCACCAGCTGCGCGGGCGCGTCGGCCGCGGGCGGGAGCGCGCGTACGCGTACTTCCTCTACGACGCCGACAAGCCGCTGTCCGAGACGGCGCACGACCGGCTGTCCACCATCGCGGCGAACAACGAGCTGGGATCCGGCATGCAGGTCGCGCTCAAGGACCTCGAGATCCGCGGCGCCGGCAACCTGCTGGGCGGCGAGCAGTCCGGCCACATCCAGGGCGTCGGCTTCGACCTGTACCTGCGCATGATCGGCGAGGCCGTCTCGACCTTCCGCGGCGACGTCGCGGAGGGCCAGACCGAGCTGCGGCTCGAGCTGCCGGTCGACGCGCACATCCCCGAGGAGTACGTGGACAGCGAGCGGCTGCGCCTCGAGGCGTACCAGAAGCTCTCCACCGCGGCCTCGCCCACGGCCACCGACGACCAGATCGACCGGGTCATCGAGGAGCTGTCGGACCGCTACGGCGAGCCGCCCGTTGAGGTCGACAACCTCGTGCGGGTCTCGCGTCTGCGCCGCGTGGCGCAGCGGGCGGGCCTCAGCGAGGTCGTCGCGATGGGCCGGAACCTGCGCATCGCTCCGGCCGACCTCGCCGACAGCAAGCAGGTGCGGCTGCAGCGCATGTACCCGGGCAGCCGGCTGTTCGCGCAGACCAACGCCGTCACGGTGCCGCTGCCCAAGCGCGACGGCGAGCCGCTGCCCGACGCCGAGCTCGTGGACTGGGTGCGCCAGCTGCTCGACGCGGTCTTCACCGTCGAGCCGGCGCCGGCCGCGAAGGAGTCCGCCCCCAAGGCGTGATCCCTCCTTTTGTCGTCATAGTCCTCATCATCTGTCAAGTCTCAACTCACGAAGGTCCGTCCGGCCGCGCGTAGCCGTTCACGGAGGCCTTTCGGTGCTGCGGTTGCGCGAAGACGCTCGAGGTCATTGAGTCTCCTCGTCAGATTTCGGACCGTCCTGAGCGAGTCGTTCCGAAATACCCAGGCCATCGCGCCGGAGAGGGAGGCCGTGAACAGAGCCTCAGGGAGCATTCGCCACAAGTGTGAGCAGAGTATTGGAACCAGCAATTCCGCGCCGTACAGAACGGCTATGCATTCGACTGGAGCTTCGCTGGTGAAGAGGGCGATGATGTTGAACATGGAAAGAAGCACAGCGTAGAGGATAAAAGCCATTGCGCACATGCCGAAGGCGGCCAACTGGCTCTCGACCCCGAGGGAACCTGCGCCGAGTTGTGTGAAGACAATGAGACCCATCGCCATGCCGACGAAAGTTACGCATGCGATGACCCACGTATTCTCGGATTTTTGTTCGATGGCTAATTCTGCAAT